>CAJWEV010000019.1 GCA_913031575.1 uncultured Halieaceae bacterium | reverse complement strand
ACCAAGAAATAGAAGGTGTTTAACGCGTAACTTAATTCAGCTGTTACTTCCATGATGCCTCTCCTTTAAACTTAGAGCGCATCAACACCGGTCTCACCGGTGCGGATACGAATGGACTGTTCAAGAGACGTGACAAAGATTTTGCCGTCCCCAATGTTGCCGGTCTGGGCTGCGCCCGAGACCGCTTCGATGGTCTGATCTAGCATCTCGTCTGAGACCGCGACCTCGACTTTGGTTTTTGGCAAAAAATCAACCACATATTCCGCGCCCCGATAGAGCTCGGTGTGACCTTTTTGTCGTCCGAACCCTTTGACTTCGGTGACGGTGATGCCTTGTACCCCGATCGCAGACAGCGCCTCTCGGACGTCGTCTAACTTAAAGGGTTTAATGACTGCAGTTACCATTTTCATGAGCTTTTCTCCCTCTGAATGGCTGAAATCAGGTGTTGAATTAGAGGCTCTTGCCAATAGTTAGAATCAGAGCGGCGTCGGCCCAGTCGTAACCGTAGGCCTCTTCCTTATCGAGATCGGTATCTTCGTAAGCGATAGTGAAGTCCAATCCAGCAGCAGAAGTAGACAGGGCAACTGACCAGTTCATGTGATCCGTGGCTTCGTTTAGGTAACCAGCTTCATCGTAGTCACCTGAGCCAACCAAGAAGTCGAGACCGTAGCCTTCAGACAATGCCATGCTGTAGGTGACGTAGGTATAAGTGAACTTACCTGTCTCACCCCAGTACTCGTCCGAGTAGTTCATGCCAATACCAAAATCGCCAAAGCTCAATGAGCCATAGATCTCGCCATAGTCACCTAGTAGGCCTTCGTCCTGCGGGTAGTCGTAATAAATGTATCCGATGTCATAGGAGACGCTTTCATTGATATCGGCCGCAAAGCCGGCGAAGTAGTCAAGCTCAATACCACCGTTTAAACCACCGCATGTATCGATCGCGCAGTCGAAGTCAACCGCGGCACCCCACGTGCCAATGTAGACCCCATTATCAAAAGCGACATCAAACCCGCCTTGAATGGAAGGTGCGCTGTCCGACTGAGATATACCGCGGAATTTGTAGTCCGAGGTGAGTGCGACATTGCCGCTAACTTCAGCGCCAAATGCCTGTGATGCTGGGATTGTAAAGAGAGCCGCGAGGACCACTTTCTTAAATGACATTGTCTTCTCCTTTGTGAATGACAGATCCGGGCAACAACCGTAAATGCTGCGCTTTGGGATGCATCTTGTTTAGCGAGTGGCACGCCAAAGGAGTTTAATATCCATAAAATCAACTATTTATCGCTATTATAGACTCTGTAAACCAGTCTTATGGTCGCTTGTTGCACCAAAAAAGAGCGCGCCGAAGTCAGCAACGCTCGAAAATGATGCGGTACGGAAGGCTCGATTTCGGCTACCCTATACGGGCACAAAGACGTGAGAGAAAACATGAGCGAAAACGCATCAAGACCAAATCCTAGCGAAGCCGTCTCGAATCTATTCGGCGGCATGCTAAAAGAGGGAAAGTCGCTGGCCGATGAAATTTCAGATAATGCAAAGGCAGTTGCCAGATCTGCGCTCGGAGACCTTGATGTTGTCAGCCGCGATGAGTTCGATGCACAGGCGGCTGTCCTGCGACGGACACGCGCTCGAATCGAACAATTGGAATTAGAAGTAGCAACACTCCTTGAAAAACTTGAGGAGCTTGAAAACCGTTAGTGGATTGCTAGGCAGGAGCAGGATGGCCCGCTTATCCATCAAGCCCAACGGACAAGGCCCTGTCGGTGCTTATTTAGCGCCTTAAGTCGCGGTAACCAAAATTTGTCGGCAGAGCAGAATGTTCCCAATCAGAACACACTGAGGCGCGTGTCTACCCAGCGCCCTGAGGTCACACGGGAACATGACCGAAAACGTGAGTCACTTGACCCACAAATCAGAAGCTCGTCACGTACTCCGCGAGATCTTGGATGTCGTCGTCAGTCAGCGCAGCGGCCTGTCCCCACATGAGCGCACTCTGAGCACCGACCGTCTCATTTGCACGATAGGCCGTCAGTCGACCCACAATGTAGTCAGCCTCACGTCCTGCGAGCATAGGCCCAATACCGCCACCACCATCCGTTCCGTGGCATGCAGCACAGACTGCGTACTTTGCTTCACCGGGAAGTGTCACGACCGCTGCGGCGGCGGCAGCCGCGCCACCGCAATCCTGTCCCGCAACACAGACGTTTGAGAATGACTTAATTCGATCGGCAATCGCAGCGCGTTGTTCATCTGTCTGCGCAAAAGCTGAAGCAGAAAGAGCTAATATAATGACTAACAGGTATCGCATGGCTCTTGAAACTCGTTCGACGGTTTTTCTGGAGCGCGGAGTATACAGACTAAAGTGGCATCGAAAAAACTCGGTTGTCCAGATAATGCTTATCACAATGACTTTTATTGCCCAGCTTTTACTAAATAGCCCTAACTTTGATAAAACAGGCTTCGTGTAGTAAACACCAGCGCCCTAAACAGCGACCCAACTCAAATAGGACCCTTTATGAAGCTTTATACCTTTGACCCTGCCCCAAATCCACAGCGGCTCAAGATATTCATCGACTACAAAGGTATCGAATTAGACACCGCGCAGGTTAACTTTCAGGAAGGCGAGCAGCGGACCGATGCTTACAAAGTCATTGTCCCCACAGGCACGGTGCCAGCGCTCATACTCGATTCAGGCCGCGTGCTGAGTTCAGTGTTTGCAATCACACAATATTTGGAAGCGCTTTACCCGGATCGCCCACTTCTAGGGACGTCCGACGAAGAACGAGCTCTCATTCTCGATTGGAGTCACCGCATCTTTACTGATGTATTCAAGGCGATCGCCGACCTCTTCCGAAACACCAATCCAGCATTCGCGGGTCGCGCCATCCCCGGAACACTGGACACCGAACAAATTCCGGCACTTGCCGAGCGCGGAAGAAGCCAACTACTGCACGCACTGAACATCATGAATGACGAACTAGCTTCTCGGGACTACGTTGCTGGTGACACTTTCAGTATGGCGGACATCGACCTACTCGTGTCGCTACATTTTGCCGGTTGGGCCGCAAAAGTTCGTCCCGATGAATCACTCACCGCGTTATCTGACTGGCGTCAGCGGGCGCAAGCGACACTCGACTAAGATATCACTGACGCATCAATCAGTGTTATTGGATCAACAGGCAAGGCAGTCAGGTATGCGAGCAGCAACACTCTGGTTCGGACTCGTCGCTGGCCTCGCGTTAATCAGTTGTGCCGAGCGCGAGCTGGGTGCCGCAAGACTCACAAACTATGTTGAGCGTCTGAGTACCGCCGCTGCTGAAGACACTGGCACGGTCGCAGAGAGTCACGACAGCTTGCGACGAGCAGACCTCCCTTCTAACCTCGATGCAGAATGGTTGGCGCCTATCGGCTCATTATCGCTCTTAGACTTCCTATCGCTGAGTGGCTGCGAGTTGCAAACTAATATTGCCAAACGTAATACATCGATGGGACGGACGGCATCGGCATCACAACACCTGATCCTTGATCTGGAGTTCCTGCGATTGGCGCCTGCCTGCGTAACGCTCATGAAGGGAAAAGGCGAGGACAGCGTTGCCGACATACTCCAGGAAAATATTGAACTCAGACGCAACAATCTGCCCGCACGAATCTTCTCGGCAACACTTGGCGGCCCTGAATGGCGGAAATTTTGGGGACAACCGATGGTATTGGGGTCGTACCCCGAGTCAGCAAGCGGTGACTCGGCACAGGCTCTGTGGGAACTATCTGAGCGGGTGCAGCGTTTTGTGGACTACAGCTGGTCTGTCGCTGACGAGGATCTCGAGCCGCTGCTCTCCCTAATAAGGGCAAACTCAGGGGGACAGCTGCTGGCAGCCGCTGCACTTCAGTCGAAATACCTGGAATACGCCGACAACATACTTCGCAGGGCCAGTAACAAAGGTACGTATTGTAAAAATAAGGCGACAACCGAGGCGGGGATGATTACAAAAACGGTGGTGGCCAAGTACTTTGCCGCAGATGTGCAGCGATGGTCTGCTCAGGTGTCACAGCGGCATTACGAGATTCAATCGGCATTAATTGCGCTGGAGGCACACCTTATAACGACGTTACCCAAACCGTATTTGGACTGGGTTACTGAACGCGACGCACTGCTGCAGCGGCTTTACGCTGCACCCAGAGAGCACGTTGGAGTCATTAAGAAGACGGTAAATGCCTGCTAGGTACCCAGTTAGAGGTGTCATGTCCCACCTTGCGCTCTGATATATTCGGTTACGGGCACGCGGCGCCTGGAATGGTGCGGGTCGAAGACTAAGTAAAGAACAGACGGATAAGAGATACGACATGGTTCAGGTCATTTCAACAACACTGCAACCTAGCCTGTGTGCGACGGGGGAGTCTGATCCACGGCAACTGCGAGTTGGTCTTTATCAGATGAAGTGGTACGAAGATGCGGGCAATCACCTCCGGCAACTTCATATGGGAGTCGCGGCCTGTGCGCACGCGGGGGCGCAGATTGTTTTTTTACCCGAGCTCACACTCAGTCGGTACCCAGCGGATAAAAGACCCGAGTCATCGGACGATCGTCAACCTGAAGACATAATGACTGGACCAACGGTTGCTTTTGCGAGAGACGCTGCAGGCGAGAACGATGTTTTTGTGCAGGTCTCCCTCTACGAACAAGTTGAACGCGATGATGGCCTCGGCTTCAACACGGCGGTGCTGGTGGCGCCCAACGGTGAGATTGTAGCGCAAACTCGAAAGCTGCATATTCCAGTAACCGAGGGCTATTTCGAAGACTGTTATTTTGCTAATGGCCCCAGTGATAACCCGTACCCCGTCCACCGGATATCGATGGACTCGGCCGACGTCAATGTGGGTTTGCCGACATGTTGGGACGAATGGTTCCCGGAGGTTGCGCGAAACTATGGCCTTAGAGGTGCAGATCTGCTTTGCTACCCTACCGCTATTGGATCAGAACCCGACCACCCTCAGTTCAACACGCGCCCGCTTTGGCAATCGGTCATCGTTGGACATGCCATTGCCAATGGCCTCTTTATCGCTGTACCGAACCGAACGGGTATGGAAGGATTAATTCAATTCTATGGTGGCAGCTTCATTGCCGATCCGTTCGGGCGAATTTTGGCAGAAGCACCCGAAAACGAGGAAGTCGCACTGGTGGCTGAAATCGATCTAGCTCACCGGCAGGACTGGCTACAACTTTTTCCGTTCTTCGCGACACGAAGGCCCGATACCTACGGCAAGCTAACAGATCCAGTCACTAATCACCGACAGTCTGACGGGCATGGGTTGATGGGCCCTATCCCGGGCATTTCGGCCGAGTGAGTCAGTGGCCATGTGGACCATGCCGCCAGAATGGCAACCCCACACTGCAACCTGGATGGGCTTCCCGACCAGTGCTTATGACACAGCCGGTGTAAGTGACGACGAAGTCTTTGATGCCTGGTCTACGGTTGCTAACACCATTTCGGAGCATGAGCCCGTTCACATGCTTTGCCATCCGCGACGGCTGACAATTGCGCAAAAAAAAGTATCAAGCGCTGTAACACTGCATGCCTTCGAGATTGACGACGCATGGATGCGTGACTCAGGACCTACGTTCGTCATGGGCGAGCAAGGGCTTGGCGGTGTGGACTGGATTTTCAATGGCTGGGGCGATCACACTGAATTCGATTGGAGCCAAGACGCTAAAGTGGCCAGTCACATTATTGAGCTGACAGGTTCCAAACGCCTAGGATCGGAATTAGTTAATGAGGGTGGTGGCATTCACGTCAACGGTCATGGCGACGTACTACTCACCCGCACGGTCCAGCTCGACTCTGGTAGAAACCCGTCGGCAACCGAGGACACCGTGGAGGCAGAGGTGCATCAGAAATTGGGTACCGAGCGTGCCATCTGGTTTGACCGTGGCCTTTGGCGAGATTATCAGGACCATGGCACACGCGGACACGTCGACATGATCGCGACTTTTGTCCCAGACGGATCCGTGCTGCTGCACCGGCAATTCGATACCAACCATCCGGATAATTTGCTATGGCAGGACCACTACAGGACCCTAGAGGCAGCTGGCCTAAAAGTGCGTGCGCTACCAGCGCCACAAGTGGCGAGGGACAACATCGGCTGGGTCGATTACAGCTACGTCAATCATTACGTAGGGAACGGCTTCGTATTGCTGCCCGCCTTCAACGATCGGTCGGACGAGCACGCACTTGAGATACTCAGAGATCTGTATCACGATCGCCACGTAACTAATTTGGATGCCCGAGTATTGTTTGCCATGGGTGGCGGCATACACTGCATTACCCAGCAAGAGCCTGCCCTACCCTGAGAGTTGCGGGCTTTCATAAAAAGCTTCACGAGATAATCGATGTTCACATATTTAAAGCCAGGCATACGGGAACGTCTTGTCAGCGAGAACAAACTCTTCCGAGTCGATGCGGATGGAAACCGGCTTGATGTAGAGAGTGCCGGCTCTTCGGGGCAGCGCATCGTCAACCTGCTAGGTCCCATCCCTCTGCCGCTCGCGCGTGGTGAGGAGCACCCGATGGCCAAGTGGTATGCGACCGTTCGCGCAACCGAATTGGCTGAAGTCGAAAATCTTGCATCGAACCTTCGCGAGCAAGGTGGCCAACATCTTTTTGCACACCTGGCATCTAGTATGGCGGTCAATAGTGTTTTAGAGATTGGTCCCGCGGCGACATCCAAATCCCCGTTGGTCCGAGTCCACTCGTCCTGTTTAACAGGGGATGTCTTCGGCTCGCAGCGCTGCGAATGTGGCCCTCAATATGAGGCCGCAATTGATCGAATCACGCAAGACCCCGAGGGTGGCTACCTCATTTACATGGCGGGACACGAAGGTCGCGGCATCGGTTTATGGGCAAAGGCAGCAACTTACCTGCTTCAGGATGCAGGCGAAAACACCTACCAGGCCAATCGCTCCCTGGGTTTGCCCGACGACTCACGCGACTTTAGTGATGCGGCATCCCTTCTCAAGTACTTCGGGCAGCAGAGACCACTGAGACTACTAACCAATAATCCGAAGAAGATGGAAGACCTCACTGCCATGGGCGTACAAAACCTGACACGGGTAAAACATGTCTTGGGAGTCAATGACTTTAATCGACGTTATCTAGAAGCAAAGCGCGAATGGGGCCACGGACTCGATGAGGACGACCTCGGTTAGTTCTGGCCGACCCTTGCCCGAGGGGTATGGGGCTAGTTCAACCACTCCGGCAACGGCTGATCACCCAGCGACAGTTCCATGGTGTTGTCCCCGCTCGATGAAGCACCCTTGCCCACCATCTCATCGTAGGCGCTGCGCTGACGAAGTACTGCTTCTACCTTTCCAAACTGCTTAATTTGACGCTGCATTGAAAGCAGATTGGTGGTCTTCAAGGGCTTACCGGTATTGTCCGCAATAAGGTGCTCCTGACCATTGATCTGAACAAACGCAATGTAGAGACTCAAATCGACCGACTCGATAACAAAGCGATCAATATTAGATTTATGCCTAATTTCTTTGAGTCGGAGTTTCATCGTTTCTGACCTTGATGATCGAGTCGCTTTCGCCCAGTGAGGTTAGTTGTACGAAAAACCCTAAAGCTTGGTTTTTCTGCCGCCAGGTAGCAAAGATAGGAGACAGAATATCAAATCACTTATTACCGAGAGAGATCGTTAGTGGCCGTCTGTACCGCAGACGATGAGGAGTCCAACGCGGCTCAATCGATAACAAGGCTGTGAGATTACAAACATGAACGCGAATCGTTACCGCGAGGGCGCCAGAGCGACTGTCGTTCACCGCGGTAACAAAGATGATCAGAGTTGGGGTTTACCTGATCACCGAGTTTTTCTTCCAAACGCCAGTCACTGGGGCTGCACAATGGAGCAGCGACAAGTCGGTACTTGCCTCGATCATCTGACAGCATCACCAACAAATCGTCAGCCACCTCAAGCGATGCGCGCCGCAACGCCTCAGTATCGGATGGCGTCGTATCGACCGATGAACCCTGCATTGGTGCTGAAACTATCGCTACGATACGCGGATTATCACGGTGAAGAAGAAGCGCCGGAGCCTGTTCTATCCGTTCAAAAGATGGACGGCTCTAGGTCCTTAGATCGTCTTTAGGAATCATGCGCGCATGATCCCAGAGCTTGCCAATATCGCCATCACCTCCAAAGGTAAAACTCTGGACGAACTCCCCACCTACAGCGGTGTTTACCGTTTCTTCTCATCCGAGAACACCCTACTCTACGTCGGCAAAAGCATCGACATACGCGCTCGCGTTCAGTCCCATTTTCAAGAGGGCCGAAGGCCAGGAAGACATCAGCGCATCATGTCGCAAGTCTCGCGCATCGAGACACAATCTACGGCAGGGGAAATTGGCGCGCTCCTTGTGGAAAACGCAGCAATCAAAGCAGAAACGCCACTCTACAACCGTCGTCAGCGGCAGGTCAGAAAATTGTGGACCATTCATCTGAATCGATCTCGCGATAATTTCCTGCAACCCGCCAGCGCCGACTTCTCACCCTGGGGCGAACGAGCACTAGACAGTTATGGCTTATTTCATAACCGCCGTCACGTCGACAATGCTATTCGGCGGCACGCCCGTGACCACGGACTTTGCCTGCGGATGCTTGGGCTCGACTCGGGCAAAGGACCTTGCTTTCAGTACCAGCTGAAACGTTGCGATGGTGCCTGTGCCGGAGATGAAACCCCTGAAGAACACAACGCCCGTCTACTTTCCGTGCTCGACCGTGACCGAATCGCTGCTTGGCCCTTCACAGGACCTCTGTTCCTCGTGGAGCGCAACATACGACCGCAAGATAAGCAACCTGCCGAGCAGTACCACCTCGTCAACCACTGGTCTTGGCTCGGTTGTTTCGACGATACTAAAGCGGCGCGCACGGCATCGCAGGACAATCATCAAACGGTCTTCGATCGTGATGCCTATCGCATGCTGATGAGCGCGTTACACAAAGGCAAATTAGAGCTAGTCGATGCGGCAACAATGCAACCAGTCGATAACCCACTGATTCGAGAGAACTTCGACTAATGGCAGTCAACGTTGTCTGGTTTAAACGCGACTTACGATTCGCCGATCACGCGCCGTTGGAGCTTGCGTTGCAGTTAAATGAGCCAACGCTGATGATTTATCTCATTGAGCCAAAACTGCTTCGCAATCCGCATTATCGTGGCCGCCATTGGCAGTTCATTGGTCAATCACTCGAAGACCTCCAGCGTACTGCCGAGGCTTTGGGTCACCGAATAGAAGTGCTCGAAGGTAATGCCGTAGACATCTTTTATAAAGTTCATCAAAAGCTAGGTATAACTCGATTACTTTCCTATGAAGAGACCGGCCTCCATCTGACCTTCAAGCGAGACCAAGCCATAGCCGAGTTTTGCCAATCAGCGGGTATCGAATGGCGCGAATTTCAAACCAACGGAGTCGAAAGAGGGCGGCGTGATCGAAAAGGCTGGAATCGGTCATGGCACCGGTTCATGACCAGTGACCCACACCAGATTGAGCTCGGATCAATGAAGTCCATCAGTGTCGAAGAGTCAGAGCAACTTGCTGGTCTGCGCAGCAGTAAGCATCGGCAATGGATTAAACATAGTAGCGACATGCAAGTCGGCGGATCCACTCAAGCACAACAGGTACTCAATAGCTTTCTCAATAACCGAGGCTGGGGCTATCAAAAATTCATCTCCAAACCCGAGCAAAGTCGAACTCATTGCTCTCGGCTTTCTCCTTATCTTGCCTGGGGTAATCTAAGCATACGGCAGGCGTACCAAGCCCTCATGCAACACGAAAACAGGCAGGGCTGGGGACGTGCAATGAGTGCTTTTGAATCACGGCTACACTGGCATTGTCACTTTATCCAGAAGTTCGAAATGGAGTGCCGGATGGAATTTGAAGACATCAACAGAGGCTATGCGGCGCGGCCACGAGGTAATGATGAGGACCTTGTTAACGCTTGGAAAGACGGCATGACAGGCTATCCCTTGATTGACGCGACCATGCGCGCGCTTAAGGCGACTGGCTATGCCAACTTTCGGTCTCGCGCCATGTTGGTGAGCTTTCTCACTCATCATCTCTGGCAGGACTGGCGAGCGGGGGTAACTCACTTGGGCTCACTGTTTTTAGACTTTGAACCCGGCATTCACTATCCGCAAATGCAAATGCAAGCAGGCGTCACCGGCATCAATACAATACGGATCTACAACCCTATCAAACAGTCTTTAGAACACGATCCGAACGGTGAATTCATTCGAAAATGGGTGCCAGAACTGAAGGATTTACCAACACCTCTGGTTCACCAACCGTGGCTCATGTCCCCCATTGAGCGAATGCTCCAGCCCATCGACTATCCAGAGCCCATTATTGACCTAAAGGAGTCCTACAAGCGTGCTCGAGATACGCTCTGGAAATTAAAATCCGATCCAACGGTTGGGAGGGAAAGAGTGCGTATACTCGATCAACACGTTGAGCGACGTTACCAAAAACGCTTCGAGGAAAACGAAGCGCCTTGACTCGCTCGGTCAACAAGAGAGATACCAGTAGACGTTGTCCTCTCAAAGTGCAACGCTGCTGCGGGGGAGTCGTTACCGACACAGATTAAACATGCGCCTATTAATCATCATAGCAAGCTTATTTTCGGTCATGCCCTTGGCTGCCCTCGTCTGGCTTTCCTCACAAGTCACAGCCCAGCCAACACTCAATAATGACGTTAATCTCATACAGGCGCTGCTTCAGCGGATACAGTAACGATGTCTATTCCTCATTGGCAGCATTCCTATCAAGCACTTGGTAGCCGCTTCACGAGTCGCGCCAAACCGGAACCGGCCAGTTCTCCCGAGTGGATGGGTTGGAATGAGGTACTCGCGGAGCACCTACATTGGCCGCAAGATTTGAGAAAAACAGAAGAGGCATTGGCGGCCTTTGCAGGTCAAACTAATTTGGAAGGCACGAGCCCAAGTGCGTCAGTTTACGCAGGCCATCAATTTGGTGAATACAATCCGCAACTGGGAGATGGGCGAGCCATCTTACTGGGTGAGTGGACGCTGAGTCCCTCAGAGCAGTATGACATCCAGCTCAAAGGTGCCGGGCAAACACCCTACTCCCGCGGAGGCGATGGTAAGTCACCCGTTGGACCCGTGGTCCGAGAATACCTTGTCTCAGAGGCAATGCATCATCTTGGCGTACCGACGACCCGCGCACTGGCTGCGATTGCCACGGGCGATCGAGTCTTTCGAAATACCTTCGAGCCCGGCGCGGTGATGGTGCGCGTTGCCAAGAGTCATTTGCGCTTTGGGAGTATCCAGTATTTCGCCATGACACGGGACGGTGACGGACTTCGTGAGCTGGTAGACTATGCGGCAGAGCGTCACTTCTCTGAGATTACTGGTGCAAAGAGCGCTGAATCCACAGCCGCCAAAGCAGAAGTGTTATTGGAGGAGACCGTAAAGCGGATCGCGTCAGTTGTCGCGCATTGGCAGAGCCTAGGGTTCGTGCACGGCGTCATGAACACCGACAACATGCTCCTCTCCGGCGAGACTATCGACTACGGCCCCTGTGCCTTCGTCGACACTTTTAAAGCCGACGCCATGTTCAGTGCCATCGACAGTCGGGGGCGTTATCGGCTCTCCAATCAACCCGGCATTGCCCACTGGAATACCAGTGTTCTTGCATCGTGCCTGCTCAAGATATTGAACCCCAGTGAGGATCGCGCTGTTGCCTATGCACAATCGGTGATTGACGAGTTTCCGCGTTGGTACACCGATGCCTACAAAATACGAATTGCTGCAAAACTCGGTCTGGATAGTTTTCGACCTGAGGACACCGAACTTCATGATGGCTTCCTCAAAATATTAGAAGAGGATCAACTAGATCTGTCACTCGCCTATCGGTGGCTAACTCATCAAGCGCTAAAAGACAGCGGTCAAACACCCATCGGAGACCTGTTTACCCCCAGTGGTGGGCTGCTCGACTGGCTCTCTGCCTGGGAGCGACGGCGGGCAAGCAATAAAGCTGAGTCGCAAGAAACTAGTGGACGCATGCATAAGGCCAATCCTGTGGTGATTCCGCGAAACCACCATGTCGCCGCTGCTATTGCGGATGCTGAAGCGCAAGACTACGAGTACTTACAGGCAGCTTTTGAACGCTGGAGAAACCCGTTCGATTGGCAGGATAATGACCGCTTGTGGGCAGCTTCACCCACGCCAACCGAACGCGTTACGCGTACATTTTGCGGGACATAATGCGCACTGTTTACTGAGCATGTTCGTGGCTCAAGGGTGTGCGGAGCTGTATAATCGGCCCTCGTAAATATGGAGAGTCGGGTGAAAACAGAGTTTCTCGGGAAAACAGTCAGCGGTCCTTTTACGATTCCCTCTGGAATCGTCTCGACAGCTCCCAGCATTATTCAGCGAATCTTTGACGACCTCCCTGAAATCGGTGTAATCACCACCAAAAGTGTAGGTCCAGTCCCGCGCGCAGGTAATCGAGAGCCTGTCTACAGCCAGTATGCTCCGGGCTGCTTCGTCAACGCGGTTGGACTTACCAACCCAGGCGCCGAGGAGGCTCGAAAGGGATTCGAATCGCTTACCATTCCTCGAGATCGCTTCCTCCTCGTCTCCATTTTTGGCGGCAGTATCGAGGACTTTGTGGACGTCGCAAAAATTCTGGCACCTGTCGCTGACGGTCTTGAGCTCAACCTCTCGTGTCCTCACGCGCAGGGCTACGGCATGGCGATGGGTCAGGATCCTGACATGGTCAAGGCGATCGTAAATGCGGTCAAAGTAGCCGTCGATGTGCCTGTAATTCCCAAACTAACACCCAATGTGGATCGCATTGAGGACATTGGCCTTGCCGCGCTCGAGGCGGGCGCAGACGGGCTATGTGCCATCAATACGGTGGGGCCCGGCTATACAGAAAGTCACGGACACCCCGTACTCAGTAATGGCATGGGCGGCATGTCTGGTAGCGGCGTTCTACCCACAGCCTTAAAATGCATTCGCGCACTCAAAACGATTACTGACAAGCCCATCATCGGCTGCGGCGGTCTGTCGACTGCCGATGATTGCCGCGCAGCGCTCAGCGCCGGAGCATCAATCATTGGCGTTGGCTCTGCCTTGAGTGGAATGGATACAGAACACATGAACACCTACTTCCGCCAGCTTCAGACCGACCTCGATAAGGGGACTAATAAGGCGAAGGTAGGGCTCAACCTCGACCTTGATATGGACTTCGCGCCCTATAAGGTGGTGGCCAATGATCCCGTCTGTGACGACATCACTGTGGTGACACTCGATGGTAACATCAACATTCAAGCCGGCGAATACGTGTTTGTGTGGATACCGGGAGTAGGCGAGAAACCGTTTTCCTGTCTCACTGACTCGCCTTTACGGCTCGCCGTTATTGACGTGGGGCAATTCACGAGCGCCTGTTACCAGCTAAAACCAGGCGACGATGTCTACATTAGAGGCCCGCACGGCGCACCGGTCATGCCAGGAGATGATGCCAATATTATCTGTGTCGCTGGCGGCACCGGTTTGGCCGCCGTCTATCAAGTAGCACGTGACTTTGGGTCCAACGAGAAACCGGCGCAGATCTTTGCAGGCGCGCGGAGTGCCGATCGCTTGTATTTTAAAGAGGAGTGCAAGGATATCGCCCAGGTACACATTGCAACCGATGATGGCAGCGCGGGCTTTAATGGTCGGATAACAGATGCACTGCGTGACTACCTTGAGACCCTCGATGCCGATACTTTGGCACAAACCGAGTTCTACAACTGCGGGCCAGAGCCCATGATTCACGCTGCAGAGGCCGTACAACGCGAATTTGTTGAGGCTTCGCAGATGTTCAGTGCAATCGACTACACCACAAAATGTGGCGTTGGCATATGCGGTGCCTGTGCATCACCTGATGGGCGCCGGATTTGCGTTGACGGGCCGTTCATCAATACGCAGTAAAAGAGTCACCCTGATCAATAACAATATGCGAGGTAACTATGGGACCTAAACTGGTTATTACATCGATCATCATCACCGCTGTTGTGTTTGCTGTCGCATGGATGGGCGATCAAACAGGCTCGACGCTTTATGGACTCCCGCTAATGACCGCAATGGCGCTGGGTATCTTTGTGGTTCAGTGGATTGGACTCATCCACGCGCGACTTTTTAAGACCGAGCACTACTTTGATCTAGTTGGCAGTCTGACTTACATCACCGTCACGGTTTTTGCGGTTCAGCAAACCGCTGAAATAGGGTTACGCCAACAGATTATCGCTGGCGTAGTCATTGTGTGGGCAGCACGCCTTGGACCGTTTCTGTTTAGACGTATTCAAAAGGCGGGAGAAGACCGACGCTTCCGTAAGATTAAGTTATCGACACCCCGGTTTTTGCTCACCTGGACACTCCAAGGTACCTGGGTATTCCTTACCGCTGGTGCGGCACTGGCAGCGATCATGACACCCAACAAAGCCGCACTGGACACTCTCTTTTATTTGGGCGCCGCTATGTGGCTTGTGGGCTTAGCTGTCGAGGTCATTGCAGACAATCAGAAGAGTACCTTTAAGGCGGATCCTGCAAATGAAAATAAATTCATTACGACCGGAATATGGGCCAGAGCGCAGCATCCGAACTACTTCGGTGAAATTCTGCTGTGGGCGGGTGTTGCAGTCATGGCCCTTCCTTCCCTCAGCGGCAGTGCAATGATTTTCCTCATCTCGCCAGTTTTTGTTGCCGTGTTACTTACTCGAATTAGCGGCATTCCACTTCTTCGTAAGACCGCGGGCGCACGTTGGGGAGACGACCCGGCATACCAAGCCTATTTGAAGAACACGCCCCTCATAATTCCACGAATCTTTTGATTCGCAGCGACTAATACAGGGTAAAAAAAGCCGGCTAGCGCCGGCCTTTATGGTCGTGACGATTTCTTCGAACCTTATCAATCAAGCGTAGGAAGTGTTGAGACCCGACAGGCACTCGTGGAACCCGGTCATCGTCGATTCAACTACCTCAGCAGCAGTTCTCGCCTCATTAATTCGTCCCATCACCTGTCCCGTCAACGGAATAGCGGCTTCGAGATCGCCACCAAAATAAAGATCTAGGGTATTCGCCATGTGCTCAAAGGGCTGGAATTTACCCAACAGCTCGAGCTCACCCGTGCGTTCGGTGCGCATCGCTCGAAGCGCAGGCCGGCCCTGCTGATTTAAGAAAACGGTGTCTGTTTCCTTGCCCTCGTAAATGGCGTTTTTCCAGTTCTGATGTACGGGCGAATCAGAACAGCTCAACATTGCCGTGCCTAATTGCACGCCCTCGGCCCCCATAGCAAATGCTGCCGCCATGGTCGGTCCGTCACATATACCACCGGCAGCTATAATCGGTACATCCGTGCGCTCTCTAATAAGCGGTAACAACACCATCGTCGAAACCGGCCGCGGGTTTTTAAAACCACCGCCCTCACCGCCTTCGACTACAAGACCATCCACGCCTGCATCCAAGGCTTTGAGCGCCATGTCGAGGGTGGGTACCACATGGAAGACTTTGATACCTGCTTCCTGAAAGACTTTTGTGCAGAGATCAGGACTGCCCGAGGATGTGGTGACGAACTTGATGCCTTGCTCGATGACGAAATCGATCACGTTCGCCCCTTTCACAAACGCTAGCGCCACGTTCATGCCAAAGGGCTTATCAGTCAGCTCATGCATCTTGCGCACTTCATTCTGAATGGCATCGAATTCACCCGAAGATGTTTCGATGATGCCCACAGCACCGCAGTTCGATACAGCGGACGCGAGCTGCGCTCTGGCAATCCAACCCATTGGTGCCTGTAAAATGGGATAATCCACCCCAGTCATCTCAGTCACGCGATTTCTAATTGCTCTCGGCTTCACTAGGGCCTCTCCGTTGCAACAATAGACAGCCTCGCAACATACCCGACCAGTGCTCGCGGTCAAGCAAATAACGATAAGCGGTGTAGGGCGTGCAACATATTCAGGCGTGGCGCTCGAGCTTGGGATTTTTCTGAAAATGCCTGATGCATGATCTATGCTTTTCACAGGCATGCCGCCGAATAACAAGAGAGGACAAAAAAATGAAAAAATATTCCTGGTTATTTCACAGTTTTATATTCGCTACATCTGCCGTTATAGCAGCGGACCATGAAAGAGAGCCAGACCCAGCCGGCGGAAGCATTTTCTTTCAAACCGACGATCCAGCCGCCTACTTAGCGTTACTTAAATCTGACGACAAACTCTTTAAGGCTAGCGGCGCAGTGCAACGAGGAGTTTGCTTTAACAGTACCGGGATGACTGAGCCGGGCAGAGGATGGACCTACGCCTTTTATCCCAACATGGAGAGCGCATTGGCGGGCTCAGATGCATTAGTGGACCCGAAGAACCAAGACACGGTCGCAAAATATCGCTCTGTTTCTGAATTCAGAGGCAGTGTGCACTACACAGTCATACGACCGCATCCCAGAAGCCTTGCGACTTCGACGGCTCGCAATATTGCGGTGCAAGTGAAGGACGTGAGTGCCTACCTCGAAGCTTTGGAAGCAATGGAAGCAATGGGCAAGAAAAAAGGGCTCGATGTGGCCTTCTCTGCCTATACCCCTATGGGCGCAGGTCCGCTGTTTAGTGGAGCCAATGGAACGGTTCCTTATATTGCAGACGTACTCGTCCACTTTGATGCTCCAAGCTCTGGAGAACTGGGCAAGTTCTTCGACCTGTTGAGTTCTACAGATATGGGTGCAAACTTTTATGAATCCGTAGCAAAACTTGATCGGAAAATTGTGATGGACCAGATTGTTCGGTGCCTCAACACTAATTCGGCAATGTAGTTGGCAACTGCCGAGAGAGGCTCTTCTCTCTGCGAGCCTCTCTATTCCCGGTACTCGAAACGGCTTACTTGGAAACTAAGACCTGTGATTTAACCACCACTCCATCTCTTCGATGTGGTCTTTTCCAAAAAATTGCTCATCACCGATAAAGAATGCGGGGATGCCAAAGACACCGCGATCAACGGCACCTTGCGTATTCGTCATGAGCTCTGCCTTAACTTCGGGGTCTTGCGTGGATTCCAACAAGGCCTGTCCGTCTAAACCGGCAGCATTGAAGGCAGTCACGAACACCTCAGGATCGTCCATTTTTAAACCGTCTTCCCACATCATTTTAACGCCCGCTTCAACGTAAGTTGCTACATCATTGTCACGACCATAAGCAACACAAGCGCGCATAAGCAGCAAGGTGTTGACTGGAAAATTAGGGTTCATCGCAAACTTGTCCAATCCGTGGCGGTCGCAATAGCGCTCGATTTCGCGCATGAACATTGCATTTTTCCCTGCGACACCGGCGAAATTCATCATGGGTGGCTGGTTATTGGTCGACTTAAAAATACCACCGAGCAAGCAGGGCGTAATCTTGAGCTGGGCGCCTGTACGCTCAGCGACGTCTTTTACAGTGAAATAAGACAAATAGGCGTTTGGACTGCCAAAATCAAAGATGAATTCGATGGTTTTACTCATAGATAGCCCCGTATTGTTGTTATAAAAATAAGTACGTTAGTAGGCCAACAAACGTTCGCTATGTCCAGAAGGCCAGCGAGCTTGGGTAGCACCTGAACTGCTACAGAGAGATCCTAATTCGCGGCTGCTAGGCGAACTGAATACCAACCAACAAGATCAGCTGCAAAACATTTATACCGACAGATAGCTTGTGGTCTCTATCAAAACGGCGACCCGCTTCGGCATCACCAGCCAGCTGCGCATCGCGTGCCGCGTTGATGCGCGGCAATAACCACTGCCTCACCCAGAGCGTCGATACACTCACGAAGAGACAAACAACGGCTGCTTGGTAGGCAGGTTCGGCAGTCGCCATCAAAAACAACAAACTTGCGGTAAGGCTTAGGACAATCATGAAGCTGTAATACCGCGGAAACATTGAGCGTAAAAACGCACCTGCTTGCGCCTCAGGTAGTGAGGTAAACACCACTGGTGCTACAACAGAGGGGAAAAACAACATAGCGCCTAAGAGCATTAAGACTAGTGCGTTTGCAAACTCCAGCATTGACTCTCCCTAACGTTTGTATTGCGTGGGACAGTAGCCACGCCCGACATCGAAACCTCGCAATTTACGATGCTTGGTTACGCGGCCTGTGACCCGCTTACGCCACAGCCGAAACGAGCTCGCCTTCATCTCTCGGCGCATTAGCTTGATGGTTTCAGCCTCTCCTAAACCGAACGTTGCCTCAATGACCTCAAATGGCGTCCTGTCTTCCCACGCCATCTCAACGACGCGCGACACTTCTGTTTCGGTCAATGTGTATTTTGATCCAGGCATGTCATGATGGTAAGGCTCTCTGACAAGCGATACCTTTACCGTCTGGCCTGTGTTCGGGTTCGTCCTTAAAAAAGATTAGGGCTACGTGAGCTCGCAACGCCGCCATCCGCGCAAAGAGTTAATTAACCACCATGACTGAACCTTCTCGAGATCCGCCAAAAGCAGTGACCGTTCGGACACCGTGCCTTCATCGATCAACTCATCGCGTAACACCCCGGGCAATACGCCGTCAGTGATGGGCGGTGTGAATAAACTGCCGTCCATCTGATACACCACATTAGCAATCGCACTTTCGGTGACACATCCCAGCTCATTTACAAGCAGTGGCGACACACCATCAGGCACCTCAGCAACCGCCCGCTCATAGGCCTCTCGGCGACTCGTTTTATGGATGAGGAAGGGATCCCCAGAGTCAACGGGGGTCGACGAGACTGAAAGACGTAAATATTCACGGTCGGTAGCAACTGCGTCCGGAACAAAGGGATGAAGGGTATGAATAAGAGCACCACATCGATTGAGTTGCAGTCGCAAGCGCCAATGTTTGGTGCTATCGATAGAGCTTATTAACTCATTAAGGTATGACTCAGCGGCCTGTCTATCAAACCTAAAAGACCAATACCGTGCCGAATTTTCAAGCCGGGATAAATGACGCGCGAGGCGAGTAATCTTACCTTCGCTGATACCCATGGTTTCAAACAAATGAAAGCGGGGATCAGGCTGCTTTAGTATGCGCGCTTTTGTCTGCAGCTCTTCAAACTCGTCGCTAGGATCCGAATCCCACACAATGCCGCAACCTACACCAAACCGGCTCTTCCCACTGCGTGAATCACTCCAGGCGGTTCTTATAGCAACATTAAAACTGGCAAATCCGGACGGCTTAATAATACCTAGCGCGCCGGTATAAAGTTCTCGTGGGCTTTCTTCTAAGCCATCAATGACATCGACCGCTGCGTGCTTTGGTGCACCTGTGATCGACGCCGCCGGAAACAGGGCTGTAAAGATATCTGCGATGCTGGCTGATACCTCGGTTTTAACCGTTGAGGTCATTTGCCAAACGCTGGGGTAGCGCTCAACCCCAAACAATTCATCGACAGAAACTTTGCCAGTAGACGACAAGCGAGCAAGGTCGTTACGCACCATATCAGTGATCATGACATTCTCAGCTCGGTTCTTTGCCGAGGTCTGCAGCCACTGCGCATTGGCCTCGTCCGCTAGGGCTTCAGATTTACGCCCTACCGTACCTTTCATAGGTTTACTCCACACCACACCGGCTTCACGCTCGAAAAACAGCTCGGGAGAAGCGGAGCAAACCGTCACCTCGGGTCCACTCATAAAAACAGCATGCGGCATATCTTGTGACCACCGCGCAAAATCCGCCAGGGTCACCTGCCCCTCATTCGACATGCGAGCCGTGAGGTTGATCTGGTAGACCTCTCCCGCTCCAATCATAGACTTAATACGATCAACCTTGGACTCAAATGATTCCCGAGACTCCAAGAGATGCCAGTCAGCAATCGTTTGTTCACCAGGTGAATACAGATCTGTCAGCGATGTGATCACCGTCTCCTCGGCGAACAGGGCAAAACACACGAGAGGCATATGGATGTCGCGCTTCGGAAACTTGCGATCAAACGCGTGACTTGCCTCATAAGCGATGTAACCCACGGCATACAGATCGTCTTTACGAGCTCGCTCCTCGGCCTCATTCAAAACCGATAAGACAGCGTTGTGCTCGGCAGCCACCAGAACATCTTGGCAGCGCTCATACACTGACCAATTTTCTGTCTTTGCATTATGAATAATGGCAAGGTCAAACATGATTTCGGCGATAGGTTTTTAGGCTGTCTATGGATTAGAATAAACGCAGGTGGTTGGCAATTCGATCACCCGCGCATTATGCCTATTTCTGGAGGCGGGTTAACACTCTTCGACAGGGCCATGTGCGAAAGGCAGCTGAGAGCCTGAGGTTTTTATGACTTGGCGTAGTCGGCATTACGGCGAATGAGTTCGGAGTGAGCGGGAGAAGGCAACATGAAAGTCGACCTTTTAGACAATGAAAAGTTATCGTGGCAAGACTACGGCCCGGATGATCGCTTCAGTTACCCCATCGGCTATGGCGGTGCCCTGCTAGGTTATGACGGGCAAGGCCATATCGATCTGCTATACCGATGGGAGCCAGGGAGGTACTGCCATTTTCATCGCCACCTCTGTGAGGTGAGGTCCACCGTGCTGCGAGGGTCTCTCGAAGTCGTAACCTTCAAGGATGGTGTTGAAGTCTCTAAGGTCACCCGACAGGTAGGCAACTATTCACACATGCCAGACACTGATGTGCATATGGAGCGTGGTGGTCCAGAAGGCGCTACAGTGCTGTTTAATCTCTACTCGCCCGATGGCCGTTTGACGCAAATGCTCGACGAGCAGGGGAATGCGCTTAAAACGCTTACCATTGAGACCGTACTCAAGCAGTTTGCGAATTGAGCAAGCCGACCGTCATTCACGCGCTCGACCGGGTACTTCATTGACTAAAGCCTGATAGCGCCAGACAGAGGGTCCGGCCCGTTAATGAGCTCATAGAACTCATCGGCCAGTTGCTGTGACTCTTTGACGCAATGTCGCCAATAGGTCTCGCGGACGCGCTCGGGGATCCTCCCAAAGTCTCTGCGATCGGGAATTTTTCCGAAAGGCAACTGCGCCAAAAACTCGTCAGTGGGACAAATCATAATGAGCTGGTCGGCCGATACCTGCCGGTCGGCACGCCAGGATAAAAACTTATCGAACCACCCGACCGTGGTGCGGCTACTGAAGTGTGGATATAGCCAAACCTGGTCCTCGGGTAATCGCTTCAGATCGAAGTGATAATCGATAATACCTCCATCCCAGAAAGCACCCTTACCCGCGCCATCGATGTCGTACACACCCTCAAAAACGTAGGGAATAGCACCACTCGCCATCAAGGCATTGAAAACATTATTTTTCGCGAGATCAACGTAGCGCGTGCCAAACCCATCGAATAATGGCGTCAGTGGTTCCGCGTTACGCGAGGCGAACACAACCCGTTGAAATGAGGCAGAGAGTGTCCTGCGGCTAACCGCGTTACCTAATGCGGCAAACCCCATGCCCGTGATGAGGCGTTTGCCTGGGGGCCGACCATTGAGACCCCGCCCGCGTGCAGTCACGATATGAGAACGTAGCCACGGATGCTCAACTACGTGGCGCTCCCCGTCGTCACCAAGTAGAGTTCGCATCAGCCATAGAGCGACATCGGTGATCTCAGGAATTGTCGGTTTAGTCGAGGCATAGTTCTGCGAAAGGTAGGCTTGCTCGAACCGATCGTAAGCCTGAATCGGATTGGGCTGTGCCATAGCAGCATGACGCCACGAGCCAACGGAAGAACCGATGGCATCTAGCGGTCGCGATCGCCCGGACAGCAGCTCGTTTATAATAACCCGATCGAGCCGCCCTAGTATGAGCCATTTGGGTCCACCCGATGCGCCGATAAGACCGTCGATAAGATCAGCATGCCAACCCTCCATTTCGAGGCGCTTGACGGCACTCGCACCCACCCTCAGTTCAAGTGCTTTCACTATGGAAACTCTAACGATCCTGCCCTAGCGTTGATGGCATTGGATAACTGATACGCTACAAGTAATGACACGGCTTAATTTAATGACGTGAATGAACAATGGCCAGTGCCGCAGTCGCCAGCACTAATAGCAACCAAGAAAAAGCATCACTCGACGCCGTCGAGGTACTCGATATCTGGACGTCCACCGACCAGGGCAGCTAATTTGACGTTTGCTGCCTTGAAGTAATCGGTTTGACCGTGCGCGTCCAAGGCCGCCTGATCCGCATAGGACTCCAATACCTTGTAGACCTGCGGATCGGATTTACTGCGATTGAGCGCGTAAAACTTGCAGCCGGGTTCGTTCGCCAGGACCTGCGCCGCTAGTTCCTTGAAGACAGCTTCGAACTCGTCACTCTTTCCTTCTTGAACGGGGATGGTAGCAATAACGCCAATAGTCATGATGTACCTCTCATCTTTCTTTATTCGTTTGTTTTCGTTTTACTAGGCGTATCAGCCGATCAACAATCGACTATGCCTGAGCATACACCAATCCAACCCATGCCCGCGCCTTGGCACTGTTGTCATTCAATTATTGCCTTAAAGCTTTTAAATATTGACGCCCCTGTGAGTCCCTATGAAATAAGAAGACCAGCGAGGGCACCAAAGAATAATAATGAGGGCGTTGATCGGGCGTCGCTCTTATTTAATGAGCGATTGAAAGACTTATTGCCGGATCATTGATCTATTCACTTCGCAGCTCTGCGGATCTAATTTTTCGAGCGATGATGGCCACCAACCATCAGTGAGAACTTCAATATCTGGATGATACAATGATAGCAGCGGTCTAAAACGACCGGGAGGCGTGGGAATCCATAGTCCCCCGCATTGCTCAGCGGGTTTATCGTGACTAAAAATAATCGTGACACTTTCCCCCGCCTGTTTTTTTTGGCTCTCGTCATAACTTGCGATGCCGTAAATCTCTTCTGGATTTTCGTAGAGAAAAAAATCTGGAACAGTGTAGTTGGTGACGGACCAGAATGCCTTCGCAGGCATGGGCGGATTCAACACGACACGGTATCGCGAAGAACCGGACAACGGTTGTCCATCCTTATCTCTCCAAGCCTGAAAAAATGCAGCTTCGTATCCATGGTTACCCCATAGCCCCACTCGTGCTGCAAGCATGCGACGGCGATAAGCCTGTTCAACGTCCTCTATCACCCACTCTGGTGAATTGACAACGCCAGTTCCAAAAAGGTGCCTATTGAAATCAAAGAGATGAACAATTGACTCCCACCCCCGGCTGGAGGAAGTCGATCGCTGGACCGCGAGTTTTTCGAGTTGTTCTTCAGCAACCTTCTGTCCTGCCAGCAAGACAGCCGCCACATCAGCAGACCATTGACCCGTCTTATCGAAACCCAAGTTCAAGCCCGCTGCCCTGGAAAGCCAAGGCTCATCATATGGCGGCCCTGGGTAGTGAATTAACCCACGATGCAGTTGTCGCCAGAACGCCAGTTCATCATTGCTGTGTGGTCCCAGCAAGTCATCTATGCTCCGATGACTGTCGATAAGTGGACTTAACTGAAAACCATCTTGAAGCACATGTAATTCCGCAAGGCCCTCGACATCAGCAATTGAGATCCTCAAGACCAAAAGAGCGAGCGAGGCGGGCGAATAAATGACCGTTCGTCCGTCTTCAGTATCGGTATGCTCTGAGTCGACTGCACCGGGAAAAACGAGTCTATAGGCACCTGCGCTCGTACCACTGCTTCGCTTACCGAGGTAAGCAAAACTATTAGTCCAGGGATCGAGAAACTGTAGTACATAGTAGCGGCCCCGAGTGTCCGGTAGATCAATATCCACCGGGCCGTTTGCAAGATCAATAATGGCCGCCGAGAAAAGGACATCCACATTTGGACTGACAAATCTATCCTCGGGTGCCATTAAACGCCGAGCATGAGCAAACTCGTTGATACCTACGGGCCCAAACATGGGAAGCTCGCCAGCCGCCAGCCCGCGAAGTGCGCGAAGGTTTTGTACGAGCGGATAACCCCATACGTAAAGCTCTTCAGCATCGAGAATCCCGTCTGGCTCATCCTCCGGAGAAGCTAGGGAAACCAGCGATATTGCGACTGTCGCAAAAAGCAAAAGCAGACGCGAGACTACTGATTGAACGCTTGACAACCTCATGATTCTGGCGAGTACGGGTCGGGCGTGCCGGCTGTTATCGGGCGCTCCGTTCGCAATGACTGAAGATGGGTTTTGAGAATATCCGACATTGGATATCTTACCCACAAGTCTTCGAGTACTCGTGGGTCCATGGGGTGCTCTTCTTTAGGATCAACATGTAGGTCGTAAAAGAGGGGGACGGTGTATTCAACAAGAGGCTCGCCAGCACCCCGCGCTACTTCCTTCATCATCATCTTCCAGTTGCGCCACTTGACACCAAAGATCGTCTCACCCACATAGACTACAAAACCCTCCCTCGCCGACTCTGCAGTCTTTCCCTGAAAAAAGGCAGACTGATCGTGACCGTCGATAATCCGATCATCGGGCAGAGCACCGCCGGCCAGAGCAACCAATGTGGTGAAAATATCCATCTGATGTACGATCTCATTACTAACGGATCGCTCGGCCACTCTCCCAGGCCAGCGTAAGATAAATGGGACACGAAGTGAGCCCTCGAGCCCAGTAAAGTAGGTGCCCCGCCATGGCCCACTAAAGCCATGCGCTGGCAAAAACATTTCCGGCCCGTTATCCGACGTAAAAATAAATATTGTATTTTGGCTGAGTCCCAACTCATCAACTGTATCGAGGAGCTCACCTACGTAATGATCCATCTGAGTTAGCACGTCCGCAAATTGTCCATTGCCCGTAGCGCCGGCAAACTCTTGCTCAGTAAGAAGCGGATAGTGGACCGCGGTATATGGGACGTAAGCGAAGAATGGCTCTCCATCGTCAGCTGCGGATCGAATGAAGCGAATCGCCTCGTTTGTGATTTCGCGATCAATAGTAGCGCGTGCATTCAAATCGTAGGTTTTGACGACTTTGGCTGTTTCCCCCCTCTGGGCCCTTAAGACGCTCGAAGGTGTCGCCGCCGGATGGCTACCCTCTCGAAAGCGATCGCCGGTGGGCCATGCTGACTCATCACTGGAGTGGGGAATACCGTACCATTCATCAAAGCCTTGATCTGTCGGATATCGACCAGGCCCATGTCCCAAATGCCATTTCCCAAACGCCCCGGTCCGATAACCAACTCGGGCAAGAACCTCAGCTAGAGTCTCTTCCCATTGCGTTAGTCCATAGACTTGGGTAAAAAATGGCACGCTGCCATTACCTGAACGTATGGCATATCGCCCTGTCATGAGGGCCGCGCGGCTGGGCGTGCACTGCGCCTCAACATTGAAGTTCAAAAGTCGCAACCCCTCCTCGGCTAAAGCGTCGATTCGTGGTGTTGCTGCGCCGCGAAGTATCCCGCCTCCATAGGAACCTAACTCTCCCCAGCCAAGATTATCCATCAGCACCAGCACGATGTTGGGCTTTGTCGAACCATTTATCGACTCCGAAGCGAATGCTAATGACGGTAAGATCGATAAAACGGCGAGAGAAAAGGTGACCGCATTAAGCCACCGCCGCACTGACGCAATTGTGCCTGGGTTCAACCGCCGTAAACCAAACATTTGAATCATTATTTTCCTTTTTAAACAAATGTTGAATTTTGTGTTTTTTCCAATATGCTGCTATTTCCGTTCGAATTCAACCGGCATAGATGACTCCGAGATCCGTTTTTCAACCCGTTCGAAAAGGTGCGCTAGCACGCTATGAACGGATTCTTCGTGCCGCGCGCGACATCATTATTGAACAGGGCTCCATCTCTCCACTGTCCATTAATCAGCTAGCTAATCGCTCAGGTGTTTCAAGAGTTTCGATTTATTACTTCTTTGAGTCTACTGATCAGGTGCTTCAAGTACTCTACGACCAAGCCGTTGAGTCACTAGAGGCTGCTCTGACAGAAGATGATATTAGTGACGTGGAGGACTGGGAGGCAGTCGTCGAACGTTTTCTCGGAAAGGTCATCGATTACTATCATGAGCATCCTGTCGCGATGATTCTATCGCTCGCGCCAGTATCCTTTACCGAGGTAAACCAACAAAATCGCCGAATCTCAGCGTCGCTTTTTCAGCATCTAGTCACTAACTCTCGTTGGGAACAGAAAGCCTCCATGCTGCGCGCTTGTGAAATTGCTGTTGAGGTCACCGACGCCGTAATGCGCAAATCATTTATTGAGGAAGGGCACATCACCGCTGAGTTTCAACAAGATGCACTTATCGCCTTTATCAGCTTTATTAAAGCAACGAATCAACATCAGTCACCAATCAATAATAAAAAGGAAATTAGTCTATGAGCCTTCAAAAAAAGCTGTATCGAAACGGACCATACGCTGATCTATTCAGTCAGGGCGTACAGGTCGGTAATTCACTTCACATGGCAGGGCAAGTGGGTACAGATGCGAGTGGTTCTGCGCCCGATAGCCTACTCGAGCAGATGAAGAACGCCTACCAGCATGTCGAGTCGGTACTTGAGGAGTTCGAGTGCACCATGGATAACGTGGTGGAAGAAACTTGGTTTGTTACCGACATGCACGAGTGTATGTCGCAAGTTCAGGAACTGTTTGCTGCTCGACAAGCCATTTACGGCAAACCTCCCGAGGTTGCACAGACAGTTGTCCAAGTCGTTGCGCTAGTGGATCCCTCGCTCAAGATCGAAATCAAGTGCGTCGCCATAACGGACTAAAGGGGATCTGAGACATGACAGAATTGAAGCATCTTCCTGCCAACTCGAATGCCAGCACGATCGTGGATGCAGTTGAACAAGACGGCGCAGTCATCTTGGACAACGTTATCAGTCCCGAATTTATCGCTGCTTTACGTGAAGAGACTGACCCTTACATGGATAAGACCAGTAACGGAGAAGACCCCTTTGCAGGCTTCCATACCACGCGAACTGGCGGTCTACTGATTCGCTCAGAGAAATGTCGTGAACTTATCGAGCACGAGAGCATCCTAGGCCCATGCCGTGAATTCCTATCTCCCTTCTGCGAAAGGGTGCAACTGCATCTAACGCAGATTATCCGCATACGGCCGGGCGAGACTGCGCAGACTATACACCGTGACAAATGGGCTTGGGGTAAGCATCTTTCTCACCTTGAGCCTCAATTCAACACCATCTGGGCACTGACCGACTTCACTGCTGAAAATGGCGCAACACAAGTTGTCCCTGGCAGTACAAAATGGTCAGATGACCAGGAAATTCTGCCTGAAAGAATCACTCAAGCTGAGATGAAGGCCGGTTCAGTGCTTATCTACTCTGGCTCCGTATTTCACGGAGGGGGCGCCAACAATAGCGATGGTGACCGAATTGGCATTAACATTACATATGCGCTGGGCTGGTTACGGCAAGAGGAAAATCAATACTTAAGCTGTCCCCCTGAGCTGGCAAAAGACCTAAGCCGAACGCTACAGGAGCTCGCAGGCTACGCCATGGGTCAGTATGCCTTAGGCTACTACACTCCGCCGGGTGCTCCTGGCGAGGAACCAGAAGTCGTTCCTCCTCAATATGCCCTAGGCGTTCGCCTGGACCCTTCCAGCATGGGTGGAACCGGTGATTTGGAGGCGCTACAGCGGGCATTACAAACTTAGATTACGAGACGTAGCGACTGCTTGAGGTGAATGAAGACACCACTTATACTCAGCGCCCGCATAGGACCATAGCTCAGTTGGTTAGAGCGCTACCTTGACATGGTAGAGGTCGCCAGTTCGAATCTGGCTGGTCCTACCAATCAAAGCCGCCCCAGGGGCAAAGTAACGTTGAAATTGCGACGGTTACCGCAAAAATAACTTTGAAGTGATATGACTTGCTATTAACGCTCAACAACCTTGCTAATCATCGCTACGGGCTCGCCTTCATTCACGGGAGGGGTGCTAATTACGTAGTTCACCACCCCGGCAAAAGGTGCTCGGATCGTTAACAACTCGTCCCCAAAAAAGTCCACGAGCACACCTAGCACCGCGTCTTCGGCCACAGAATAGCCGTCTTTGGTCACTGCGCGAAAAATGCCCGATCGTGGGCTCTTTATGACTTTGTAGTCGCTTAACCAGGTGATTCCTGTATTAACCACCTCGTCCTCGTCGATCATGTCCAGGTGCCGTAACACGTTCCATATCCCTCTCTCTGCCATCCCTACCCAATAAGGAGCGTTAGACCCAGATTTCCCGGTCTCCGTTGTGATGGCTGGGATTCCTCTTTCAAGCGCTGTTTGATCTGTAAATAACGAGAGTCCGCTAGCGTGTTGTGGCCCTTTGTCCATAACGATGTGGTCCAAACCAAATGCTACCGCCAGTCCCTCTATTTTGCTGTCAAAGACAGCGTTTCCCGTCACAGGCATATAGACGTAAGGCCGCAGAGCCTCATTGCCGTCTCCTCCATGCAGATCGATAAGATAGTTGGCTTGGTCAATTACCTCGGTGGTGAGGATGTGGGCAATGCGTTGACTGATACTGCCGTCGGGATCGCCAGGGAACATGCGATTCAAGTTTTTACCATCACCGGGGCTGTAATAAATCGTACGACCCAAAAAAGCGGGCATATTGGCGATGTGTACCAGGATTATGGTGCCACTTAGAGCTGCAGGATCTACCTGCGTTCTCATTGCCTGTAGAGCAGTGATAGGGGGGTACTCATAGCCGTGAATGCCGGCAATTAGAGCGAGTACCGGTCCATCATTAGCACCATGCACAACAGTTACAGGTATTGTGCTGCCTTCGTCCATACCCTCGGGCACAATGATGAACCCTGACACCCGCTCACCTCTAGGCACCGTGATCTCTCCTATGGAGAAGTCGTCAGCGCTAACATAGAGATTTACCACGCTAAGCACCGAAAATAGAAAAACCTTGCTCAACGCTTTCATGATCTGCTCAACCTTCATTACATGTGTTACCCGAATCTCTAGCGGCACCCAGGGCCGGGACATTAATCGACGCGCCTTTAGCATAAGCGTCTAATTTTAGATTAGAGGTTTCTGACGCCCAGTATGAGTAAATACGCAGCAATTGCTATCAAAGGAATCACCGTACCAATTGTACCGATGAACCGACCTGCCGTGACGCCAGAATTTGCTATCAGCGCAAGCGCATGAGCAAGTCTCGAAATCACAACAACGGCTCCTAGAACTGCGACCCAAATACCGCTACCGATGATAAGTTCAAGCAGTAAAAGACCTACGAGAAAGATCGGCACATTTTCTGTGAAATTTCCATGAGCGCGTATTTTTCTCTCAAGCGCGTCATTGTCACCATGACCAATAAAAATATTAAGTGTTCCTCGCGTCTTGATGACGGAAAACATCAATGCAACCTGAATCAGTATTAAACAAGCGGCACTCAAACCAGTAAATAGGGGTAGATGCGAGATCACGGACTCCATTCCTAACTCCTTCTGAACTTACAGACCTGCAACATAACAGAAGAGACCGTCTCTGCGCGTATTCCAAGGATATTGCTCCTGAATCTAGAGCGATGAGATACCCTAGTGTGTCAATTTCAGCGCTTATGTTTGAAATCCCAACCAAGCCCATGGCAAGGCAGCTGTGAAAGAAGAACTAGAGATAGTGGGCTTCCAACCTGCGTTTATCGAGGTTGTAGGTAAATCAGGAGATTTATGAATATCAAAGGGATGTTGGTTAAAACTAGTATCACAGCGGGAAGCCAAATCGCCTTCCAAAATATCGCCCACTTTGAAGGAGGTTTATGTAACCAATGCTCCGTTGGTGAGCCTCGAAAGTAAAAGACTTTTACCTCGTAGCCTTTGGGATATTCCTGCCGCATTTTATCCTCTATTTCGTACACACTAGTTTTCCAAGAGACTCCAGCGACACTCCACATCGAGGGGCTAAAGGCACCATAAAAACGAATACCTGCGACCGAATACCCATACGAAACAAGGATGGAACCGCCGCCTTCACTAGCCACGTAACCAACGTCATTTACATAGCCAGAGACTACGTCATCACCAAGAGTGGCAGTCCAACGTTTGGCGAAGCGGTTATAAATCCACAGACCAATTACGATTGCTATCGCAACTTGTGTGGCATGTATGATTTCGGTCATTAAACCTAACGGCATTTGTAGTTACTTATCGGAGAGAAACCTCGAGCTTGTCTTCTACGACATTCTCTTCCGATAACCCATCCCTCGTCAGAAGCATAGCTCGAACTTTTGCTTTTGCATCTCTTTGATTGTCTGCTGATACTGAGACGGGCCTTTTATACCCCAGCGTGCGGCGACCGGAGGAAGTATCTACTGAAAGCGTACCTGCCACTACGAAGGCTCTATCGAATTCGTTTGGTTCCCAATTAATTGCCATGAAACATCTCTTGGTAAAGTCTACGGAATAATGTGTGACGCCCTAACTGGTCACATCTGAGATTCAAATCATAATCGCCAACGCTAAAATCTCGAGTTTGCCACCCTATGAGAATACCCTCTGAATCCTAATCTATGACGCGTTTGAACGTGTGTTGGTGAGTGGTTAGAGCTTTGACGTGTAAAGGTCGCCCACCGAAAAACGCGACCTGACGCGCATTGAGTCCACGCCGCAAACCGAAGGCCCACCCGGATTTTGGCCATAATAGGCAATTGCGATTGAAGTCAACCTAGCTGATCCTTGTAGTTCTCTCGATAATTGATTTCAGAACTTTTTATCATCGCTTACATATGCCGTGCCTAATTATGCAGCGCCTAGCAACACAGGTTCACGCTCCTAAAATCTCAGACGTTAATGCTGAAGTGAGCGCCGTCAACCCAGATACGCTAGGGGCTGTCATAATACTTCTTACCCAATCTAGGGGTGACAGCGAACTGCAATGAGCCAAACTCATATTAATTCAATGGCCCGGTCAAAATGCTTTACTCTCCGCTTCAAAACCACATTCTCCACGTCTTTTTTGCCCTAATACTGACGGCTATGCCCTCAGCCGTCAGTGCTCACCCAGAAGACGAACTATGTCTTCCCGGAGAGAGCTTTCTGGACCCAGCCCTCTGTGAAGAACTTATGGCACTCGATCGCCCCGGTGACAATCGGTCCCGAATAGTTACTCCACTGCGCGCCGATTCAGGGGAAATACTAGGTGTAACTGAGACGCTGGCAACTTTCATTGGCGAGGGCTTAGGTCATATTTTGCCCGGTGGATTGGACCACATACTATTTGTGCTCGCGCTCTTTCTGAGTTCGACCACCCTGCGATCACTAATACTTCAGATTTCAGTATTTACCTTGGCACACACGATAACGCTGGGCCTAGCAGCGGCCGGCGTATTCTCTCCGTCAGCAGACATAGTGGAGCCTCTCATAGCTTTATCAATTGCGCTGGTTGCCATTGAAAATCTATTTTTTAAGACACTGCCTCGTTGGCGACCTATCGTGATTTTTTTGTTTGGACTGCTCCATGGCCTGGGCTTTGCTGGCTTTTTTAGCGACCTTGGGCTTCCCGAAGGGCAATTCTGGAGCGCTTTGATAGGCTTCAATATTGGCGTCGAAATTGGTCAGCTAAGCGTCGTTGTGCTTGCAGTTGCACTAGTAAATGCGTGGCGGAGCCGCAACAATTTTAATGACAAAGACGGGGTCTATCGGCGTTTTGTGGTCTTGCCTGGATCGTTGCTAATTAGCATAACGGGAGCCTGGTGGGCGATGGAGAGAGTATTTCTGAATTAATCGCCTAAATGACCGCGATCAGTTTCGATAAAAAAAGGGCCACTAAAAAGCCGCCCTTCTTATACTTGCTAAATCGACACGTCACCAATCTCAATCTTCGGTCTCGGTAGGAACCGCAAACCCTCTACCACGAAGCAACGGCGCAATATCAGGATTCGAGCCCCGGAACTTGCGATATAGCTCGTCAGCTTCCATAAGCCCTCCCGCTTCATACACCCACTTTTTGAGACGCCCCGCGACCTCGGGGTCAAAGATATCTTCCGCTTCGAGGAACGCGTTGAATCCATCGGCATCGAGAATCTCTGACCAAAGATACGCGTAGTATCCAGCTGAATAACCGGTGTTACTTGAAAAAATATGCGAAAAGTATTGAGTGCGATAGCGGGGCTCGATCTCGTCGATGAGGCCGTAACCACGCAACACCTGTTCTTCAAAAGCACGGGCGTCTGTGATGGCCATAGCCTCTTTTTCCGTCAGCATATGCCAGCGTAAGTCGAGTAATGCTGCGGCGATGAACTCAGTCGTGGCAAATCCCTGATTGTGATTCGCGGCAAGCATCATGCGCTCAACTAGAGCTTCGGGAATGACCTCGCCTGTCTCATAGTGCTTAGCATAAAGTCCCAGCATTATTGGCTGGCTCGTCCAGTGCTCAAGAATCTGCGCTGGGAATTCCGTATAGTCTCGAGGACCATCAACACCAGAAAACGTGGTGTAGTCGATCTTGGTCATCAGGCCGTGCAAGCCGTGTCCAAACTCATGAAAAAGGGTTTCCACCTCACTGAAATTCAGCAGCGTGGGTTGTCCCTCCGGGGGAGCTGTCAAATTCAAGTTATTCACCACTATGGGACGGATCGACTCACCATCGATATTAGAACCCGATCGGAAAGAGTTCATCCACGCACCGCCGCGTTTGGAGTCCCGAGCATACATATCAAAAAAGAAGACGCCGAGATGACTACCATCGGCCTCAGTCACTTCGTAAGCAGTTACTTTATCGTTCCAAAATGGCGCCTCAATCTCCATAAACGTTAAGCCAAACAACCGATCTGCCATTTCAAAGGCCCCTGCCTTAACGGCCTCAAGGTCAAAGTAAGGCTTGATCTTTTCTTGTTCGAGATTGAAACGATTGGCGCGGACTTTCTCTGAGTAGTGCCACCAGTCATGGCCCGCAAAAGTAAACCGATCGCCAATCATAGCCTGCATATCTGATCTCTCTTCCTTGGCACGGGCAAGACCTGGCTCCCAGACCTTCAGCAAAAACTCTTCAACACCCGCCGGCGTGCGCGCCATGTTGTACTCGAGTATGTATTGAGCATGATTGTCATACCCCAGTAGGGCTGCCCGCTTGGCCCGTAGCTGTGCGATCTTGATTGCCAAAGGCCCATTATCAGTGTCTCCCTCGGTGGCTCGTAGCCGATAGCCGTTAAACGCCCGCTTGCGAAGATCGCGATTCTGCGACTGGGTCATGAATGTCTCGTAAACCGACCGATCCAGGGTCACCACCCAAGCCTGCTTGTCTTCATCCCAGATACTGGTCTTAAAATTATCGGTGAGCCCGACCACATCGGCTTCTTCAGTGATTTCAATCTTGAAAGATTTAGTAGCCCTCAACAGATTTTGTGCAAACTGCGTCGTCAGTTCTGACATCTCCGAGTTGATCGCCGCTACTTTGGTCTTCGTATCGGCATCAAGGGCAGCGCCCGCTCGAACAAAGTTTCGGTGCGTAAGCTGCAAAAGACGCGCTTCCTGTTCGCCAAGCTCCAAGCTGTCCCGCTGCTGGTAAACCGTGTCAACCCGCGCCCAAAGCGTTTCGTTAAGCGTTATGGAATCAATCTCCCTCGTATACATGGGGGAAATCACTGCCTGCAGCTTACGTTTCTCGTCGTTCATCTCCATGGACACAAGGTTGAAAAAGACGCCCAAAACCTTGCTCATCTGGGCACCCGACAGTTCAAGCGCGAGAATGGTGTTGTCGAAATTTGGCGGCTCAGGGTTATCGGCAATGGCCGCGATCTCTTCACGCAGTTCAAGAACCGCATCCTTAAACGCGGGCATGAAGTGCGAGTCCGTAATCGACTCAAAAGGTGGAATACCGAACGGTGTATCCCACTCCTGGGTGAAGGGGTTTCCCTCCATTTCTGCAGCTGTCACCACTATCTCCTCAAAAGTGGTCTTTGCTATTTCTGCAGCAGCCCGGCCAGCTTCATTTGGGACTGACTTTGGGTCTTTACCGCCACAAGCTATAAGGCATGCAGCCAGTAGCGATATGGCATAAAGGTTTTTAATCTTCATTTTTAAGGCTTCCTATCTTTATACACATCAAACACGCTCCGAGGGAACGAGGCTCTGTTGAACACATCCCTAGCGCCGCGCTCCACAAACAAACCGTATCCCTTCGATCATTTTGTTATCGACATAAAAAATAGTCTCTTTGCATTTAACTTATCAGAGGGGGATTCGATAGATAGCCCTCTCTCGCTCGTCTGTTGCAAACAATGCTCCGTCATGAAGTGTGAGCCCATTGAACACCATAGACGGTGGCTGCACAGGGGTCGCAGCGGGACTACCTGAACTTAAGTTGGCTATCACCTCTGTCCCTGACGCATCGTGGCGCTTAATTTCGCCCGTATCTCCCTCGTATACATAGATTGTATTGTCCGAAATAGCGATGCCCTCTGGTGAATCTAGCCCCGCCAAAAGCACTGTCTTCTTGCCAGAACCATCGATACTGACAATCTCTCCTCTTCCACGGTCAGAGACCAATAATCGATCACCCTGTGTAATTACATGCGTTGGGGCACCGAAATCGTTAGAGAGCACCGAAAAGAGAGACCCGTCATCACTAAATAAAGAAAGTGTGTTATCACCATGAAGCGTAACGGCGTAATAATCTCCAAACTTCACCGCAGATACTGGAATATTCAGGCCCGTTAAACTTAAGGTGATTTCACCTGAATCTGGATTTAAAACTTTAACCGAGTTATCAAGCCAGCTGGTGAGCAAAAGGTCTGCTCCGTGATTTGCGACTGCTGTTGCGGTGCCGATGGGCGCAAACTGAAAAATGTTCCTCAGGGTCCAAACATCGTCTCCCGTGACTGCGTCGACTGCCCGCACAGACTGAATATCCGCGATAACAATAGTACCGTTGTGGACCACCAAGCCGCCGGGATGGGATATGCCTCCCGGTAAAATCTCCTCGACGCCGCTGGAGGTCACCTTACTGATAAACCCGTCTGCATAACTCGAGACAAAAAGATTATCTGCGTCATCAAAAGCAAAGTTATCAAGTCCTGTAGATAATGTTGCTATCACGGTATTTTTGCCGTCAGCCTCTCGCCTTATTACATCACCAGACCCCGTGTCTAAAATGTGGAGAAGTCCACGCGAATCGAATTTTACGGCAGCGGGCACGGTAAATCCGTTCGCCTCAGTTCGGAACTCGCCCGTTTCAACGTCGACGCTGATAACCTCACCGTTAAACCACCGTGGTCCATAAAGTCGCCCGTCAGGGCCCCAATCCATGCCATTCAAACCGCATCCCGGACCGAGGTCGTCCCTAATGGACCTTGCAGGTATAGCGCCCTTAGGATCGACCTCGAAGAGCCCCGTATCAAAGAAACATTGAGAAACAAAAAGACGATCGTCGTCGGAAAAGGTGATCGGGTTAACGCCCGGGCCCAGGTTAGCGGCCGTAACAAGCGTGCCGTCATTGAGAAAACCGGCGATCTGGCCCGTCAAAATGCTTGTCCAAAAAAAATCGCCCTTAGAATTAAAAGCAATATCGTCAGGTCCGTAAACGCCCTGATCAGGACCATATTCAGAAACGATTTTTTTTGCCTGCGTATCAACAACAGAAATCGTCGAACCAATCACTGAGGTCGCGTACAACATCCCATCGGGACCAAAGTGAATGCCGTTTACACCCGAAATCTCCGCACCAGACTTGAACAAAGCCACTGACGCCGACTCCTCAGGGATTGAAGTGGTAACTTCCTCGTTGTTACCTGAGCAAGCACCCACCAGTAATAACGTAAGAGCCACTAAAATTTGCGTTCGGTTTATCATTATCGTTTTTCTCCTATTTACTCGCATAGCCACCGAAATAACTTTGAGTGGGGCTACATCATTTGTCTAACTTTCCGATGAGGTAATTCGCTACTGCCTGGTACGCGGGTAGAGAATTAGGGTCTATAGCCGCGTTAAACGAAACGGGGTGAGATGCGAATCGCGCAATGACCATATCAGCTGCGGGATCAATATAAATTGCCTGGCCGTGGATACCGCGCGCACTATAAGCGCCGTTCTCGTTGTGAAGAGACCACCACTGACTCCCATAACTTCCACCAGGAAGTGTTTCGTAACCAGCCTCACGAAACTTTGAGCGGTCCCCACCGTTCATTATTGAAAAAACTGCTTTGCTTGGGATTATCTGGTTTCCGTTCCACGCACCCTTTTGTAGCATCAGCTGCCCAAAGCGAGCGGCATCTCGAAGCGACAAAGAAAGGCCCCCAGCCGCAAAGGGCGTCCCCAAACTATCGACCATCATGTCAGCTTCTTGCTCCATCCCAAGTGGCTTCCAAATCCTTTCTGAGAGATGCTCGATGAAGTCTTTGCCACTCGCTCGTGCGATCACCCAAGCGAGGACGTCCGTGTTGATGGATTTATAGACAAATTTTTCGCCATGCTCTCCATCCTGCTCAACACCCGCTAAAAACTCATACAGAGAGCGAGGGCCTGTGTAGCTCGCTGGTTTGGGTGCCGGGTTACCCGCAGCGGCATACAACCAAATGTCTGACTCTGGATCTGCATAGTTTTCGCTGTAATCCAGCGCTGTTGTCATATCCATTACTTCGCGCAATGTCGCGCTTCCAAACGCTGACCGAATGAGCTCTGGTACATATTCACCCACCGGCTTTTGATCATCGAGGATACCCTCGGCGATGAGCGTTTCGCCGATCAGACCCACAAAGGACTTCGTTACCGACATAGCCCCATGCCTGCCGGCACGATCTAGGCAACCTGAGTAATACTCATAGACAATCTCACCACGATGCACGACGACAATCCCGTCAGTGTAGTTAGCATCAAGAGAGTCATGCCATGTCATTGGCTCGTCTGTATTAATGGGCCTAAACGTGACGCCATCAATCATAGGATCAAGAGATACCGGCAACTGTGAAATAGGGTCCAAGCCCCGATTAACACCCCGACTCGCCTGCAGCTGCCTAAAATTGCAAAACGTCCATCGTAATTTCGGAAATGTAAAATAATCGCTCGAGGATTGTTTGATGACTTTATTGGCCGGAGGTGGGAAGCCCCTCATCCAACCCATATTTCGTGGATCCGAGGCAACTGCACTCGCTGGCTCAGTAAGCGCCTTTGGGGTCCCCATTAACAATAGGAGTACTACCACAAAGTGGATAACTCGGGTAACAGTAGAGGCCTCCAGACACCCATGTTTCGTGCCCTTCCAATTTTTGCCCTGCTGAAACGTTGATTTGTTCTTATTGATCGTCGCCAGCATAAAAACCTCTGTTTATAAAATTGCGTCGCCAGTTGTGCCCAAGTAGACCACACCTTTGCAAAACACTGTACGGCCAACAGTTAAAGCCTGAAAGAAATATAAGGGCAAATTAATTTATTAGTTTTCTAGCATGTCATGGAGTGTATCGACCGCCTTGACATGATAGAGGTCGCCGGTTCAAATCCAGCTGGTCGTGGCATATTTTTGGGTCACTGTTTCTCTAAGTTTTCAGTTTTCTGTTCGCTGAGTGCTCGCGTGTTCTGCCGACCTTGCTAGGTGTTTACCTACTGGGCGTGATCATCCGAGCCTGGAAATTAATTTAAATGATCTCCTAGGCTGAAAACTTCCTTTGCAAGTTGCCATTTATCGTTTGCCATCGATTGTTCGCCGGCACTCTGGAATCTAGACATCAAAGTTTCCCACTCCA
>CAJWEV010000018.1 GCA_913031575.1 uncultured Halieaceae bacterium | reverse complement strand
GTAATTACGGCCGTGCGACCTTTATGCAATCCCGGCAGTACGCGCGAGATCGAGGAGGGCATTGCGCTCTTGCCCGTTGAACGCTTGATGCTGCGTGGCAACCACAAATTGATCGAATCCATCTTACGGACCCGATTCGTCAGTGTCGCTGCCCAATCGGCAGCGAAGGTCAACGCCTCCTCGTCTTCCGTGTCGTAGCGTACCATCTGGTTGGGCTGAACAGCCCACGTGAGATCACCTGTGTTCGCCAATGTCTCGTCTTCATGACGCCAGCCGCGAATCAACGCTTCGACTGAGGCGCGGATGATTTCGTTCATCAAATTGCCGTGACGATCAGACGGATTTGTTACGTAGACGATTGCTGGTGGCTCGTCTTCTGCAAATAGGCGATCCATGTTGCGAGCGAAGCTCGATGCAAAGGCCACAGGTGCTACCACTTCGTCCCGCACGAAGTTTGCAACGTCTTCATCGTTTGCAGTACACAGGGAATACCCATACTCACCATTTGGCTTTTGTGGCAGAAGAATTACGCCGTCCAAACGGCCAAAATGATCCGACATCAACTGCATCGAGCGATCCACCGATTCTCTCCGCAAGGGGTCCAGGTGTGATAGCTGGACGTCGTCCAGATTTCGTGCTTGCAGCAGTGAACGGGCGTGACCGACCGTTTTTAGATTTCGGAACGCCAGCATGACTCGGGCACCACTTTGAATCTGGCGTTCCGCGAATGTAACTGCTTCTTGGTAGTCATCGCCGCCAAGAATAAGTACAACCTGTCCCGAGAGATCCTCGAGTCGCTTGTCGGGCCACGATACAAGCTGAGAACGGCTTTGCGCAGGTACCTGCATGCCATTAGTGACCTCGATGTGGTGCCCTGAGAGGGCGGACGACTCGTCAGATGCAAGCCAGACAATGCCTGATGCTACGTCTGTAGGTGTAGGGTACTTATACTCCAGTCCGCCGTCCGATGTTCGGGTTGTAATCATCAGGTCACGGAACTCTTTACCCGTACTGCCTGGCTCGACGCCCTGAAGCTCATCCATGCGCGCGAATACGCTCTCAATGCGCTCTGACTCGATGGGGCCAGGGAAGAGGGTATTTACTCGGATACCTTGCTTCTCGCCCAGCTCGAGCGCGAGACCCTTGCCCAGAGCATTAAGTCCCGACTTCGGTACCACGTACGGAATACGGCCGTAGTAATGCGTTCTCGAGAAAATGGTTGACACGTTAATGATGCTGCCACCTGCAGACATATGCGGAGCCGCTGCACGCGCCATATTCCAAGGCGCACCCAACAGATTCATCGCCGAGTCGAACATCGTCTGATCGGAATCAGCCGCGCGTTGCTCCGCTTCTGTAAATGGGATGTCGCGAAGCGTGAACTTAGGACCTGCAGCACCCGCGTTATTGACCAACACATCGATTGGGCCAAAGGCGGCAATTGTTTTTGCCACAATCTGTCGGCAGACTTCCGGATCAGCGCAATCACCAGTCGCGCTAACCATGAAGGTCTCCTCAAAGCCTTCATCGACTAAGTCGCTCATGAAGTCATTAAGTTTGCCCTGATCACGACCCGTCAGCATGACCCTTGCGCCTTCGCGCAGTAAATGCCTGGTGATGTAGCTGCCAATAGAGCCCGCGGCACCGGTCAAGATGATGCATTTGTTGTCGAGTCGACGCCCAGCGATGGACTGCGTAAGCAGGTCCTGGGGGATATCGCTCATATCATTCATCGGAGTGCTCCTGCTGATCCTGTTTCAACCTTCGTAAGTGTCTCGCCGCGCTCCATTGCGTCGCGGATAGCCCAAGCGCGGTACAACTCGTCCCGTGACTTTAGATTAGTCCTTGGTAACGCGTGCATGGCGACGTAGTTGGCGCCTGCATGCCGGTTTTCCCACATAGCTTGGTGTGCCTCTGGCACGTCTTCCATGGAGATAATTGTTGGAGGAAGAATATTGATATGACCTGCGGCAATACGCTCTTGCATCTCTGCAAATTCGCGTGAAGTGTTGAGGTGCGTGCCGCGAATTTCTGCGGTCGGCATTAAAATTCGACGCTGGCGCATCCATACTTGAGGAGCGTAGAAGCTGAAGCGTGAGCCCTTAAGGTCCTCTGAATAGACAATTTTGCCCACATTTGGTTTAACCAGCGATGTGGCAAGTGCCAGACCGTCACGTCCTGCGCGTTCAAATACGACGTCGGGGAGGCCGCGCTTGTCAAGCGTATTGCGCAACAAGGGCGCAATCGCTGAGCCAATAGGCTTGAGTGTTCGGTCAGAGAAGGCCCGAACAGATTCCTTAAATGCCGCAGATTCCGTGAAGGGATTTGGCATCTGTTGGAATGGTCCGGGTGGATCGAACTCATCACCGAGACGACGCTCAATTTCCTCGATACTGACCACACCTTTCATCTGTGCGCCAAATCCGAGGGAAGTAACAAACTCGCGCTGAGAGACGGTATCTACCAGAACAGCTACCTGTGCACCACGCTGACAACCGACTTCGATAGCTTCAATAGCAACCGGGTCGACGATACCGTCCTCGGCACCGGGACCATAGACGACAAGCAATGACTGACCCGCTCGTAATCCAGCTTTGGAGAACTGCGCGGCCGGCGTAGAGGCGCCGGCTTTACCCATGAAGGTGAAACGATATCCAGACGAGGCACCGTAAAAGGTGAGCACACCGCCTGCACCTAGTAGCTGGAATGATCGGGGGAAGGCGGTCTCACCGGCGTGAGAGACCGAGTAGTCGATTTGTCCGCCCACTTTCTTCTGAGCCTCGGCGACAAATGTCTCGCCTGCTGCTTCCCATGCGTCCCACTCGCTAGGGTCATCAGGAACTGCGGTGAAGATATCAACCCATCGATCGTCTTTTCGATTTATTGCATGCCCGCCAACCGCCTCGACACGCTCGCCTCGGCTGTCACTAGAGACCATACCCAACGCGGCACAGCTGGAGGACAGTGCGCTTCGCAGACAGTCATAGCCGGTGCCTGTTGACGCACCTTCGACAAACAAGCGCTTTCCTGGCTCGATTGCAAGCGTGTTGTATAGCGCGCGATGAATCGTACCCATTGTTAGGCCGTACGAACCCGCTTCTTCAATACTTAGGCCCGGCAATTTGGCGTGCAACTGCGGTCCTTGGACTGTCAGGAACTGAGCGTGACTACCGTCGTTTCGCTCATAGCCCTGGATACGGAAATCCGCCGCCATGGGATCCAATCCCTGATCAGGCGCCATTAATTCACTCTGACCCGAGTAGATACTAACAATATCGCCTACGGACAGACGACCCTCACGGACGAGATCTTGACCTAACTGGGCCACCATACCTACTCCACCCGAGCCAGTTACTTGTACATCGGCATCACGCGCATCAAAAGGAGAGACAGGGATGCCTGTGATCGCCCAGATATCATTGAAGTTCATTTCAGAAGCTAAAATATAGACTAACGCTTCATTGGGACCCGGTGTCGGCGTAGGCAAGACCAGCTCTTTTTCCGCAACCGCGGGATCACCATGCAGCGGTCTGCCGTCCTCGTGTGATCGCATCACACCGTAGCCAAGCTGGTACTCGGGTATTGGTGTAATGCCGGGGAAGAAGCTTGCTCCCATAGGAAGTAACTTGCCATCTTCGATCAGCACTGCACGCTCCTCCGCAGAGGCATCAGGTTGCACGGCCTTTGGTTTAGGTGGCAGTGGTGCGCTGCGCTTTTCCAGGAATGCAGAGATGCCATCCGGACCGCATTCAGGGTCGCAGACACCTTGCGCAAATAAGTCGGCTTCGCGTCGCAGACCCGCTGCCTGACCATCCCGTGCACCGGTGAGCATTGCGTCAATGATGAAGTTGACCGGCTTGGTTCGGCCACTCGCGCGAATCTGCTGTAGCGCTGGGGCTACGTCCGGGTGATTCAGCAGTGATTCGTCGATAGCAAGGGACTGCTCTCGTTGGTCTTTCAGCTTTTTACGCCGCGCCATAGTGACTTTCAGGGCGTCGCCACCGGCAAAATGGTCTCGGAGAGCCGCCATGGCTGCTTCGACGGTTGAGAGTCCTTCAGTGGTCACGATGTCATCAATGAGGCCAATCTCAAGTGCCGTATCGGCGTCGATTGTACGACCGTCGAGCATCATACGTAGTGCCTGAGCTGCACCGTCAACACCATCTGCGTCAAAGAGCTTACGAGTCAGACGCTGAGTACCACCGTAACCAGGTAGCAGGTTCAGATTGATTTCTGGTTGTCCGAATTCGGCGTGCTTAGCTGCAATAACGTGTGAACAGGCAAGTACCAATTCGTTACCGCCACCTAGGGCGGGACCGTTAACGGCCGCAATAATCGGGATATCAAGGTTTTCAAGTGTTGCGAAAGCCGTCTGCGCCGCATTTGGCAGTGTTTGAGCGGACTCCAAGTCGCCTTTTTCACCAATTTTGAGTAACTCTTTGACGTCCGCACCCGCAACAAAGGTGTTTCGGGCACCAGTCACAATCATGGCCGATAGGTCGTCCTGGTGAGCTAGCTGTGTCAGTGCAGTGTGAAGCTCGTCTAGTGTTCGCTCGCTCAGTGCGTTCACTGGCGGGCTGCTGATCACAACCAGTGCCACCAAGTAACCGGGCGCGACCTCGTGGGTTTCGACACGCAGGTAGCGCCACGTCTGAACGACGCGTCTCGCTTCAGTCAAACGACCGAAGTCCTTCCATTGTGCTACGGCTGTCCGGATCTCCTCAACTGACTCCGGATTCTTGAGTGTGGAGATGTCACCTAGAGGTTGATCGAGCAGGATAGAGCGAAGTGTTCGACGCATGTACTTGCCGGAGCGTGTTTCCGGGAATGCCGATACAACGAGAAAATCGGAAGGCACGGCGGTAGCGCCTTTCTCAGATCGGACCAAAGACTGCAATCGCGCTAGGTCATCATCTGAGAGCTTTCGGCCCGCAGCTGCTACCAAAAATGCTACCGGTGTCTCGCCCTTTTCATCGTGTGGCGCACCCACGACCACAACGTTACCCACGGGGGAGTCTTCACGAAGTGTCTTGTCGCGTAAGATGGCGCCTTCGATTTCTTCGGTACCAATTCGGTGACCTGAAACGTTTATCACGTCGTCAGAACGACCGTGCAGTGTGTATGCTCCATCATCGTGCTGACGCGCATAATCTCCTTGCGTGTAGGTAAGTTCACCGTTCCACCGATTGAAGTAGACCTCACTAAAGCGCTCAATATCTCCGCGCCAGCTATCTTCAAATAGGTTTTCTGCATCGCCCCACAGAGTGCGTGCCAAATAAGGATAGGGCTGTGTAATGACCAGCTCGCCTTTTTCGCCCGATTCCGCGGTGCGCCATGTCGTCACCCTGCCATCATCAGCTGTCGCTCCAGCTACACGTACTTCAGCTTGAATCCAGGGGAGTGGCCATGTCTTTGCATCAGCTGCGAGTGACTTGTAACCGCCCCACGGGCAACTGAATACGATGCCGCCGTGCTCAGTCGCCCAGTATGAGTTGATGTAGTGCTTGCAAATATTGTCCATAGCAAATTGCTGAACGGCCGGTGAAACTGGCTCAGCGCAGAAGGTGCCGGCACGCAGCGTGGACATGTCGAAGTCGGCCATTTCCCGAGCGCTTGCCGGGTCTGTCATTACCGCTTTAAGGAAGGTTGAGCCCGCTTTAAAGAGAGTGACCTTGTAGCGTTCGATAATCGATGAGAAACGGCCTGCATGAGGAAAGAGAGGAGAGCCCTCAGCAATCACTGTAGTCATGCCTTGTACCAAGGGCGCAGCAATCAAATAGCTTTGACCCGTAATCCAGCCCGGATCACCAATGACGTAAAGCGTGTCATCTTCAGTCGCGTTGAAGACCATGCGCATAGTGTGGCTAACGCCACTCAGCCAGCTGCCATGAGTGTGAACTACGCCCTTGGGTTTACCGGTTGATCCAGATGTGTAAATGATGAACAAGGGAAAGTTTGAGTCGACGCTCTCGACAGGCAGGACTGCATTGAGCTTGGCCCAAAAGGCCGCTGGCTCTTCCGAACCCAGAGCCTTAAAATCTGAGACTCCGAGATGCTTTGCGATCGTCGCTTTCGCGGAGGCAACAAGATCGCTCGACCAGCGATCTCGTGCATGTTCTACCACCTCTTGACCGGTGTACTCGACAACAATCACATTCTCTACGTTGTGCTTAGCGTCCGCGAGCTGTCGGGCTACTGCAGTGCGCAACTCTGCGGCCATTTCCGGTGCAATCAAGTTCTGGCTCGCCAATGAAGCGCCGAGTTCGCGCATGACGTCCGATCTTTCAAGCGTTATTTCACTTGCCAGCGCGTCACTAACGTCGCTGTACAGCGTGTCAGCCAAAGCACCGAGGTCATACGTTGCTAAGACTGCTTTCAATGTGGCGAGCGCGGTCTCTCGAGGGATGTAATTATCCAGTGCCGGGTCGGCGTAAGTGCCTTTGTAGCCGACAACTTCCGCGTTTCGGTAGCCACCATCAGCGGTTATTACGAGCTTTGCGCCCGCGTCGTGGATACGATCTGACAGGGTTTTTGCCGAGAAACCGCCAAATACAGGTGTATAGACCACACCCATGCGCTGCGCCGCCAGCATGTAAAAAATTTGCTCTGGGATATTGGGAAGGTTGAAGGCAATGCGATCTCCCTTGGTCAAGCCCAAATCTCGGAGTACCTGCATGCGCGCAATGATTTCTTCAAAGACCTGGCGGTAGGTGAAATGCTGCTCGGTAACCGGACCGCCTCTTCCATTATTTTTGGAAGGATCCCACCGATCACCCTCAAAAATAATCGCCGTTTTTTCGGCCCTGTCTGAGAGTAGATGGCGATCGACAAGATTGAAGCAAGCGTTTGTTTGACCACCGGTAAACCACCTGTAGTAGGGCGCTGCAGACTCGTCTAAAACAGACTTCCAAGGCGTCCAGCAGTCACCCTCTATGCCAGTAGATTTACCGCGGGAATCCCAGCCGATCCAGCCATCTTCGTTTTCGCGGGCGAGCCACGCACCGCAGGAAGGGTGCTGCCAATGGATCTCGCGCGCCGCTACTGCGGCGTGAAATTCATCCGCTGATTCAGTGATGTGATTTCTAAGCGCATCCTCATCTGACTGAGACGCAAGTACGCCCCAGGTACGGTCATCGCTCATGGTTTTCTCCCTCTCGAAAAATCGCCAGCGGAGGGGGCTAGTTGAGATGGCGCCGATACGGTTGTCCTTGTATCCGCACCTACACTCTCGAATCAAGCTCCGGCGCACCGGTTCTCCCCACCGCTTGATTACACTGAAGATACGGCGGATGAGATCGCGCAGATCACCGAATTTGGTAATTTGTCACAGGGGTAATTGCTGGTATTTACTCAGCTAATAGTTAGCGCTCTAGCAAAAATTTTCTCATCTACATTGCCGCCAGAAACGATGACAACAAGATCATCAGATGAGGGCAGATTTTCAGCGAATAAGGCGGCCGCAAGTGCGACGGCGCCGCCGGGTTCGATCACCAGTTTCAAGGTATCAAAAGCGCAGCGCATCGCGCGCAGAGTTTGATCATCACTGACGGTGAATCCTCGTCCTGCCAGAGCCTTGAGGATCGGGAAAGTAATCTCACCCGGTGTCGGTGTCACGATAGCATCACAAATCGACCCTTGCTCCGTTTTGTTGGCCACCCGCTTTCCCAGAGACAGGGAGCGAGCGGTGTCATCGAATCCGAGAGGCTCAGCCGTGTGAAGTGTCACTGCGGGATTCGTTACTGCCATAGCCGTTGCAATTCCCGCACTTAAACCCCCACCTCCGCAGCAACATAAGATTGCAGATACATTGAGCTGCCGCTCGGATATTTGTTCGGCGAGTTCAAGACCCACGGTGCCCTGACCGGCAATGACCGCAGGATCATCATAGGGTTTTACGAGTGTTAGACCTTGCCTCTGGGCGAGGTCCGCTCCGATGTCTTCGCGACTCTCGACGCCTCGTTCATAGTGAACTATGTCAGCACCATAAGTGCGTGTATTTGCAACTTTGTTCGCAGGTGCGTCATGAGGCATGATGATCGTTGCGCGGGTCTTGAACAGCTTTGCAGCGAGGGCTATCCCTTGCGCATGGTTCCCCGAAGAGTAAGCGATGACCCCCCTGCTTAAAGATTCACTCGACAGCGCACTGATTGCGCTGCAAGCGCCGCGAAATTTAAAACTACCCGTGACTTGCAAGGGCTCTGCTTTTAGCCAGAGACGCCGACCCGCAATCGCATCTAGTCGAGGCGAGTTCAACAGCGGTGTTTTAGTGATGAGGTGTGCGATCCGCTCATGGGCGCGCTCAATATCGGTAAAATTTACTGTCACAAGAGCACCTCAAATTGATCCAGCCACCATGATATTTCGAAATAACACTAATACACAGGGTGGGGCGCGCACAGTGTTGGAATTTGTACAACACGATGGGGGGCGAGAAGAAGCTGGGTTTCGTGGCCGCGCGGACTGCGTCGTCCGTGCGATATGCCTGATAACTGGTCAGTCTTATAATCACGTTAGGCAGGACCTGTCCTATCTGCAAAAAAAGATGACCGGCGGTCTGTATCCTTCAATCGCGGATGGTGTGATGACGCCGGTTCACTATCTTTACCTCACAGGAAAAGGTTGGGAGCTGACTATCACCAAAAATGCATACCTTCCTGATATCCCGCGAGACGGCCACTTTATAGCGGTCATACCCCGGCATGTGATGGCCATCCGTAAAGGCACGGTGTGGGATGCGTGGGATTCTCGCTTCAGTCGAAGAACCAAGAGCGGCTACCCGCGACTGTTAGGCTACTACTCTCCACCAGCGGCTTAGCGAGGCAGCCATAATTGAGTTAGGCGTCGATCCATCGGATAATGTAGTCCTCGAGATCTGCCTCTGGCACGTCAGTTTCTGAGACAATCCGGCCGCGAATACGGTAGGGGTCTTTGAATCCTGTCGAAACATGCCCACTAATCAGGGGATGCCATTCAGGTAAGGGTTTTGATTGCGCACGAAGCCGATAGGCGCAACTCGCGGGTAGCCACTTCATTTCCGCTGAAGTCATTTTCCTGACGTCCATGCAGTCCGGCACTCTGGAGAATCGGTGAACGTAGTCTGAGCAACTGCCAGACTTCATATCCAGAAGTCGACAAGCGACGCGTGTATAGAAAACCTCATCAGCCTCCTCATCCTGTAACTTATGGAGGCAACACTTACCGCAGCCATCGCACAAAGATTCCCACTCCTCAGCACTCAACTGCTCGAGCGGGGTTGTATTCCAATAAGTGGCGGTGCGATTCATGTTTTAACTTTCTTTCGAAAGGTGGGCCAGTGAGCCCGCGTTCTTTTCCCAGTTTCGACCATCAAACGGCTTGTCGTAGATGACCTCCACGGTGTCCATCTCAAGGCAGCGGGCATTAACACTGACACCGTCCGGGTTCGATCGTGGGACATAGAAGGATTTAACGCCACAGTACTTACAAAAATAATGCTTCGCTTTTTGACTACCGAAGGTGTAGAGCGAGAGCGATTCTTCACCCTTTATCAGTTTGAATCGGCTCTCAGGAACCAATAGATGTTGGTAGTGATGGATCTCACAAATCGAGCAGTTACAGGTGTGTGTGTCTAGAATCCTAGGGGCTTCAACAGTCCATTGAACACTTCCGCAATGGCAGCCCCCTGAGTGCGTCACCCGCTCCGCTGTCTTTGCCGCTTGCGTCTTCTCAGTTCGCCCTCGGATCTGCTCGATGAGCCCGGAGGTATCCCACCGACCGCCGCCGCTGGACTGAACATTGGCGTAATGGTCATCAACCATAGCGGCAATAGGGAGGTGGAGCCCCAGCTGCTGAGCTACATCGAGAGCAAAACCCAGATCCTTACGCATCCAGTCAATGGCAAACCCGAAGTCATATTTCCGTTGAGCGATGGTCCCTGCACGGTTATTCATTTGCCACGACTGAGCGGCACCGCCCTGAATGGCTCGCGTCACCTCATCGATATCCAGACCCGCACACTCGGCAAAGTGGAATGCCTCAGATAGACCCCCAAGGACTCCGGCGATACAAAGCTGATTTACCATCTTGGTGACTTGACCGCTGCCCACATCGCCCATTAGCTGTGTGTGTTTCGCGTAAGCTGCGATGACGGGTTCCATTACCTCGAAGGCTGACGCCTCTCCACCAGCCATGACGGTAAGCACGCCGTTTTCCGCCCCTGCTTGCCCACCGGATACGGGGGCGTCGATAAACGAGATGCCCAACTCACCGCAGGCAGCGTGTAACTCCTCCGCCAGCGCTTTGGACGTGGTGGTGTGGTCAACCAGAAGTGTGCCAGCCGTCATGGTGGACAAAACACCTTCAGCCTCGACCGTAACCGATCTTACATCGCTATCATTGCCTACGCAGAGGAAGACAATTTGGGCATCCACAGCCGCTTGTGCAGGGGTGGGTGCAGAGAGGCCATCGTGCTCGTCCGCCCAGGCAAATGCCTTGGTCTCGGTTCGGTTATAGACACAGACGTCTAAGCCACTCCGCTTAAGATGGCCCGCCATTGGGTAGCCCATGGCGCCCAGCCCTATAAATGCGACCTTGCTAATGCTCGACATGTGAGGTGTCCTACTGCAAATATTTCGACGGGATTAAAAGGTAAAAGAGTTCACCATGAAAAACAGATTAACGCGATGGTTGGCCACGATATCGACCACACTTTTTTCCGGCATGATGTTTGCCGGAATAGTCATGGCACAGGACTTAGGGCCGGGCGCCCGACCCGTAGGTGCGGACTGGTCACGAAGCCCCGTTATGTCGCTCAACGGCATGGCCGCTACCGCTCAGCCCCTCGCATCTAACATTGCGATTGATGTGCTGCAGGCGGGCGGATCGGCTGTTGACGCGGCTGTAGCGGCGAACGCAGCCTTAGGGCTGATGGAGCCGACAGGCAACGGCATCGGCGGAGATCTGTTCGCGATTGTGTGGGATCCGAAGACCAAGCAGTTGTATGGATATAACGGCTCTGGACGCGCGCCAATGAGTCGCTCACTCGATGAGCTCAGAAAAGCCATTGCGGCAATGAAAGTCCAGGGCAAACTTCCCGAGGACTATGTGGGTATCCCTTCGCACGGCTCACTGTCGGTTACCGTACCGGGCGCAGTAGATGGATGGTTTGCTCTGCATGAGCGATGGGGCCGTCTGCCAATGAGCGATGTTTTGGCGGCCTCTATAGACTACGCGCGTGACGGTTTCCCACTCAGTCCAGTGATCGCGGCGGGATTTGAAGGCAACCGAAAACGGTTTCAATCAGTTGCTGCCATGATTGAAGAGCAGGAAAACGCGACAAAAACCTACTTCCCCGGCGACGTAGCACCGAAGGCGGGCGATATTTTCAAAAATCCGGATTTGGCGAGCACACTCGGCGCACTCGCAACTCAGGGACGCAGTGCGTTTTATGAGGGATCGATAGCACAGGCAATGGCTGATTACTTCAAAGCCATTGGCGCTGATCTGACGCTCGATGATTTGAAAGCTCACAGAGGCGAGTGGGTAGAGCCACGTGGTGTTGAGTATCACGGCTATACCCTTTACGAGTTGCCGCCCAACGGCCAGGGTTTTGCCGCGTTGATGATGCTCAATATTCTCAAGCAAATCGATTTGCGACAGTTCGAGCGCGGATCCGCCGATATTTTCCACTACATGGTCGAAGCAAAGCGCCTTGCTTTTGAGAGTATGGCGGGCACATTCGCTGATCCAGACTTTGCCAAGATCCCGACCGATGAGCTTCTTAGCGAGGGCTACGCAAAGCGGCAGTTCGCGCGCATTCAGCCCGATACTGTCATTGAGCCAGACTATCTCGCCGTTCCACTTGAGGGCGAGGGCGACACAACCTACCTCACTGTAGTGGATGGCGACGGCATGATGGTCTCTCTCATTCAATCCAACTACCGCGGCATGGGTAGTGGACTCGTTCCCACGGGTCTGGGCTTTATGTTGCAGGACCGAGGGGAGCTATTTTCGCTTGAGGATGGGCACCCTAACATCTACGCGCCGGGTAAGCGGCCATTCCACACCATCATCCCAGCATTTCTGAAAAGGGGTGATCAACCGTTCATGAGTTATGGCCTCATGGGGGGTGGTATGCAGCCCCAGGGCCATGTTCAGGTCTTGGTAAATATTGCAGACTTTGGCATGAATCTGCAGGAAGCGGGTGATGCAGCGCGTTTTTTGCACGATGGGGGATCTAGCCCTGATGAGGGCGTGGCCTCGGACTACGGGACGTTGTTTGTAGAGCCGGGTGTTTCGGTTGAGACGGTCGAAGCACTGCGTGCAATCGGACACAGGGTTAAGGTTGACGATACCGCAGGTAAATTTGGTGGTTATCAAGCAATCAGCCGTGACCCAAAAACGGGTGTACTGACGGGTGCGACCGAAATGCGCAAGGACGGCACAGTTGTCGGTTACTGATCAGAAATCAGTTGCGGTCATTGTCGGTGGTGGTGCGATCGCCAGAGCACTTGCTGAACAGTTAGCGGATGATCCAGGGTTGTCGGTCTATTTACTCAGCCGATCTGAATTGGAGCTATCCAATGTCCACACCTTGGAAACGGATTACAGTGATGCATCGCTTGCCTGTATTGTCGCCCAAATTGAAGCGGCAGGGTTGCCTTTGTCACGGCTAGTCGTAACCAACGGCATGCTCTCGAATGATGCGATCCGGCCGGAAAGAAAAGTGAGCGATCTAAGTGAAGAGGCATTTGGTATGATCATGTCTGTTAATGCATTACTCCCAATGCGCTCGCTCGCCGCCTTTTGGTCGTTGATCCGCAAATCTGGGGCTCCACGGGTTGCTGTGCTGTCCGCACGCGTCGGAAGTGTCGGGGATAACGAGCTTGGCGGCTGGTATAGCTATAGAGCGAGTAAAGCCGCTCTCAATATGATGATGAAATGTGCGGCTATTGAGATCCGCAGATTAAATAAGCGGGCAAAGCTGGTTGCCTATCACCCCGGGACCGTGGACTCGCCGTTGTCGAAGCCGTTTCAGCGCTCTGTTCCCGAAGGGAACTTATTCACCCCTGAATTTTCAGCAGCGAAGCTAATCGATATTCTCGATAGCGCGGAATCAGACGGAGAGCTCGTCTATGTTGACTGGGCAGGGGAATCGATTCCCTGGTAACGCCCGTGTTGCGGTGCGGATTTTAAGGATGAGGCGCTAGCTCAGGAACTCTGCTCTTGATGCAGGGTCCGATTTGAAGACACCACCCAATGACGTCGTGCGTGTGGTCGAGTTGCCATCCTTTACGCCCCGAGCCTTAACACAATAGTGAACGGCGGTCATGGTCACTGCGACGTTATCGGTCCCCAGTAGCGTTTGTAGTGCCACCAAAACCTGCTGTGTTAGTCGCTCTTGAACCTGCGGTCGTTGCGCGAAAAACCCCACGAGACGATTGATTTTTGATAAACCAATGACTTTTTCCTTAGGGATATAAGCAACCTTGGCGAAACCGTCGATGGTGACAAAGTGGTGTTCACAGGTGCTTGTAAGGTCGATCTGATCAACGCACACCATCTCTTCCACGTTCATCTTGTTGTCGATGACCGTTATTTTTGGAAATCGGCTGTAGTCCAGGCCAGAAAAAATTTCATCTACATACATCTTGGCGATACGATGTGGTGTTTCTTCTAAGCTGTCATCATTAAGATCGAGCCCTAGGGTTTCCATGACGGTGGTAAACGCATCGCGAATGCGATCGTAGCGCTGATCTCGTGAGAGGTGGTTGGCTACCATCGGTGTTTCGAGGCCGCGATCTAATAATGCGCCGCGCACAGCCATCGCCTCGTCGGAAATCGCGCTAGGAAGTGAAGTAGGTGTTGCGGTACTTTGAACTTGGCGCATCGTACGTTGTCCTTAATTAAGGTGTAAACTTGGTACGTCAGTGTTTTGGTCGCGGATGTCATCGTGAAATGGCGATGATCGAAATGTCCGTATTTGTAGATGTTTTGCATAGGTATAAGGGTATGTTAAACCGTTTTTCTTTGATGCTTGCGCTGGTTTTTTTCGTTTCAAATTCAGCCTGGGCAGATAAAAATGAAATCGCCATTGAGGCGTTTCGCGAGGCAGGTGCAGGTTCTTATATTGATGCGTCCTACGGTTATGCCATTTTTCCCAGCATAGGAAAAATCGGCTTGCTGGTGGGTGGTGCTCAAGGTAAGGGAATGGTCTACAAAGAAGGCAAGCCCATAGGTGAGGCAACAATGACGCAGGTCAGCCTCGGCTTCCAGTTTGGTGGGCAGGTCTACAAGCAAATCATCTTTTTCGAGGACGCTCGGTCGATGCGTGAGTTCACCTCGGGTAATTTTGAATTCAGCGGTCATGCTGCAGCCATCGCGCTCAATTCGGGGGCTAGCGCGGAGCTTAGCACGGGCGGTGGTGGTCGAACGTCGGTGACCGCCGCAAACGGTGAAATTACTGAGGTCGATAGCTCAGGATTTTATAATGGCATGGCCGTTTTCACCCTGTCTCAGGGGGGGTTCATGGTGGAGGTGTCTTTGGGTGGGCAGCGGTTCAGCTACGAACCGCTTTAACGTGAGAGGGCGACCTCCTCGAAGGTAATATCGACGGTCGCCAATCGTTCAACCAAATAGTCACCTAACCCTGAGGCGGGTGTCCAAATGCCGCCTTCAACACTCAGATCATCAAAAGCGAGGCTTAATCCTGCCTGCGCCAGCATCCTTGATGTCGCACCGTACCCCGGATCACGTTTTCCTTTCACTTTAATCCTAACGTCCTTGGAGGCACCTTCCGGATGGTGGGCTTGAACAAAGAATTCGAAGAATCCGTTCTCGCGCTCACTGAGGGAGGGACCGTCACCGGGCTGAGGAAGCCGCGAAGCGATTAACCGTCGAAGTGGACCAATTGCGAGAGCTGCCATACCAATGATACTTCCGCCAGCGAGTAACAATGCGGCGCTACGGCTGGGCATCAGCATTGCCTCGTTGTACGAAAAATCAGCGCCATAAATCAGACTTGCCAAAGCGTTTGAGCGGCGAACGACCTTTGAATTGATGGCCGCCATTACGAAAGGCCCGGTCCAGCTTTGAAAGCTGTCGTCCCAATGAGCGCCTCGCTGATCGGGTCCATCGTCTCCCGGCTCAAGCTCCGCAGGGTAGAGCGCGTAGGGGTCATTCAGCGCTTGTCTGGCAATCGGATCGTTAATACCTTGCTCCATGGCGAGTAAGATACTAGCAACGGTTCCGCCGCTGACTGCCCCTTTGGACTGACCCATTCGGCCGCTCACAGAGCGCGCATAAAGACCATGTTTTTCCATCATGGTTTTCTGTGCGACGTAGACCCCTAAGTCAGAGGGAATACTGTCGAAGCCGCAGCAATGAATCAGACGAGCTCCTGACTCCTCCGCGGCATCACTAACACGCTCGAAGAGTGAAGCCATCCATTGTGGCTCGCCAGTTAAGTCACAATAGTGCGTCCCCTCTGACGCACATGTCTCTATCAGGATCGTTCCATAGCGCGCGTAGGGGCCAACCGTGCTAATAATGACTCGACTTTGAGCGGCGAGACGGGTCATGTCTTCCACGTCGTCGCTATTGGCAACGATGGTGGCAAGATCAGGAGCATTAAGTGCTTTTTTGATCGCATCGAGCTTGGTTTGTGATCGACCCGCGATGGCCCAGTTAATGTCGCCATATGCTTTATGTAAGTACTCTGCTACCAGCGCGCCGGTAAAACCGGTGGCGCCGTAGACGACGATATCGAATTCTCTGTGCTTTCCTGTCTCCACGTCCCGCTTCCCATTTCCGTCACCCGATGTTTGTCACATTCTAGCAATGTGCTGAAAAATACGCCTCGAAAATCGCGCCTGTTGGAGCCTATGTGTTACTCTTTTTTCCCTGCTAGTACCACTAAACGGGGGTTTTGGATGGCGGGAATGTCAGCGTTGGCGTCAGTTATTTTTAATGCGATGCCAATATGAAGCGCTTGATTGGTCCTTTGGTGGTCATCGTGATTACCTCACTTATTACCGGTGCCCTGATCTCAAATAAGCCCGAACCCGAGGTGGGGGAGGCGTCAGTTAATCGCATTGGCGTATATGTTGAGCGTGCTATACGAACTGATGCGCGAGCGGAAGTCACAGTCTACGGCGAAGTGAGGCCTCGCGTTCAAATCGATGTCATCAGTGAAGTGTCAGGGCGGGTGACGAGCGTATCTCCGCAATTCATTGAAGGTGGCAGCGTTCCTGCGGGGGACGCATTGCTGACGATCGAAGACCGAGATTATGTCGTTGCGGTTTCTGAGGCTCGTGCTCGGTTAGCCGCTCGTCGGCTCGAACTAGAGCAGGCGCTTGCCGATGCTGACGTTGCGAAAAAGCAACTTGCCGGAGAAGCTAACCCGTCTAATTTGGCACTCAAAAAGCCCCAAATAGCCCAGGCGCGTGCGGGTCTTCAGGCCGCTGAACTCTCGCTATCGCGTGCAGAGTCTGATTTTTCTCGAACACAAATTTCGCTTCCCTTTGACGTTCGAATTACTGAGACCATGGTCGATGAAGGTCAATACGTTGGGGCAGGGAGGGCAGTAGCCTCCGTATTTTCGACTGATATCGCAGAGGTACGTCTGCCGTTGTCGGACGCTGATATTGCGGCATTGGGTGTGCCTATTGGCTACGACGCTGGAGATGGCGCCGGTTTGCGGGTTCAGCTGTCAACTGATATCGCGGGCGCCACTCGCACCTGGGCCGGACACTTGGTGCGCCTTGATGCGGCGCTTGATCCACGAACACGATCCACCTTCGGTACTGCTGAAGTCGCAAATCCTTTCGAGGTCGCCGATGGCGATATGCCTATGGCGCCCGGTTTGTTTGTTGCAGCCAACATAGAGGGTCGGAATTTGGTTGACGTAATGGCGATTCCTGCAGCGGGTTTACGCGCCGGTGGACGCATTTTTATTATGAACGATGACGATTTGTTGGAGATCAGAAGCGTGATCGTCGAACACGCGACAGCGAAAGTAGCTTATCTAAGCAGCGGAGTTAATGAGGGGGATCGGATTATCGTTTCGCCTATACGTAACCCTGTAGCAGGTATGGCTCTGTCGGCGATTGAAGTGACAGCCGAGCCCGTTCAGTTGAGCGCGGGGTAATTTATGGGAGGTATGATCTCATGGTGGGTTCGCAATGCAGTTGCCGCAAACCTGCTGATGGTGTTTGTCATCGTGTCAGGGTTAATCGCTTGGACCGCGATTGAGAGAGAGGTGACGCCGATAGTTAAGCTGCCGATGGTGTATGTCTCACTGACCTGGCCAGGCGCGTCTCCCAAAGAGATCGAGCAGCAAGTGGTGCAGCGCGTTGAAGCTGCAGTGAAGAACATCGATAACTTACGTCGTTACAGTTCTAATTCCCAAGAGGGGTACGGGAATGTTCAGTTAGAGGCGCAGCCACGTACTGACCTGACTGAGTTTAAAGAGGATATTCGCGATGCGCTCGATGGTATTTCATCATTTCCTCGAGATTTGGAGCCTCCCCGCGTAAGAATAATCGAGTGGAAGGAAACCATTCACTACCTGACTGTTCGTGGTGACGTGGGTGAGCGCGCACTTGGACGCTTGGCTGAGGAGCTGAGGGATGAGTTGATCTCTCTGAGTCATGTGAGTGACGTTAGAATTGGCGGCACCAGAGGGGAAGAAGTCACCATTGAGATCTCCGAGGAAGCGCTACAGCGTTACCAGCTCAGTTTTAATGAATTAGCGACGGCTGTAAGAGCATCTTCCATCAACTTGTCCTCGGGAGAATTGCGGACTGCGACGGGTAATATTCAGCTGCGTGCCGAGAATCTAGCTGATTCGCAGACGGATTTTGAAAGCATCGTCGTTCGTGAATTACCATCGGGCGCCAGATTGCGACTTGGTGATGTCGCGCGAGTAATTGATGGTTTTGAGGATTTTGAAGTCAGCGCGTCCGCCGATGGCGTGCCTGCAGTCATGCTTCAGATTGAGCCCTCAGAACGTCTTTTTATTACGAAGACATCAAAACAGGTAAACGCATGGATTGATTCAAAGCAGGCTGACTTGCCTGAAGGTGTTGAGTTGTTGAGTCTAGCCGATATGGCTGACGCCTATGACTCACGCATGTCACTGATCTTTGATGCAGCATGGATGGGCTTGGCACTTGTGTTACTGATCCTATTGTTGACGCTACGATTTACCGTTGCGCTTTGGGTAACGGTTGGCATCGCAATCTCCTTCGTTGGCGCCTTTATTTTTCTTCCAGTCGCAGATGTCTCTATTAATTTCCTATCGACATTCGCATTCTTATTGGTACTCGGTATTGTTGTGGACGATGCCATCGTTGTGGGGGAGAGTATTCATCACCACCGAGAGGACCTTGGTATGACAGCAGAGGATGCTGCTATTGTCGGGGCGTCTTCTGTTGCAAGACCGGTTATTTTTGCAGTTTTGACGACGATGGTTGCCTTCGCACCCTGGGCATTTTTATCAGGACCGCAGAGTGAATTTCTTCGTCAGCTTTCACTTGTTATCGCATTCGCGCTCGCTTTTTCCTTAATTGAGGCTTTTTGCATTTTGCCTGCGCATTTACGGAACTTGTCAAATCGCGGCGACAAAGAGCACGGCTTTGCAATCCAGCGCCGCATTGCCAGCGGCATTACGGCTTTCGCCGAGAAAAAATATGCGCCGCTGTTAGCTAAACTGCTGGAGGTACGGTACACGCTCAGTGCTGTATTCGTCGCTGGTTTTGTCGTTGCTCTGACGCTTGCCAATACTGGCTGGGTGAAATTCTATTTCTTGCCTCAGCTTGAGAGTGAGACCTTGGTTGTTAATGTGGGGCTGCCAACTGGAGTACCTTTCTCACGCACGGAAGCGGTGATGGACCAGTTGGATCGGACTAGCGATGGCTTGAAAACTCAGTACCCGGTGATAGGCGCTTTTACATTTGCTTATGGCAATGAGCTTGAACAGTATGTACAACTGCCACCACCCGATGAGACCAACATTAGTATGCGGGAGGTTGCTGAGACCTATCTCGAGACAATGGGCGACATCCCCGATGCAGAAAACATAAATGTCCAGTACACGGCCAATCAAGCGGAGGCGGTGTTGACCTATGTTTTTGCGCACTCGAATGGGGATAGACTGAAGCAAGCGGCCGCTGAACTGCGAGATCACCTAGTGACATTTGAAGACGTCTTTTTTGTTCGCGATAACCAGCGCGGTGAGATCGACGAGCTCAATATTCGCTTAAAGCCAGGCGCTCAGACCCTAGGCGTTACACTGGCGGATGTTTCTCGGCAAGTTCGGCAATCATACTATGGAGAAGAGGTTCAACGATTGCCTCGGCAGTATGGTGACGTTCGCGTCATGTTGCGTTACCCAGGGGATGCGCGCGAGACACTAACGTCGCTCCGGGACCTGAAGGTGCGAACCAATGATGGCTTCCTTATCCCTCTAGCCACAGTTGCTGACATTGAAGTTCGTAAGGCGTCGCAACGTATTGTTAGAAGAGATGGAAAGCGTATCTTTGAGGTTTTCGCTCGATTGAACGCGGACTCGATACGCGATATTAACGACAAGGTCCAGCAGGACTTTATTCCTGGCCTTAAAAAGCGCTACCCCGCATTGCAAGTAATCAAAGGTGGATGGGAGCAACAGCAGGAAGAGTTTGAGACCGACGCGACCCAGCTGTTCATCATTGCCATGTTGACGATCTACGCCCTGCTCGCCGTTGCATTTCGCTCGTATACCTTACCCACCATTATTATGTCAGCGATTCCTTTTGCGTACATGGGAGCCATTTTTGGTCACTACCTGATTGGTATCCCACTCGACATGTTCTCGCTCTTCGGAATGGGCGCAGCTGCTGGGGTTGTTGTGAATGACAACCTGGTCCTAATTGACTACATCCTAAAGCGAGAGCAGCAGGGTGACGATCGTTTTAGAGCCATTATCAACGCGGCCAAGAATCGTTTCAGGCCGATTCTGTTGACCACACTCACTACCTTTGTTGGGCTCATGCCTATCATTGCCGAGACGTCTCAGGCAGCTGCATTCCTAAAGCCGTCGGTAATATCACTTGCTTTCGGCGTGTTCTTCGCCTTCTTTGTAAGCTTATTCCTGGTTCCAGCACTCTATTTGATTGGAGACGATTGGCGAGAGGCAAGGTCTGGGTTATCAAGATTTTTCCCGCGATTTGCTAAAAGGAGAGCAGCGTAAGACCAAACGAGCGCACCTCACGGAAAAAGCGTGGTGGCTCAACGCACATCTTTCATGAGCCGCCTTACCAGTGGCGAAACCAGCAGCACGGCGATACCAACGCCGACGCCGTATATAAGGAGTTCAGTGAACAAAGCGTTGAATCCGCTGTTGTCGAGTCTCCCGTCTTCACCGCCAATGCTTGAGAAGAAAATAGCTAGTTCCGATGCCAAATAGGAGCCGTACGCACTAGCCAAAAACCACGCGCCCATCATCACACCAACGTAGCGGGCGATCGAGAGTTTTGTAACAGCAGATAGCCCAATTGGGCTTAAACAGAGCTCGGCTGAAGTGTGAAGGAAATACGCGAGCACAAGCCACCAGGCTGACACCAAACCTGCTGAGTCTGGATTGTTGAGTCCAATAAGCAAGGCACCGAATCCAAGACCTACCTGAAAAATTCCAAGGCCAAACTTAGCAGGTGTAGAGGGCTCAATATTGTTAGACAGGAGTGCGGGCCACATCAGGGCAAAGAGGGGCGACAGTAGGATAATGAAGATGGCATTCGCTGAACCAAATTGTGCTGCAGTCAGTTCCATCCCGAACAGTGTCAGGTCCGTCGCTCTGTCCGCAAACAAGGTCATCGATCCGCCCGATTGCTCAAACATCGACCAGAAGACAGTGCTGATGACTATTAGAAAGAAGAGGGCGCTCATTTTCCCGCGTTCCTCTGAGTCGCACTGTGTCACCAGTAGCCAAAAAAACCATACTAAAAAGAGTGCGGCGACGACTGGCAGCATGAACCCGACACCATTGGGTTGTTGCAACACGACCCAAATAGCAAAGACGGATAAGATGCTGTACGCACCGATGGTATTTTCTACGTTAAGTAGACCAAGGGATGCGCTCGCAGGTTGCTTTAAAACGGCTGGATCTGATGGGTCGCCATGACCCTCCAGCCAGTCCTGCCCGAGGGAAAAAACGATTAAGCCAATGAGCATGCCTATGCCGGCGGCACCAAACCCATAAGCCCAGCCGTAGGCACTAGCTAACCAACCACAGAGTAATGACGCGCTTGCGGCTCCGATATTGATGCCCATGTAAAAGATCGTGAAGCCGCCGTCTCGCCGTGGGTCATTCTGCCCGTATAGTCGACCGACTACGGTGGAAATATTTGGCTTTAGTAAGCCAACACCAACAACAATTAATGCCAGCGCAAAATAGAATACAGTTATGGCCTGATCATCTCTGACCACCTCGCCAGTGATGCCTTGCGTAGCGGGCACACCCTCAAACGCCATGGCGCAATGCCCTAAAACCAGCAGGATCCCACCCAACTTGACCGCTTTTGTTTGACCAAGATAGCGGTCCGATACAATGCCACCCAGCAGGGGCATGGCATAAACAAGTGCCGCATAAGCTCCTAGGATACGGAGCGCTTCACCATCACTGAACAGGTGATGTTGAACCAAAAAAAGCACCAGTAGGTACTTCATGCCATAGAACGAAAAGCGCTCCCACATTTCGGTGGCGAAGCAAACGAATAACCCGCGCGGGTGTCCGAGCCACTCAGGGCCTGCTGGCATTGCCGGTGTCGTCATGATGTCCCTTATTTTTAATTACTAACGGTTAAGCGGACTGTGTTTCAGGCTGCTGCTGATATGGCCCGTTTCTGTGAGGCTCCCAGTAGCATACACATCATGTCATCAGGATCGCGGATTCGTTTAACTTGTGCAAATAATGCGGCAGCCTGCGGGTAGCAGTACTGAAGATAAACCAACCATTGTTTTACTGGATTGATCGAATATTTTTTATCGTAGTGCGTGCCGTTGACTTCACAGAAATGGATGAGTAGCTCTGCCACTTCCGGCCAGGTCATGGGTGTGACCGGAACGTTCTCAGCATTAGCCTTAATGGCGCGACCAAGGTCAGGTCGACATAGCGCGCCCCTTGCCAACATAAATGCGTCGCAGCCACTTTGCTCGCTACAGCGGGCGAGGTCACTGGGCGTCCAAATCTCACCGTTTGCAATGATGGGAATCCTGCGGGGATTGGAGATGATGCCTAGTTGCGACCAATGTGCTGGAGGACGGTAGGCCTGTACTTTTGTTCTCGCATGGACCGTTAACTCGTCAATACCACTACTAATGGCAAAGTGCGCAATGCTGTAGAACTGAGAATCGTCATCGAAGCCGAGTCTAACCTTTGCGGTCACAGGCGTATCTGCCGGCGCGGCGTCTCTGACGGCCTTGCAGATATCGAAAATAAGCTCGGGGTTTTTCAGCAAAGTTGCGCCACCCCGAGACTTATTGACCGTTTTCGCGGGACAGCCAAAGTTGAGGTCGATGCCTGGCGCGCCCAGTTTGGCGACTATTTTAGCATTTGCTGCCATCAAAGCAGGATCTGAACCTAGCAACTGGACGTAAACCGGAGTACCAGACGCCGTTCTTCCCTCGTTTTTGAGTTCCGGACAGACGCGATGGAAAACTTTTGGAGGGAGCACAGTACGAGAAACACGAACAAACTCGGTGACACATCGCTCGTAGCCACCGATTGCTGTCAGCATCTCGCGCATAACTGAATCCATGACCCCTTCCATTGGAGCAAGCAGAAGGCGCGGCGTTTGGTTTAGGGATTTGTTCATAAGATCTTTGAAAGTAGGGAACCTCGTAGCGTAAATCTTACAGATGACGCGATCGTTCTGCGTTTGTAGACTGTGTGTTTGGTCGCAATATTAGCCGTTTGTTACAGGGCAAGTCACAATGAATCCCAATTATCTTGATTTCGAGCAGCCTATCGCAGAGCTTGAAATGAAAATCGAGGAACTAAAGTCAGTTGTCGATGATTCCGAGATTAATATCAGCGACGAGATAGATCGTCTCAAGTCCAAGAGTCACAAGCTGACACATTCGATTTATTCTGATCTGAGTCCTTGGGATATCGTCCGAGTTGCTCGTCATCCGTTGCGGCCTTATACACTCGATTACATTCCGCTAGTCTTCGATGACTTTGATGAACTCCATGGTGACCGTCATTTTGGTGACGATAAGGCCATCGTCGGGGGCGTCGCACGTCTCAACGACCGTCCCGTTATGGTCGTTGGCCAGGAGAAGGGTAGATCCGTCAAAGATAAGGTATACCGTAACTTTGGTATGCCGAAGCCGGAGGGCTATCGCAAAGCATTGCGCCTTATGGAGATGGCCGAGCGTTTTAAGATGCCGTTAGTGACTCTGATTGATACGCCAGGAGCGTACCCCGGCATTGACTCGGAAGAGCGCGGTATCTCTGAGGCGATTGCGCAGAACCTTGCTGTTATGTCGCGCCTTAGAACTCCCATCGTGTGTGTGGTGATCGGTGAGGGATCCTCCGGTGGTGCCCTTGGCATTGGTGTGGGAGATCACTTGGCAATGCTTCAGTACTCAACCTATTTCGTTATTTCGCCAGAGGGTTGTGCCAACATTATATGGAAGAGCAGTGAATTCGCGCCCGAAGCGGCCGAAGCGATGGGTGTGACTTCATCGACACTCGAGGAGCTTGGTATTGTTGACGCGACCATCAAAGAACCGCTGGGCGGCGCACATCGTGATGTCGAAGAGATGGCAAGTCGCATCCGAGAGCACGTTTCGGGTCAGCTCGACCGTTTGTGTACCACTGATGTGGGTAGCTTGGTTGAGTCTCGGTATCAGCGGTTGATGGCCTACGGCAGCGCATGATCAGGTCATGGCGCTGCTCCCAGCACTGATTGCGCAACTCACCTCACTGAAAACAGCGAGTCGACTCTGTGTCGGCTATTCAGGTGGTATAGACAGTCATTGCCTCCTCCACGCCCTAGTCGAACTCTCCCTACGAGAAGCCCTACCTCCCATCATTGCGCTGCACGTCAATCATGGACTTCATGAGGATGCCAGTGCATGGGCTACACACTGCGCGGCCGTGGCTTCTGACCTCGGCGTTGAATTTCATGAACGAGTTGCATCCGTTGATGTGGGAGCATCCCCCGAGGCACAAGCCCGCGATGCGAGATACGCTGTGTTTGAATCTTTCCTGGATGCCGGAGATGTCCTTTTACTCGGTCATCACCTCGATGATCAGGTTGAGACCGTGCTATTCCGTCTCATACGGGGAGCTGGTCCGTCGGGGCTCGCCGGAATACCAGAAAAACGGTCGTTGGGTATTGGCTCATTAGTGAGGCTGTTTCTTGGGATCACCCGTTCCCAGATTGAGGAATACGCGGTCTCCCATGAACTCGATTACCTGAACGACAGTAGTAACGATGATACGCGCTACGATCGCAATTTCCTGCGACACGACGTCTTGCCGCTCATCGAGTCTCGATGGCCCGGCTATCGCTCCGGGTTTGCCCGTTCCGCAGCTTTGAGCGGTGAACTGGCCGCGTCCGATTCTATCCACAATCAAACCGAATTTACGAGATTTGGCGGACCCTATTTGCCAATTGAAATGTGCGATACCAAAGGGTTACATCGAGCACTTTACGGATGGCTGAAAGAGCTGAATGCTCCCCTACCTGAGTTCGCCGCGTTAGAGGAATTTGCTCGCCAGTGTAGGCAGGCAGAGGGAGATAAACTGCCTGAGCTTAGAGTAGGGCTTTATCTCTTGCAGCGATGGCGTCAGGGTATCCATCTCTATCCTTCAAATATTGATCGCGACTTTGATATTTCGTGTGAGGTGGGTGATGCGCTGTCAGGCACATGGGGCTCTATCGCTTGGCAAGAGGCCGATACGGGATTGCCCGCAGGTATTCCCATTAAGGTCAGAGCACCGCGCCCGGGAGAGGCTGTGCCGCTTCTTAAGCGGCCCCGGCGCTCAATAGGGCAATGGCTCCAAGAAGCGGGCGTCCCGCCTTATTTGCGAGGGTGTTATCCGCTAGTGCAAGCCGGCGATGAAATCATTTCAATTCCTGATGTCGGGCTGACATCAGCTTGCTCAAATTTGAACCTCTGCAAAGGAGGATTAGTACCGGTCTGGATGCCTCCAAAAATAACCTTTCCAAATTGAGCGAATGGAGACTCTTTGGTAAGCTGAACGCCCATCGGAGCTCTGCTGTCGGCAACCATTTGTTCGCCGCCCCACAGTTCCTTTTGCTTTGGTGGAGTTCATGACGCGATACGTTTTTGTTACCGGCGGTGTTGTTTCCTCGTTAGGAAAAGGAATAGCGGCGGCGTCGCTCGCTGCTGTGCTAGAGGCGCGCGGCCTCAAAGTCACACTTTTGAAACTAGATCCCTACATCAATGTTGATCCGGGGACCATGAGCCCGTTCCAGCACGGGGAGGTTTTCGTTACCGACGATGGTGCTGAGACTGATTTGGATCTGGGTCACTACGAGCGTTTTACCCGGGCTACGATGTCTAAGCGCAATAACTTCACCACCGGTCAGGTTTACGATGAAGTTTTGAGAAAAGAGCGTCGTGGCGATTATTTAGGCGGAACAGTTCAAGTGATTCCTCACATAACAGACGAAATTAAACGCCGTGTCATTGCAGGCGCCGAAGGGGCTGATGTGGCTGTCGTTGAGGTAGGGGGTACCGTCGGTGATATCGAAAGTCAGCCGTTCCTGGAGGCACTGAGACAGTTAAAGCTTGAGGCAGGTGCATCGCGTGCTTTGCTAATGCACCTGACCTTGGTGCCTTATATTCCCACCGCGGGTGAAATCAAAACCAAGCCAACTCAGCACTCGGTAAAGGAACTGCGCTCGATAGGTCTTCAGGCAGATGTACTGCTATGCCGATGCTCTGTCGATATTGATGACAGCGCCCGTAAAAAAATATCGCTCTTTACCAACGTTGAAGAACGCGCCGTGATACCTGTGCTGGATGCCGATTCGATTTACAAAATTCCAAAAAATCTGCATGAGAAGGGCCTCGATGACTACATTCTCGAGCGGTTTAGCATGTCTCCTCGTGATGCTGACTTTACTGAGTGGGATGATGTTGTCGCCAGAGAGTTGGGCGAGCGTCGCGCTCGCGTCAAGGTTGGTATGGTCGGCAAGTACACAGAGCTAATTGACGCTTACAAGTCGCTCAATGAGGCACTGGGGCATGCGGGTTTGCAAACCAATACGCAGGTTGATATCGAATACATCGATGCGGAAGACCTCGAAATGCGGGGAACTAGTGTTTTGGCGAAGCTGGACGCTATTTTGGTCCCCGGTGGCTTTGGTGATCGCGGCATTGAGGGCAAAATTTCGGCAGTGAAGTACGCGAGGGAAAACAAGATTCCTTACCTCGGTATTTGTCTTGGTATGCATATGGCCATGATTGAGTTCGCCCGAAACGTGTGTGGCCTTGAAGGAGCGCATTCGACTGAAATGAATATCGATACGCCATACCCTGTCATCGGCTTGATTACCGAATGGCAAACGGAGACAGGCGATATCGAAGTTCGTGACGAAGATTCGGATATGGGTGGCACGATGCGTTTGGGGGCACAGCCTTGCTATCTGGTCAACGGCACGAAGACCCGAGAAATCTACGGTGATGACATTGTCAGAGAGCGTCATCGCCATCGTTATGAGGTAAACAACACACTGGTGCCAAAGCTGGAGGCCGAGGGAATGACTATTTCCGGCTGGTCTCAGGATCAGGGTCTAGTGGAAATGGTTGAGCTTGCTGATCACCCTTGGTTTGTAGCCTGCCAGTTCCACCCAGAGTTCACCTCCCGTCCGCGTGGCGGCCATCCGCTGTTTTCAAGCTTCATTAATGCTGCGGTTGAGGTTGAGCACTGATGGCGCAGACGACTGTCAGTGTCGGTGACGTTGCATTTGCTAACGATAAACCGTTTGTCCTCGTCGGTGGGGTCAATGTCTTGGAGTCCGAGCAGTTTGTCGTCGATATTGCATCTACTTACAAGGAAATCTGCGCTGAGCTCGATATTCCTCTGGTTTTCAAAGCGTCCTACGATAAGGCAAATCGTACCTCGATCAACTCGTTTCGCGGTCCCGGTCTACACAAAGGACTTGCGATCTTTGAAGCGGTCAAAAAGACCACAGGTCTTGCCACTATTACCGATGTACATATTCCAGATGAGGCTGCACCCGTAGCCAGCGTAGTTGATATTATTCAGCTGCCAGCCTTCCTGGCGCGCCAAACAGATCTTGTTCGAGCTATGGCTGAAACGGGGGCTGCCATCAACATCAAAAAGCCGCAGTTTTTGAGCCCTGAACAGATGAGTAACATCGTTCATAAGTTCAGAGAATGCGGCAACGATCGCTTGATCCTATGCGAGCGAGGCAGCAACTTCGGCTACGACAACTTGGTGGTCGACATGCTGGGCTTCAGGGTTATGCGCAAAATGACAGGCGATGTGCCTGTCATCTTTGACGTTACTCATGCATTGCAGCGCCGAGATCCGGGTGATGCAGCTTCGGGTGGCCGCCGAGGTCAGGTGGCTGAGCTAGCGAGGGCGGGTATGGCAACTGGCTTAGCCGGACTATTTTTGGAATCACATCCCGATCCAGACAAGGCGTTGTGTGACGGGCCCAGTGCCTTGCCATTGAAGCAGCTGCGTCCTTTTTTGGAACAAGTAAAAGCCATCGACGATCTTGTCAAAGGGCTACCCCAACTAGAAATTAAGTGACACTAAGTGGAGTAAATGGTGAGCGAGATTATCGATATTCGTGCCTTTGAAGTCATGGACTCTCGAGGTAACCCTACGGTAATGGCCGAAGTGACCGTGGATGATGATACCGTTGGAGTAGCTTGTGCGCCCTCGGGAGCAAGTACAGGTTCCCGAGAAGCGCTTGAATTACGAGATGCTGACCCGACGCGTTATTTAGGTAAAGGCGTACTGACCGCTGTTGCCAATGTAAATGGACCGATTCGCGAATGTTTGATTGGTCACGACGCCAAGGATCAGCGTGCAGTCGATGAGCGCATGCTGGAGGCCGACGGTTCGCCCAACAAAAGTAAATATGGTGCAAATGCCATCTTGGCTGTCTCGCTGGCGGCCGCTCGCGCAGCGGCTCAATCAGCGAAGATCCCTCTTTATCAGCACATTGCCAAGCTCACTGGTACCACACAGCTGACCATGCCCGTGCCCATGATGAATATTATCAATGGTGGAGAGCACGCTGATAACAATATCGATATTCAGGAGTTCATGATTCAGCCTGTGTCCGCGACATCCTTTGCAGAGGCGCTGCGAGTCGGAGCAGAAATCTTCCACCATCTCAAGAAAGTGCTCGGTGCTCGCGGTATGGCGACTTCCGTCGGTGATGAGGGAGGATTTGCACCTGATCTACCGTCAAATGCTGCGGCGCTTCAGGTCATTGCTGAGGCGGTAGGGAATGCGGGCTATGTTCTCGGTCAGGACATTACGTTGGCACTGGATTGCGCGGCCTCCGAATTCTACCGAGACGAGGAATATCATCTGTCAGGCGAGGGACGCTCTTTCTCAAGCGAGGGATTTGCCGACTACCTTGCGGATCTAGCGGCCGCTCATCCCATCGTATCGATTGAGGATGGTCTGGATGAATCGGACTGGGCTGGTTGGGCTTACCTCACTAATAAACTCGGGGACAAAGTCCAACTTGTGGGCGATGATTTATTCGTGACCAACACCAGCATATTGAAACGTGGGATTGAGGAAAACATCGGTAATTCGATTTTGATTAAGTTCAATCAGATAGGGTCACTCAGTGAAACCCTCGATGCCATCAAAATGGCACAAGCCGCGGGGTTTAAGGCTGTCATCTCTCATCGTAGTGGTGAGACGGAAGACGCTACCATTGCCGATCTCGCCGTTGGGACAGGCGCAGGACAAATCAAAACTGGGTCGCTTTGTCGATCTGACCGTATCGCGAAATATAACCGGTTACTGCGCATTGAGGCTGAACTTGGCATGACCGCTCCCTACCGAGGCAGAGCGGAATTGGAACGAGGCGCCTGATCCAGTGCGGCCCCTGCTGCTAGGGCTCGTAGGGCTACTGCTCCTATTACAATACCGACTTTGGTTAGGTGAAGGAGGTATTCGCGAGCGACAAGGGCTTGAAACACAGGTTCGAGTGGGTGAAGAGGGTAACCAACTACTCAGAGAGCGGAACGATGCGCTAGCGCGCCAGGTGCTTGAGCTGCAAGAGGGTGATGAGATGCTTGAGGCAGTCGCGCGTGAAGAACTCGGTTTGGTTCGGCAAGGTGAGGAGTTTATCCTTTTTGTTGATGATGACACCAAAGAGAAGTCGCCGTGAGTAGTAGCATCTGGGCGATCGTACCGGCCGCCGGAAGCGGGAGGCGAATGGCGGCCGAAGTTCCAAAGCAATACCTTTTGATCAACGGTGTACCGATTCTCGAGCATACTTTGAGTGCCTTATTGGCCTGTCCCGACATACGCGGTTTGGTGGTCGTTTTGGACCCCAGTGATCGACACGCCGATTCTATCGATAGCCTCTCAGATCCGCGGGTATCAAAGGCAGCGGGAGGCAATGAGCGAGCAGACTCCGTGCTATCTGGCCTTAAGGCTATCGCGCCCTATGCGAGTTCTGATGACTGGGTCCTCGTCCACGACGCGGCGCGCCCCTGTATTTCGGTCTCAGTGCTCCAGCGGTTGATCGATCATACGCTCGACGGCGGGGTGGGTACCGTACTTGCTCAAGCTTCCACCGATACATTGAAACGTGTGTCTTCCAGCATGAGGGTAGATGAGTCCTTGGATCGACGCGTTGTGTGGCGTGCCCAAACTCCTCAAATATTTCGGTTTTCTGAGCTTGACACGGCCTTATCGTCCGCACTCAGTGGGCAATTACCAATAACTGATGAGTCTATGGCTATGGAATTATCAGGCTTTCCCGTCTCGATTCTTGAGGGACCCTCAACCAATATTAAAGTAACGTTACCCGTCGATTTGGAGTTTGCAGAGATCATTTTGCGGCGCATGGCGGAGGAGGTCGGCTCATGAGAATTGGTCATGGTTACGATGTGCACGCGTTTGGTGACGGTGATCACATCATGCTCTGTGGGGTGCGTATCTCGCACCAAACTGGCTTGATGGCACATTCGGATGGTGACGTAGCCCTTCACGCGCTCACTGACGCTTTGCTGGGTGCGCTCGCACTCGGAGATATAGGGCATCATTTTCCTGATGATGATCCAAGCTTTGAGGGCGCTGACAGTCGGCGACTACTGCGGCAGGTGGTGGCGCTGGCATCTGAGCGACGTTTCGCGTTGGGTAATGCCGACCTTACGATTATTGCTCAAGCACCTAAACTTGCATCATACATTGACGCAATGCGTCAGAACCTTGCTGAGGATCTCGGCTGCAACATGGATCAAATCAACGTTAAAGCGACAACAACGGAAAAGCTGGGTTTTGTTGGGCGAGAGGAAGGGATTGCAGTGCACGCGGTCGTCTTGCTAGAGGAGAGTCCATCCCAGTGACTGACCTTCGCGGTATCGGTATGACGTCGCAACGAACGCGTCTGAGACTCATTGAGCGATTGAAGGCACAAGGCATTGTTGATGATCGTGTGCTCGGCGCAATGACTGAGACACCTCGGCACTTATTTGTTGATGAAGCTTTGTCCCATAGAGCTTACGAGGACACTGCATTACCGATTGGATTCAATCAAACGCTAAGTCAGCCGTACATCGTAGCGAGGATGACGGAATTGGCTCTACAGGCGAGTCGGCCAAAACGGGTGTTAGAATTAGGCACGGGCTCCGGCTATCAAAGTGCTGTCTTGTCGAAGGTGGCTGATGAAATTTACTCGGTTGAGCGAATCAAGCCTCTGTTAGACAAGGCGCGGGTGCGGCTTCGTAAGCTCAAGGCTAGAAATGTGCGCTGTAAGCATGGTGATGGCTTTGAGGGTTGGGAGGAGTTTGCTCCCTTTGATGTCATTCTGGGCGCCGCTGCACCCGAAACAGTCCCAGAGAAATTACTCTCTCAGCTTGCAACGGGCGGTCAACTACTATTGCCTGTGGGTGGCGATTCACAGAAGCTTGTAAGGATTCAGCTAACCGAAGAGGGTTTCGAAGAAACGATTATTGAAGACGTTTTCTTCGTACCTATGCGGGAAGGGCTTCAACGATGAGTCTGGGTCGTTATCATTGGCTGGGGCTGTATCTTCGCGGAGTGGCAATGGGTGCGGCAGACCTTGTGCCTGGTGTGTCTGGCGGAACGATTGCACTCATTACCGGTATCTACGCCCGTTTTATCGAGGCTATTGCCAGTGTCGGCATAGACGCACTACGTATGGTGCTCGCAGGAAAAATCAAAGACGCATGGGCGTGTGTCGATGGAAACTTTTTGGTTGCCGTAGGTGCGGGAATCTCGTCCTCTGTCATCGCGCTAGCCTCCATCCTTAACTGGTTAATTCTGAATTACCCGCTACCGTTGTGGTCGTTGTTTTGTGGCTTGGTTTTGGCCAGCGCGATACATCTTTTTTATCATAGTCGTGTCGGTTGGACGGGACGTGAATACACGCTCTGGCTCACAGGTGTTGGCGTAGCTACATTGATTGGATTAACGCAGGCGACTCAGCTGCAGGTTGGCCCAGCCAGCGTCTTCTTCGCCGGTGCTGTCGCCGTGTCCGCCATGCTATTACCTGGTGTTTCGGGTAGTTTTCTGTTGCTCATTCTGGGTATGTACCAACCTGTGATCAGTGCACTCGTGAATCTTGATTTTGTTACTGTCGGTATTTTCGCACTGGGTTGTCTTTGTGGGCTGCTAGCTTTTTCACGGCTGCTAAAAGCACTGCTAGCGCGCGCTCAGCGGGCCACTATGGCAATTCTGTATGGCTTTCTATTGGGGTCAGTCATTATGTTATGGCCCTGGCAGCAACCGGTCTTGTCGGTGATTGATCGACATGGCGAAAACCGTGTCGTTCAGAGTGTGCCAGTGTTGCCTCAAACCTACCAGGAGCTGGTAGGTGAGCCCATGCTGTGGCTGTGTCTTGTCACTTTCACTTTAGGTGTTGGGCTCGTTTCGCTCCTGTCGTCATTCGAGTCTGTCGAGCGCTAGGTCTTGGCAAATGCATCTGTCATGCGCGTGCTCTTTGTCTCCCAAGTGTCAATGATATGGCTCGCTGGGTGCTACGGAACAGACCCCGATAACTTACGGCCCTGGGAAAAGACAACCCGGAGCGATGGCAATGCCATCCGCACTCAGGATTACGTTTCCAAGCTTGAAGAGGGTAAGCCCTATGTAGTGGTGAGAGGCGACACGCTTTATTCCATCGCCTTTCGGTTAGGGATCGATTTCCGTGAGTTAGCCGCGCGAAATGGAATTCAGTCGCCCTATATCATCAAAGTAGGGCAAAGGCTTAAGACAGCAAAGCCAGTAAAGGCAGTGCCTAAACCTGCGCCAAAAGCTCCTAAAGTGGCTGTCAAACCCTCTTCACCGTCGAGAAAAACTAATAAAACTGCTCCGAAGCAGTCAAAAGTGACACCAGTAACCAAATCGTCATCAAAGTCCCAGGCTTCAAGTGATAACGTTGAAAACATGCAGCCTGTGTCGCGCTGGCGATGGCCCTCGGCAGGAAAGGTTGTCCGATCTTTCTCGAGCAATCGCCATAAAGGCATCGATATTGCCGGTAAGCGGGGCGACCCGGTAAAGGCTGTGGCGGCAGGTAAGGTAGTTTATGCCGGAACGGGCGTAACGGGTTACGGCTCGCTACTCATCATTAAACACAATGATACGTACTTGAGTGCCTACGGCCATAACGAGCGGTTATTAGTCCTGGAAAACATGAACATAAAGGCAGGGCAGCAGATCGCGACTATGGGCAGTAGTGGAACAGATACAGTAAAACTTCACTTTGAGTTGCGTAGGCGTGGGCAGCCTATAGACCCACTGACAATGCTTCCCAGACGCCGTTAGGAGTGTGGGTCGCCAAAGAGGGGGGGCACTCTCATGGCAGATCTGGAAACACTTGAAGCACCTGCAGCCAACGAGGCTGCATTAAATTTTAAAACTGAAATGACCGGAACGGGCTATTCACTGGCGTTTTCGGATGGGCCTGGCGAGAGTGATCCGGTTCAGCTGTATCTGAATGAAATTGGTTCAACACCGCTCCTAACAGCCACTGAAGAGGTTCATGTTGCAAGGGCCTCTATATCCGGTGATGAGGCCGCGCGGCACCAGATGATCAATAGTAATTTGCGCTTAGTTGTGATGATTGCGAAGCGGTACTCGAATCGTGGATTACCACTCCTCGACCTGATTGAGGAGGGAAATCTTGGGTTAATGCGAGCTGTTGAAAAATTCGATCCAGAACGTGGGTTCAGATTCTCAACCTACGCAACGTGGTGGATTCGTCAAAGTATAGACCGCGCGTTAATGAATCAGGGTAGGACGATAAGGCTACCCATTCATATTCAGAAAGACATCAATACGATCTTGCGATGCACGCGTGAGTTAAGGAGTTCATTGCGCCGCGAGCCGTCAACAAGCGAAATCGCAAAGATGCTCGATCGTGATCCTGGAGAGGTGAGTAAGCTCCTTAAGCTTTCCGAAAAAATTACCTCCGTTGACAACCAACTTTCCGATGACAATCAAAGAAGTCTTATTGATACCGTCGCTTCACACGCGGAAGACAACCCACTTTCGCTTGTCGATGACGAGAAGGTCGGAGGTTGTCTAGAGGCTTGGCTGGATAGCCTTCCAGATCGTCAGCGCGAGATACTGGCTAGACGATTCGGACTGATGGGCTACGAAGCTTCAACCTTGGAGGCTGTAGGCGAAGAAGTTGGCCTCACCCGCGAGCGGGTGAGGCAGATTCAAATTGACGCATTAGCAAGGCTCAAGCGCGCAGCGCTTCGAGATGGTCTCTGTGTAGACGACTTACTTGTTTGACGCTCAGCGTTCTAGGAGCGCAAGCTTGCCAGGCTCTCCTTGCCAATCCTCGTGGTCTGGCATGGCATCTTTTTTCTCCGTAATGTTGGGCCAGACCTCAGCGAGTTCGGCGTTAAGCTCGCGAAAATTCTCCTGATCTGCCGGCAGCTCGTCTTCTGAATATATTGCATCTATTGGGCACTCGGGTTCGCACAAGGCGCAATCGATACACTCATCCGGGTGGATCACCAAAAAGTTTGGACCCTCATAAAAACAGTCCACTGGACATACTTCCACGCAGTCCGTGTGTTTACATTTGATACAGTCTTCGCCAACGACGAATGCCATAGTGTTTCCCCCAATACCCGCTTTATTTGGTGATCTACCGCGGGGAGCGTCAAAATATTAAGACGAACTAAGTGTCCAGTAAAGTTTTCAATGTGTACAGCGCGTCCAACGCCTCTTTGGGCGACATATGGTCAGGATCGATTTTTGACAAGACGGTTAGAACGGGGCTGTTTACGGTGGTTGTACTGAAAAGGTCTTCTTGTCCAACTGGGTCCGATGGCCGCTCTATCACCTGTTGACTTTCTAGTTCGTCAAGTTTCTGTCGAGCGTGCAGTAATACTTCCATCGGAACACCCGCTAGTTTGGCAACTTCTAGTCCAAAACTGCGATTTGCAGGTCCCTCTTGTATGTGATGCATGAACACAACTTGGTCTTCGTATTCTGTAGCGTCCAAGTGAACGTTAGCCATCGAGGCGTGATCTTCGGGCAGGGCCGTCAGCTCAAAATAGTGGGTTGCAAAAAAGGTAAGTGCGCGGACCCTTTCCGCAAGTGCAACCGCCGATGCCCAAGCGATGCTCAAACCATCAAATGTACTTGTACCGCGACCAACTTCATCCATGAGAACCAGACTTTTTTCCGTGGCGTTATGGAGGATGTTGGCGGTCTCGGTCATTTCGACCATAAAGGTTGATAAACCGCTTGCCAGATCATCCGAAGATCCGATACGCGTGAAAATTCGGTCAACCAATGACAAGGAAACACTGTCAGCTGGCACAAAAGCGCCACAATGCGCTAAGAGGACAATGAGCGCATTTTGGCGCATATATGTTGATTTCCCGCCCATGTTGGGCCCCGTGATAAGCAGCATGCGCCTGTGTTGGTTGAGCAGGGTATTGTTGGCAATAAAAGGCTTATCACTGAGTTGCTCAACAACGGGGTGTCGTCCGTTTGAGATATCGAGCTGTGCTTCCTCGCAAAACGACGGACGGCTCAGTGACAGAGCATCAGCGCGCTCGGCGAAACAGGCGAGAACATCAAGATTGCAGATGGCTCGCGATGTTGTCTGTAGAGGCCCTAGATCCTCTGCGATTCGTTCCACCAACGCCTCATACAGAAATTTTTCTCGTGCCAAAGCGCGGCTTCGGCTGGATAGGGCTTTATCCTCGAATTGCTTAAGCTCGGGCGTGATAAATCGTTCCACGTTTTTGAGCGTCTGCCTGCGCTGGTAAGTATCAGGGGCTTGATCCGACTGCTGTCGGCTGATTTCTATGTAATATCCATGAACTCTGTTATATCCGACTTTGAGTGTAGAGAGCCCGGTAGCCTCCCGCTCACGGCCCTCAATATCAAGAAGGTATTCGCCTGCGTTCTCACTAATACCGCGCAGATTATCAAGCTCTTCGTCATAGCCTTCAGCGAGCACGCCACCATCCCTAATGACTACAGGGGGCGACTCAACCAGTGCTCTGTTAAGAAGCTCGCAAAGCTCAGGGTACTGACCGATATCACTCTGCAGTGCCTGAAGTAGGTTGCTGTCTTGGGGGGTGGCTGCCCTTAGCGCTGGCAATGCGCAGAGGCTGTCCCGCAGACGGGTAAGGTCTCGAGGGCGAGAAGACCGCAATGCGACTCTAGCCAATATGCGCTCGAGATCAGAGATGGGCTTGAGTGCCTGTCGTGTGATCTCAAATCCATAGTTCTGAGCGAGGCCCGAGACGGCATCAAGGCGATCCTCGAGAACAGAAAGGACCGTTACGGGCCGATGCAGCCAGCGTTTAAGGTGGCGCGTACCCATGGCCGTTACGGTCGAGTTGTAAACCGAGAACAGTGTGCTGTCCTCGCCGCCATGTAAATTGATATCAATTTCGAGATTCCGACGTGTCGCCGCATCAAGAATAACTGCGTCGCTTTGGCGTTCGTGATGGATTGAGGTGAGATGCGGCAACTCATTGCGTTGCGTGTCTTTAACGTAGTCGAGCAGACAGCCTGCTGCCGATATGGCCAGCGACAGATCACCGCAACCAAATCCGCTCAGGTCGCGGGTCTGAAAATGCTGATTCAGCTGGGTGCGGGCGCTGTCTTCATCGAATTGCCAGGACGCGAGACGTCTGATTGCAACATGATCTGCCAGTACCGGGATGCTCGCATCCTCAGGAAGAAGTAACTCAGCGGGAGACAGGCGTTGCAATTCCGCACTGAGGGCTTCATCACCCTCAACTTCGGTAACCAGAAATCGCCCGCTACTCAGATCCATCCAGGCAATACCTGAACTAAGCTGACGCCGGAATACGGATACGATCAGCACATCACCACTGGCATCGAGCAAGGATTCGTCGGTAAGCGTACCGGGCGTAATAACTCGAACCACCCTTCTCTCGACCGGTCCTTTCGATTCGCTTGGGTCGCCGATTTGCTCAGCAATAGCGACCGAAAATCCGGCGCGGACGAGCTTTGCTAGGTAGCTCTCCGCGGCGTGGAAGGGCACGCCTGCCATCGGGATAGCTTCGCCAGCTGACTTCCCACGTGATGTCAAAGTGATATCTAGCACGGGTGCTGCAATCTCCGCGTCGCGGTAGAAGAGCTCGTAGAAATCGCCCATACGGTAGAACAGCAACTCGTCTGGGTGCGCCTCTTTTATGGCCAGAAACTGGCGCATCATCGGCGTGTGCTGACTTGTGTCCGGGGTCGTCGGCATGAACTGCGGCATGATGAAATTCGAAACGTCGAGGATAGGTCAAAAGTGGCCTCGTTTAAATCCCGGTCGGGGCATAAACTCTGCTGTATCCGGTTACGCCTGAATTAATCTCAGGTGTTTGCTACTGGGTACTGGTCGACACCCGTATTAGCCGCTATCGTCAGGTCAAAACCGTAAAAACGTATGGAATTTTTATGATTAGAACAACGCTCGCTTTCTTAACAATGCTTGGCACGCAATCCGCGCTAGCCGTTACCGTGATACATGCGGGATTCCTATTTGATACGAAGAGGGGTGATCTATTAGAGAGGCAAACAATAACCATAGAAGGTGGGCGGGTTGTCTCGGTTGATGACGGTTTCCTTACACCAGAAGGCAATAATGTGATCGACCTTAGCAGTGCTTACGTGTCTCCTGGCTTTATGGATATGCACGTCCATCTCGATGGTGAGCTTGATCCGCCTGCCAGTTATTCTGAACAGTTCTTCATGAACTCTGCCGACATTGCGCTTCGGTCAACCGTATTTGCGCGACGAACCTTGGATGCAGGATTCACCACCGTTCGAGATCTCGGTGCAGGTGACATCCAAGCCATTTTTGCACTGCGAGATGCTATCGCAAAAAATATTGTGCCGGGTCCTCGTATTTTCGCGGCGGGCAAGTCAATGGCAACTACCGGTGGACATGCTGATCCGACGAACGGTGTCAGGTCCGATTTGCGTGGCGATCCCGGACCAAAAGATGGTGTCATCAACGGGCCTGATGATGCCTATAAAGCGGTAAGACAGCGGTATAAGGACGGGAGTGACGTTGTCAAGTTGACGGTGACCGGGGGTGTGTTGTCGCTTGCAAAGAGTGGCGACAACC
>CAJWEV010000017.1 GCA_913031575.1 uncultured Halieaceae bacterium | reverse complement strand
TGAAGACCGGGTGATCAAAATCGATCCCAAAGGAAATTTTGAAGCCTTCCATCGGCAGGAAAGTCGCTTTCTTATCACCGTCAGTGATGGTGACCTCTCGCTTCACGCGAATAAACTTCTTAGGCGCATGTTGCTCGACGATACCGGCGCTCTGAAGCAGGAAGACAAAAGGGGCCGCGCTACCGTCCATGATGGGGATTTCAGGGGCGGTCACATCCACATACGCATTATCTACACCCAAGCCTGCCATGGCAGAAAGCAGGTGTTCAATCGTCGAAACGCGGGCCTCTTCATGAATGAGACAAGTCGATAACGTCGTCTCACCAACCAGATCAGCTCGAGCGGGGATCTCGGCTGCGGGGCTCAGGTCAGTGCGACGAAATACAATACCCGTGTCCACAGGCGCAGGCGACAGTGTCAGCAACACCTTCTCGCCTGTGTGCAAGCCGACACCTGTCGCCTTGATCGAGTTTCGCAATGTTCGTTGTCGTATCATTCGTTTGCCTTTTTCAGAGGGCAGTCACCCAGAGAGCACACCGCTCTCTTCCAGCCATCTTGCCATCCAGCTTAATCAGCTTGGCGACGCAAGAACGCAGGAATATCGAAATATCCCTCTTCGCTACTTTCCTCTGCCGCAACCGCTTGCCCGCCGGCAGCAACCCGTTGGCGTTTCGCGGGGGGGAGATCATACCCTTCATAGGCAGGTGTCGTCGATGCTGTTGCACGCATTGGCGCGACAGCCTCCACCTTTTGAAGTAGGGGACGGCTCTGTTCAACGCCTAAACCCGTCGCGACTACGGTCACTTTCAGCTCATCCCTCATTGTCGGATCGATAACGGTTCCGACAACCACTGTCGCATCATCACAGGCAATTTCTTCAATCGCCTCACCCACCTCCGAGAACTCACCCAGTGACAAGTCTAGTCCCGCAGTGATGTTCACTAGAAGACCCTTGGCACCGCTCAGGTCGATATCGTCCAAGAGCGGGCTGTTAATGGCACGCTCAGCGGCCTCACGCGCACGACCCTCACCGGTGGCCGTGCCTGTGCCCATCATGGCGGAACCCATTTCCGACATCACGGTTTTTACATCCGCGAAGTCGACGTTGATCATGCCAGGACGGATGATGAGATCCGCGATACCTTGCACCGCGCCAAACAGTACATCGTTGGCCTCTTTAAACGCATCGAGCAAGCTCGTACTCTTGCCCATGACCTCAAGAAGCTTCTCATTAGGTACTGTGATAAGCGAATCGACATGCTGCTCCAACTCCTTGAGGCCCTCTTCAGCAACCGACAGACGCTTCCGGCCCTCAAAGCTGAAGGGACGTGTCACAACGGCCACCGTCAGAATACCCATGTCACGCGCTACTTCAGCGACGATTGGTGCTCCGCCAGTACCAGTACCACCACCCATGCCGGCGGTCACAAATACCATATCGGCGCCTTGTAAAGCCTCGGCAATACGGTCACGATCCTCCAAAGCGGCCGCGCGGCCAATCTCTGGATTTGCGCCTGCGCCCAGACCCTTGGTAATCGAGTTACCCAACTGCAGTACCGTCTTAGAGTCGATATCTGCCAGTGCCTGTGAATCAGTATTCGCGCAGATAAAATCGACGCCCTCAATGTCATGCTCGATCATGTGACGGACTGCGTTACCACCGCCACCGCCAACACCGATCACTTTGATAACCGCGTTTTGCGGTGCATTGTCTACTAGTTCAAACATAGTCTTTCTCCCCGTTTGAAAGTGTCCGGTCTCCCGGTTTTCCCCTGAAAATCAAAAGTTGCTGCCAAACCAATTTCGTAACCCACCCAGCATGCTGCTGGCCTTCTGACGGCCCGCAGCGAGCTGCGCACCCTCATGAAGTTCTTTTGCACCGGACAACAACAGCCCCACAGCCGTTGCATAAATCGGATTGCGGATAATGTCGTGCATGCCTCGTGTGTACTGAGGCGCACCTACGCGCACGGGCATGTGAAAGATCTCCTCAGCGAGCTCCACAACGCCCTCCATCTTTGAGGTGCCGCCCGTCAATACGACGCCTGCCGGTATCAGCTCCTCGAAGCCTGAGTGCCGGATCTCCCCCTGAATCAAGGTGAATAGCTCGTCGTAACGTGGCTCGACCACCTCAGCTAAGGACTGACGCGACAGATCGCGCGGTGGCCGATCGCCCACGCTCGGTACCTTGATGGTCTCGTCCGGACCCGTGAGCTGTGCAAGCGCACAGGCGTATCGGATTTTGATTTCCTCTGCGTGTTGCGTTGGCGTTCGAAGCGCCATTGCGATGTCACTGGTGACCTGATCACCCGCAATCGGAATGACACCGGTGTGACGTATGGAGCCCTCGGTGAAAATCGCGATATCAGACGTGCCGCCACCAATATCGACCATACATACCCCGAGATCGCGCTCGTCGTCCGTGATAACTGAATAGCTCGACGCCAACTGCTCTAGAACGATAGCATCCACCTCTAAACCACAGCGTTGAATGCATTTCTCAATGTTTTGTGCCGCTGTTTCTGCGCAGGTCACCAAGTGCACTTTCGCTTCCAGGCGAACACCTGACATTCCCAGTGGCTCCTTTATGCCACCCTGGTTATCAATCACATATTCCTGTGGAAGTACGTGTAGGATTTTTTGATCCGCTGGAATGGCTACTGCTTGCGCCGCGTCAATGACACGATCGATGTCAGCCCGTTCAACTTCACGGTCCTTGATAGCAACAATGCCGTGGGAATTCATCGACCGGATGTGATTACCAGCGATGCCAACATAGACAGAGTGAATCTGACAGCCAGCCATTAATTCCGCCTCTTCAACCGCTCGTTGAATGGCATTTACGGTCGACTCAATATTGACAACAACACCCTTTTTCAAACCTTTCGAAGGGTGTGATCCGATGCCAACGATATCGATGGTGCCATCGGCTTCGATTTCACCAACCACAGCAACAACCTTGGATGTACCTATATCCAATCCGACGATCATTCGCTTTTCTTCATTTGCTGCCATTACCGACCTCCCTGCTCCCGCGCTACTGTGGTCACTGCAAAACTCTGCTCCCGACGCAAAACCGCTGCGCCGCGCTCGTAACGAAAATCAATCCGTGCAATCGAATTCGCGGAATCCTCACTTTCGAGCAAGGCAGCGAATCGACGCACGCGCTGTGCAAAATCCTTATCGCCAAATTGCACCTCGGTGCCGTCGGTAAGTTCAGCACTCACCTGACGCAGACGATCCTCGTTCAGTGCGGCAACTGCCAGTCCATGTGGCATCAGCAGCATTTGTAATAACTTGAAATGCTCGATCAGCACCGGCGGCTTGCTCTGATTGCTCCAGAGCATGGGTAGCTCGGCGTATCGTGCCATCGATTCACCGTCGAAGATGAAACCATGCTGATTCATGTAAGCCGCGTCGCCCCAGCGAGCAATTGGCTGCTGTTCTGTCACGTGAACTCTGATCGTCCCTGGCCACTCTCTTCGCACATTGGCGCCATACACCCAGGGCAATGTTTCGATTTCCTCGCGAATGGACGCGAGGTCAGTAAGCAGGAATCCGCTCTCTACTCGGGGTGCGATGACGCTCTCGAGATCACGTCGATCGACATGGCGCATCTCGCCAGTAATCGCAATAGCCTCAACCGGCCTATCGGTCGCAAGCTTGGTGGCGAAACCTAAAAGCCCCGCCATGGTTATCAATGAAACGACGGTCAGAATGCGCTTCACACCGCGCATAAAACGCTGCCACCGACCGACAGCGAGTGCTTTCTGAGCTCGTGATTTATCACGCGCCACGACGCACCTCCATTGAGCCAAGGTAAATCTCGTTGAGTAAGTCGATAAATGACATTCCGGCAGCCGCAGCAGCCTTCGGTACCAAGCTATGCTCGGTCATCCCCGGCACAGTATTCACCTCGAGCAACTGCCACCCACTTGCGCCGCGCATAAGATCGACACGCCCCCATACTTCAGCACCCGAGGCCTCGAATGCCTCAAGCGCCAAGGCCTGAAGCGCCAATATCTCGTCTTCACCCAAGGGCGCCGGACATTCGAAACGGGTAGTGCCCAACACGTATTTCGCGTCGAAGTCATAGAAGTCCGATGCTGGGATAATCTTAATAGGCGGCAGTGGCTGACCACGCAAAATGGCCACCGTGAATTCATCGCCCTGAACCAGCGCCTCCGCCATCACCGCTACACCTGATTCGGACGCTTTGGCCAAAGCGCGCTCAAGCGAGCTCACATCGTGAGCCTTCGACATGCCAACGGATGAACCCTCTGAGATCGGTTTAACAAATACGGGGCCCAGTCGATCGATCACTGCGGCAAGATCGCTCTCCGCGTCAATGATCTCGAAGTCGGGCGTGGGGAAACCCAAGCTTTGCCAGACGAGCTTGGTTTTGGCTTTGTCCATGCACAGTGCACTACCCAGTGGACCGGATCCTGAGTAATGAACCCCCAGGGACTCGAGTAGCTCCTGAATCTGACCATCTTCACCGCCAACGCCGTGAAGCAGATTGAAGGCGAAGGTTTCAATGGGTAGGTCCCGGTGCCAGCCTCTCGCAGCCGTGTCGAGACGAGTGATACGAGCACCCGCTGACTCCAGCACATCGGCCACCGCATTGCCGCTCCTTATAGATATCTCTCTCTCAGCAGAATAGCCGCCCATAAGGACCGTCAAATTCATGTTTTGGAGGTCAGTGGTCATGACAACACCTCCAGAGACTTTGCGTCTGACAGAAGCTTCGACAACCTACCGATATTCCCCGCACCCTGCATGATCAGCACATCGCCATCTTCTAAGAACTTAGCTAAGCGCACCGGCAGTTGACTGTTATCATTCAACAATACCGGATCAATCCATCCTGCTTGGCGAATGCTCCGCGCCAACGAGCGACTATCCGCACCGGGAATTTCGTCCTCGCCGGCGGCGTACACCTCGAGAAGCACGAGTCCATCCAAGGTCGATAACACCTCGACAAAGTCGTCGTAGCAATCCCGCGTGCGGCTGTAACGATGAGGCTGAAACACCATAATCAGGCGCTTATCGGGATACGCCTCCCGGGCCGCACTAATGGTGGCCTTGAGCTCTGTTGGGTGATGACCGTAGTCATCCACCAACAAGGCCTTTCCGCCCTCCCAGCTAATGTCACCGAGAATCGAGAAACGCCGGCCCACACCCTCAAAGCTCGACAAACCGCGCACGACTGCATTACTGCTGACACCCAGCTCTGAGCATACCGCTACAGCAGCCGCCGCGTTTAACGCGTTGTGTGCACCCGGCATGGGTAGGCGAATGGTTAATGAATCACCCAATGCCTTTCGATTTAAGGTGAAATGACTCTCAGTACCAGAGAATGTCAGTGCTTCCAGTCGGTAGTCGGCATCGTCCGCAAAACCATACGTCACGACCTGACGGGTAATACTGGGCAGCAGTTCGCGAACACCTGGGTCATCCAGACACACTAGCGCCACACCATAGAAAGGCAGGTTGTGAAGGAACTCGATAAACGCCTGGTGATAAGACCGCACATCACCCTCGTAGTGCTCCATGTGGTCGGGCTCTACGTTGGTAACGACTGACATCATAGGCAGCAGATGTAGAAACGAGGCATCGCTCTCGTCAGCTTCAACAACCAAGTAATCGCTCGCGCCCAACTGAGCATTGGTGCCTAGGTTGTTGAGCACGCCGCCAACAACAAACGTCGGGTCCAGACCCGCCTCGGCCATCAATGACGCAATCAGACTGGTGGTCGTTGTTTTTCCGTGTGTCCCTGCCACAGCAATGCTGAAGCGATAGCGCATGAGCTCGGCTAGCATCTCCGCTCTGGGGACAATCGGTATTCGCTGCTCTCTCGCGGCTTTAATTTCTGGGTTGGCCTCGTTGATAGCGGATGACACCACGAGCACATCCGCGCAATCGACATTGGAGGCTCTGTGCCCAATAGACACGTCGACTCCCAGCCCTGTCAGTCGTGTCACCGACGAGCTCTCCGCAATATCAGATCCCGACACCGTGTAGTTGAGTCCGACCAGAACTTCGGCAATACCGCTCATACCAGAGCCGCCAATACCGACAAAGTGGATGCGCTGGATGCGCCGCATCATAGGTTCACGAGTGAGGATGGTTTCAGCCATTGGCCACCTCCTCCGCAATCGCGACTACGTCCTGGGTAGCGTTAGGCTTCGACCAAGCGCGTGCGGCATCAGACATCTGCTTCAGTGCGGGTGCATCCGTCAGAATCTGCGTGAGAAATATTGGAATAGCATCACTGGCCAATTCACCCTGGGGCACGATGCTAGCGCCACCCGCGGACATCAACGCCTCAGCATTTTTCATCTGGTGATTATCGATGGCCTGTGGGAGTGGTACCAGCAAACTGGGCGTCCCAGTGACAGCCACCTCGCTTACCGTCAGCGCGCCCGCGCGGCAGATTGCAATATCTGCCCAGTGATATAGCGCTGCCATGTCCTCAACGAATGGCAAGACCTCGTACTGGCTCACACCAACGTGAGCCCATGACTCTTCCGTAATATCCACATGAGAAACGCCACATTGATGCTTGACGTCAATGTATGCCAGCTCATCGGCTGACAACTTGGAGAACGCCTGCGGGCAACCGGTGTTTAAGGCCAAGGCACCCTGACTACCACCGAGAATGGCGACACGAAGAGGGCGAGACATGTCGAAAGACGCTGTGGGATAGGCTTTTTCGGTCACCTCGCAGAGTTCGTCGCGCAACGGATTGCCTGTGACAGTAACGTCAATACTAGTAGTGAAAGCGCCGTCAAAACCGGCCATTACGCGCACAGCTCGGCGAGCAAGGAGTCGATTTGTCGTACCGGCCACTGCGTTTTGTTCATGAATCAATAACGGGATACCGAGTACTCTGGCTACGGCGCCTGCGGGACCCGCAGCATAGCCACCAAACCCAATGACGATACTGGGTCGATGAAGGAGCAAAAGCGTCAGAGCCTGTAAGCACGCCCACAGTAACGATGCGACGCCTTTGACCTTGGAGGCCATACCCTTGCCCCGCAAACCGAGCGTTTTCAGTGTATGAAGGGCGATGTGATTGGCCGGAACAACACTCGCCTCGAGCCCTCGAGCAGTCCCGATCCAGGAGACATCCCAACCTTTAGCCCGCAACCCTGCGGCTACTGCCAACCCAGGATAAACATGCCCACCCGTTCCGCCGGCCATAATCATCACGCTATGCTCGGAGGCGGTCATGTGATCTTCCTCCTAGCTTGAACTTTCCTAGGCCGATCCGATCGACTGCGTTCAAGCTTGAGCAATACACCAACCATCATGCAGCTGACAAACAGGCTATTACCGCCGTAGCTTATGAACGGTAGTGTCAAACCTTTAGTCGGGAGTAAACCCGAGCTAACGCCCATATTGACGAAGGCCTGCCCCGCGAAAATTAGTGCGAAGCCGAAGCAGACGTAGGATTCAAATTCGCGCTTTTCCGCAAGGGAGCGATAGCCCATGAAAACGATACGGCCGACGAAGGCAGCGAAAAGCACGATGACAGCGACAGCACCTACCAATCCTGTCTCCTCGGCCCAAATCGAAAATACGAAGTCGGTATGTGCCTCTGGCAGGTAAAACAACTTCTGAATGCTGTTACCCAAGCCAACACCGAACCACTCGCCGCGACCATAGGCAATCAATGACTGGATTAACTGGAAGCCGCTTCCAAAGGGGTCGCTCCATGGATCTTGGTACGCCATCAAGCGCTTCATGCGATAAGGCGCCATGACGATCATACCGACCAAGATGGCCAACGCAGCCGAAACGAGACCTAAAACATTGATTAGTCGTGCGCCCCCCATGAACAACATACCAAATGCGGTTCCCAATAGGATAACCGTGGTACCGAAATCAGGCTCCATAAGTAGCAGGCCTGCGAAAAAAACAAGCACCGCAATGGGCTTAAGCAGGCCACGCAGTGCCGTTCGAAGCTCTTCACCGTGACGTACCATATACCCGGCCAACCAGAGGACCATGGCGAATTTTGCAAATTCGGAGGGTTGGAATGTCAGGGGACCCAAAGGTATCCAGCGCTGACTTCCATTAACGATGTGCCCCACACCGGGCACCAGAACAACCACCAATAGGGCTAAGGCCAGAAGGAGGAGCCAGGGTGATGTTTGGCGCCAAATAGCGACGGGCACAAAGTAAGCGATCACACCTAAGGTGACGCCAATACTCAGATACATAAGATGTCGGGTTGCGTGGTGCCACTCATCACCAAATTTAGCTTCCGACAAGCTGATAGACGCGGAAGAGATTGCAATGAGTCCGATCGAAATCAACGTCATCGTCAAAACGAGCAGCGTAGTACCCGCATAATTCTCTCGAGGTAAGTTCGCCATTAAGAAACATCCTCGCAGTCTTGTACCGCGGCTTTAAAAGCCTCACCACGTGCGCGGTAATCAGCGAACATATCCAAACTGGCGCAGGCAGGTGACAGCAGCACCACATCGTCTGACGCGGCGATATCGGTCGCGGCTCGAACAGCATCTTCCATGCTGTCAGCAAACGTGCATGGCGTTGTTGCATCGAGAGCTTCCGCAATCCTTACTGCATCGCGGCCAATCAGCACTGCATGCTTTGCGTGCAGCGATGCTGCCTTTGCGAGCGGAGCGAATACCTGTCCCTTGCCCTCACCGCCCGCGACTAAAATAATGTTGCGACCATCCGCTAGCCCCTCGAGAGCAGCCACAGTTGCTCCCACGTTGGTACCCTTGCTGTCGTTAACAAATCGAACACCGTCTCTAACGGCGACCAGCTCGCATCGGTGCGGGAGGCCATTGAGGCTCCTTATGCCCTCAACGACCTGCTCGTACGGCAGACCCATGGCGTGGCAAATTGCCAAAGCAGCCAACAGGTTATTAATATTGTGGTGACCAACCAGCGGTACATCCGAAAGTGGGTACAGCGGCTCAAACCCAAAATAGATCCAAGGGGTGCCCTCGTAATTACGCACACCTAGCTGTTGAATATCCGGTTCATTGTCACGCCATAAGGTCCATGGTACGTCGCCCTTCCCGACAGGCTGAGTCAGCGAGTCTCGGTAGTTCGCAACCACATGCTGCGCTCCCGCGAAGATCCGGTGCTTAGCGAGGTGATACAGCGGCATCGTGTGATGTCGATCGAGATGATCAGGCGATAAATTAAGGACTGCGGCAACTGCGAGATTCAGGTCACCTGCCCGCTCCAATTGGAAGGAAGACAGCTCAAGCACATACGCATCGGCTGGATCATTGAGCAACTCAAGCGCTGGCGTCCCCAAGTTCCCACCGATTGAGACATTGAGGCCACAAGATGTCAGCAACTGCCCCACAAAAGTTGTCACTGTCGATTTGCCGTTGGAGCCCGTAATACCGATGACGGGCGCTTGAGCCTCTCGCGCAAACAAATCGATGTCGCCGCGCACTTCAATGTTGAGTGACCGCGCCAGACTGATGACAGCTGAATCCATCGCAATTCCCGGCGAGGCAATCAGAAGATCAACTTGCCTGAGCACGGTCTCATTAATCTCTCCGAAGTGTGCTTCAACGCCCTCAAGTTCACGACGCAAAGTGAGGTCATTGGAGAGTTCCTCGCGCGTATCCATGGCAATAAACGGTATGCCTTGTGCCTTCCAGTAGCGCGCAATGGAGCGCCCGGTATAACCCATACCGAGAACGCCGCGTCGAACCGAACTGGAGATCAGCTCAGGCATCATTCAGTCCTACCTCAGCTTCAGCGTCGCCAATCCGAAGAGCACAAGCATCGCTGTAATAATCCAAAAACGGACAATCACGCGCGGCTCGGGCCAACCGGAGAGTTCGAAGTGATGATGAATGGGCGCCATTTTGAAGACACGCTTGCCGCGTAACTTGAAAGAGGCAACCTGAATAATCACGGACAGTGTTTCAATGACAAAAACACCACCCATTATAAAGAGCACCAGTTCCTGCCGGATGATGACGGCGACAATACCCAGCGCAGCACCCAGTGCTAGCGCACCGACATCTCCCATGAAAACCATGGCTGGGTAAGTGTTAAACCACAAGAATCCCAGTCCCGCACCAGCGATAGCGCCACAGAAAACAACCATCTCACCAGCACCTGCAACGTAGGCGATATTCAAATAGGACGCGAAATCCACACGCCCGGTGACATAAGCAATCATGCCCAAGCCCACAGCCACCATGACTGTGGGGAGAATCGCCAGACCATCGAGCCCATCGGTCAAATTAACGGCATTGCTCGAGCCAACAACCACAAGGTAAGCCCAGGGGATAAAAAGGATTCCCATTGCCAGCGCAAAGTCCTTAAGGAACGGAAGATAGAGGGTCAACTCGGGGCCTTGAGTCGATGTGGTAAACAGATAGCTGACCGCTGCCAAGCCGACCACGGACTGCCAAAAGTATTTCCAGCGTGCCGGTAGACCTCGCGAGTCTTTCTCAACTACCTTTCGATAATCGTCAACCCAGCCGATCGCGCCAAACAATACCGTGGTAAGGAGAGCCACCCAGAGATACTTGCTTGATAGATCACCCCAAAGCAAGGTGCCCGAGGCAATCGCGACAATGATGAGCGCACCCCCCATGGTCGGGGTGCCAGCTTTGCTCAAATGCGACTGAGGACCATCGACGCGCACCGCCTGCCCGATTTGCATCTCTTGAAGCCAGCGAATCATTCGCGGACCCACCAGAGTGGCGACGACCAGAGCCGTCATCGCAGATAGGATGCCGCGCAGCGTGATGTACTGAAAAACGGAGAATGCAGATTCCCACGCCGCCAACTGTTGTGCGAGCCAAGTTAACACGTTGCCTCTCCCGCGGATGCTTTCATTGAAGTCACAAAGCGATCTAGCTGCATACCGCGGGACCCCTTAACCAAAATTGTTTCGTCCTGAAAAAAATCAGGGCGATCAGCCAACAACTGGTCGGTAGTGGCAAAGTGCAAAGTGTTAGAAGCGCAGTTATCTGAGATGTGCGCTGATAGCTCGCCCACGGCAATGACGCGTTCAATACCTAGATCTGATAAATGCCGACCCACCTCTCGGTGATAATCAGGTCCGTCATCACCCAACTCCAACATATCGGCGAGCACTGCGGTGCGCGGTGGTCTGGCGAGTTTCAGTGTATCGAGCGCAGCCATAACGCTCGAGGGACTCGCGTTGTAACTGTCATCGATCAGGCGGATGCCCTTATCGAGGCGAAGTGTATTACCCCTCCCCTCAACGGGAGAAAGGGTTTCAATACCTTGGGCAGTCAGTGATGCATCTATATCAAGCGCCATCGCCGCGGCGATGGCCGCCAATGCATTGGTCACACCGCCTTTGCCTGGAATGGAAAGGCACAATGACATTCTTATCCCCATTGCATCAACGACAATATCCGAGCCATCGAAGCCACGATCAATCACATCCACGAGCTGAACATCTGCAGTGCTGCTTTCGCCAAAGGAGATAATTCGCGCAGGTGCTGCTCGCAGGTGCCACGCTGAGAAGTGCGATTGGTCCGCATTTAATATGGCCGTATCGGAGCTGGTGAGGTCATCGAGAATCTCACCCTTCGTCTCTACAATCGCCTCTGGACTTCCAAAACGACCTACATGCGCCTCGAGCGCGTTAAGAAGCACGACCACTTGAGGGGCGGTCATTAACTTCAAATAAGCGATATCACCTCTCTGCGCAGCCCCCATTTCAACGATCGCAAAAGCAGGGTCTGCTGACAGTCTTGCAAGGGTCAAAGGAACACCCAGCTCATTATTCTGGTTACCCAATGTGGCGATCGTAGTCCCTGCAAGCCCGCAAATAGACTCAAGAAATGATTTCGTAGTCGTTTTGCCAGCACTGCCCGTGATTCCGATCACCGAGCCATTGAATCGCTCTCTGATGAGTTGGCCATAGATCGCGCACACCTGATGCGAGTCAGCAGCCTTTATATGTGGGGCAGCGAGGTTAATCGGCCGAGTGAGAGCTATAGCGGCTGCACCATTGTCTAATGCGTCATCGATAAAGTCGTGCCCATCGACACGCTCACCATCGATCGCCACAAATAGATCACCAGGTTTCACGGCTCGGCTGTCGATCGCCAGACCCGTCACAACAGTGTCACCACTCTCGCAGGCGACACCCAAGCTTCGGGCTAATTCAGAGAGACGAAGCTCAAGCATGCGCCACCTCCCGCTCTCGCAGCACCTGCGCCGCGCAGCTCACATCCGAGAAGTCGAGCTTGTTATTTCCAGCCAGCTGGTAGTTCTCATGGCCCTTACCCGCAACTAGGACAGTGTCACCGGATCGCGCATTGAGCACCGCATGACGAATAGCGGTGCCGCGATCGAGCTCAACATGACAGGGTGAGCCAGTGATGCCGATCAATATGTCCTCGGCAATCATCTCAGGCGATTCCGAACGCGGATTGTCGTTGGTGACTACCAGCTGATCCGCGAGTGAGTCAGCAATGCGACCCATCTCAAAACGCTTACCCGCATCGCGGTCACCACCGCATCCAAAGACAACCCAAAGCGCCCCAGTACATGATTGTTTAAGTGCACTGAGCGCACTGGCTAGCGCATCGGGCGTGTGGGCGTAGTCCACGACCACTCGGATATCACCACCACCTTTGACCTCTTGCATCCGACCAACAACGGGCAGCAGATGCGAGGCCGCGTTTACCACCTCCGTGAAGGGGAACCCCAGCCCTGTGACGGCAACAACGGCGGCAGTGACATTAAACGCGTTAAACCGACCGTGGAGTGCGGTCTTGATATCAGCTGTGCCAAATGGGGAATGAATCTGAAACTCTAAGCCCGATGAGGTTTCGCTCACTACTTTCACGTAAACATCGGCATTTGGGTCGATATAAGACACGCCAAATGCTGGACTTGATGATGCCTCCCGTGCCTCGTGTGTCGCCTCATGATCCGCGTTATAAATGACACGCGAAGGCAAAAATTCAGTAAAGAGGCGAAGTTTTGCGTTGCGATAACTCTCGAGATCGCCGTGGTAGTCCAGGTGGTCTCGGGTTAGATTGCTGAACACACCGGTGTGGACCGTGAGGCCGTCCAAGCGGCCCTGCTCTAGCGCATGACTCGAGGCCTCAATGGCTACATGACGCACTCCCGCATCACGCCATTCAGCAAGGTGTTGGTTTAATGACAGAATATCGGGCGTTGTATTTTGAGCATCGACCGCTTCACCTGCGCGCGTTCTCGCTCCCAAGGTGCCGATCGTGCCAGCCGATGCGCCTAAGAGGCGCAAAAGCTGACCTATGTAGTCGGTAATGCTGGTTTTACCATTTGTGCCAGTCACCGCTAACAGTGAGAGATCTTTACTGGGGTCTGCGTAAAACCGTCTAGCTATCTCGCCAAGCTGTGCCCTCAATCCATGAACCGGTATGACCCGTGAATCAGAAGACTCCAGGCCCTCGGCCTCCGCCAAAACCGCTACTGCACCGCGAGCAAACGCTGCGTCAATATACTCTCTGCCGTCCGACACCAAACCTCGCAGGGCCACGAAAACACCACCGCTCTCAATAGATCGGCTGTCCAGGGACAATCCGCTCGCCATCAGGCCGTTCAATGTCTCAGGCACCTGAGCCACCGATTGAGTCAACGCGGCAAGATTCATCTCAGGCACGGGAATCACCCTTTCTCGACGAAGCCAACATGCGGCCATTCGACACTGGCTCGGCCGAATTGGGGACGACATTTCGTATCCGCAACAGCTCTTGCGTAATTCTCGAATAAACCGGTGCAGCTGCCGCGCCACCGCCATAAACGTCGCCCTCTGGCTCGTCGATTACAACGACCGTCACATAACGCGGTGACTCGACAGGCGCGACGCCAGCAAACAACGCGATATAGCGGTCGTCGAGATAGCCCTCATGTCCTACCTTATGAACCGTGCCGGTCTTGCCTCCAACATCAAAGCCTGAGACCCTGGCGCGCTGAGCTGTACCTTCAGGGCCAGTTACTCTGTGGAGGACCGTGACAACTTTTTGGGCCACCGCCGGTGAGACGATCTGTCGACCGCCGCTAGCGCCACGCTCATTACCTTGCGATATCTGCGCCAGCAGCGTTAACGGCACCATGCGCCCCTCATTAGCAAAGACGGCATAGGCATGGGCTAATTGCAGTGGCGTCACCAACAAACCGTAGCCAAACGCGGGAGTAACTCGATCAATGGCACTCCAGAAATCATGATCGGGTAGACGACCTGCGCGCTCGCCCGGGAACTCGGCACCCGTTAGCTGGCCCAGACCGAAACGCTGGAATACATCGATGATGTGCTCGTGCCCAATGGCCTGGGCCATCTTTGTGACTCCGACCTGACTCGATTTCTCAATCACGCGCGACACTGTAATTTCACCGTAGTTACGTGGATCAGGGAGCACCTTATTACCTACAGTAATGCGGCCAGGCGATGTATCGATCAGGGTTTCAATGTCGAACTCACCGCTTTCGAGGGCCGCTACCAGAGTCAATGGCTTCACCGTTGAACCGGGCTCGAAGACGTCAGTGACAACCCGATTGCGCATATCTGCAAGATCCAACTGACCCCGTCTATTTGGATTGAATGACGGTAGATTGGTCATCGCTAGAATTTCGCCCGTCATAGCATCGATCGTCACCGCAGAGGCGGCGGATGCGCCAGTTTCCCTCATTGCACGCAACAACTCTCGGTGCTGCACGTGCTGGAGCCGAAGATCAATACTGAGCTGAATGGACTCACCATCCGCAGCCTCCGACACCACGCCAATATCTCTAATCGCCTCACCATGAAGATCTTTAATGAAGCGCTTTTTGCCCGGTTGGCCTTGGAGCTGGCTGTCGAAAACCAGTTCAACGCCAGTTGCTCCGGCACCATCGATGTTAGTAGTGCCCACCAACTGCGAGACCACCTCGCCTGCAGGGTAAAAACGCTTATACTCTCGCTGTGCATAGACACCGGGGATATCTGCCGCGAGGACTGTTCGCGCCGTTTGAGGCGTTTGATGCCTCGCGAGATACATGAATTGCTTTTTACGATAGCGATCCAGGCGCGATGTAAACTCAGAGACTGGAAGATTCGTTAACTCAGCGAGCTCGACCTCGCGACCACTGCCGCGCAGCTCCTGCGGATTTGCCCAGAGAGTTACAACCGGCGTGGACACTGCTAATGGCGCTCCGCGCCGATCGGTAATCAACCCCCGGTAAGCCGGAATTTCTGCTGATCGCACAGCGCGAAGGTCACCTTGGCGCTGCAGGAAATGAGCTCCATGTTGGCTCGCTCCGACCTGAAGCTGAACTAAACGCAGAACCAACATGCCAAACAAGCCAGCAAGCAATGCCGTTACGACGATAATGCGCCATGTGAAGATGGGAGTCGCGTTGGCTTTGGCACTCATTCGATCACCACTCTAATAGCGCCCGTGTCCGGCGATGTCATGGTGAGTGACGTACGAGATATGGCGCTAACGCGATGCGGCGCCGAAAGTGTTGAGTACTCGAGAACGAGGCGACTGTAGTCCTCCTGCAACTGCCAACGTTCGCTTTCCTGCACCTGAAGCGTCGCAAACAGCATTCTGGTTTGATGCGTTTCCTTAACCACCGACAGCGCGCTGACCACAACAGCAAGGAAGCAGGCAGCATGGCCCAGGGGTGATATAAGAAAACTGCGAATCATGCTCGACGCTCCGCCACGCGCATAATCGCTGACCGAGATCGGGGATTGCGTTGCACTTCACTGATTGAGGGCTTTACGGCCTTGCCAATCAAGTTCAGTGTTTTGCCCGTATCGCTGTCGATAACAGGCACATACTTTGGGAGCTTCTGACCCCGCGCTTGGTCACGCATGAAGCGCTTCACAATGCGATCTTCTAAAGAGTGGAAACTGATGACTACCAGGCGACCACCCTCGGACAACGCATCAACCATCTGCCCGAGGGCAGCTTCTAGATCATCAAGCTCTCTGTTGATGAAAATGCGAATAGCCTGGAAAGCCCGCGTTGCTGGGTGCTTGTTTGGCTCCCACTTCGGATTGGCCTCAGCCACAATCGTGGCCAACTGCTTTGTGTGCGTTATCGGTGACTCAGCACGCGCCTTAATGATGGCCGACGCCATTCGCTTAGCAAACCGCTCCTCACCGTAAGTCTTGATGACATCTGCAATATCGGCCTCGGAAGCCGTTGCCAGCCACTCCGCGGCGGTAATACCTACTCGCGTATCCATTCGCATATCGAGCGGACCGTTATCACTAAAGCCAAATCCGCGCTCAGCGTCGTCAAGCTGAGGTGATGACACACCAAGATCAAGCAAAATGCCATCGAGCTCTGCCTTGGCGATACGAGAAGAAACGTCAGCAAAACTTGCGGGCACAAATTCGAAACGGTGGTCATCGGCGAATTGCCCTGCCGAGCGCTCCGCCTGAGGATCCTTATCAAATGCAATCAAACTCCCAGCGGACGACAATGAATTGAGAATTGCCCGGCTATGGCCGCCCCGCCCAAAGGTGCCGTCGAGATAGACGCCATCGGGTTTGATAGCGAGCGCCGCAACCGACTCTTCAAGCAATACGGGAACATGCTCCGCCTGACTCAAAGTTTCAACTCCATCAACTCAGCAGGGAGTTCGCCTTCATCGGCCGCCAGTGCTGCCTCACACTCAGCCTCCCACAGAGACTCTGACCAGAGCTCTAACTTATTTCCCTGTCCAACCAGAACAACTCGCTTCTCCAAATGTGCGTATTCGCGCAAGGCGCCGGGAAGCAAAACGCGACCGTTGCTATCAAGATCAAGGTCACTGGCATAGCCCAAGACCAGCCTTTGGAAACGTCGAACTGCCGGGTTCAGCGTCGGAAGATTTTGAACATCTCGCTCGATGCGCTCCCACTCCCTCAGCGGGTAGAGGACCAAACAGGACGACTGTGTGTCGATGGTGACAACAATGGAGCCTGCACTGATATCCAAAAGCGACTCGCGCTGGCGTGCAGGGACAGATAACCGCCCTTTTGCATCCAGATTGATGTGCTGTACTCCCCTGAACACGATAAATCTCCACTTCTTTTAAAAAAAGTCAGGAAATTCCCTAATAACCCACTTTTTCCCACTAATCACCACTTTATCAATCGAGGGATAGTCGGTCAATGCGGAGAAGAGAAAATATCTAAGTAATTCAGCACCTTATATGCGCCGAAGAAGGGCTTCAGCGCATAGAAAATTGGGGTGCAACTGGACGTATAAACAAGAAAAAACTCAGTCCATTAGCTCTTTATTAGAGAGATTTTCTCGGTAGAAGATTCAAAAAAGAATAAAGGATGAATTTATATTCTTAAAAGATATAAAGGAGCACCCCCGGGTGGGGGTGCATAGGTGAGCCAGTCGATAAGCCGGGTTCTGTCGTGAACGGTCATTCATCTGCGACACTCGTCGCCGAGTGCCTGTAGCGACCTACCCGGATCCGCCGAGGGTCACGGCATAAGGATCCCTATTTGGTCTTGCTCCGAGCGGGGTTTACCGTCGCCACGCCTGTTACCAGACGCGCGGTGCGCTCTTACCACACCTTTTCACCCTTACCTGAGTCTGATTCAGGCGGTTTCCTTTCTGCTGCACTTTCCGTGAGCTCGCACTCCCCAGGCGTTACCTGGCGCTCTTACCCAATGGAGCCCGGACTTTCCTCTGCACCCGTGAGGTACAGCGACCGTTTGACTGACTCACAATAACGGTAACACTCGTGACGCACTGACTCAATGCAACTAATCACCCTCAATCAAGTAGCATCTGGTAGAGGTCTCGAGACTTCAGACCATAGTGATCCGCAACTATCTGTGCGGCCTTTCTCGGGGGCAGCTCGTCAGCCAGTGCACGTAGTAAGTTAAACGCCTCATCGCTGACGCGCTCCCCTTTTTGAGTATCTGGCGCAATAATCACAACAAATTCCCCTCGTTGTTGATTGGCATCGCCTCTGACCCAGTCGCGAATAATAGCAACTGTATCTGTGCGAACGGTCTCGAATGTTTTTGTAAGCTCCCGAGCAATACAGACGTTACGCAGCGCTCCTAACACCTCCTCGATATCATTGAGTAAGTCGAGAATCCGATGCGGTGCCTCGTAAAGGATAATCGTTGAATCACTGGACTTCAGCTTCTCTAGGCGCGTGAGGCGGGCCTTCTGTTTAGAGGGTAGAAACCCCACAAACTGAAAGCTGTGCGTTGGCAAGCCCGCGGCGCTGAGTGCCGTGATTGCGGCACACGGCCCCGGCAAGGGGACCACTGGCATATCCAAAGCTTGGACCGCTCGCACAAGTTGAAAGCCGGGATCCGAAACTAAAGGCGTACCCGCATCACTGATCAGTGCAATCCGCTCGCCTTGCATAATTCTCTCGGCAAGCGCTATAGCTGTACTTTCGCTACTGTGCTCGTGAAAGCTGATGACCGGTGTCGTAATCTCGTAGTGGTTCAACAGCGTTCGCGAGTGCCGCGTATCCTCCGCTGCAATCATATCGACGGCCTGCAGCACTTCGACGGACCGCAGAGTCATATCACCGATGTTCCCGATAGGTGTGGGCACAACATACAATGCGGCTTTCAATTCACGCTCCTCTCCGTACAATCAGCGGAAACCAGACGACTCTCTTGTAATGAAATCAAAATATTCAACGAGCGTAACGCATAATCGCACTTTATCTGCGCTACTGCACCGATCTGTGACGATGGCACTGGGGCTCATGTTGATCGCGTCCTGCACCACGCCACCACCCGCGCCACCAGAGCTTGGCGAACCAGTGAACACGTATCTCATGCCATCGAGAGACAAAATCGAGAAACAGGACTATGAAGAGAATCAGCTTGATGTGCGCATTATTTCCTGGAACAGGCAAATTGCCCGGGAGCACGGATGGCTTTTCGCTCTGACGGAGCTGGATGCGGTGGACAAAGAGCTCATTTCACTAAAAACCGATACCTTTATTCGTTCTCAACTTCTGTGGTTAAAAGGTGATATCGACGACTCAAACCGGCTACTCGGCACACTTGTTCCAGATAACGACGCGGAGGTTGATGCACTCTTGGCGGAGCGGCAACGAAGGCTATGGGAGAGTGGCCAGCCAGTTGATGCAGCGAAAGTGGCCCTCAACCGATTGGAACTTCAAGCGCCGAACAACCGCTCTGTCACATCTTCGACCATTTTCGATCTGCTGTCACAGGCCACCGAACAGCGACTCACTTCTGAGCTTCGCCGAACTGAACCAGCCAGCAACTGGCATGCTTGGTTGTCCTTGAATCGTGCCTATCGTCAGGGACGTCCCGCAGTACAAAAATGGCTTAGCGGAAATTCTCAAATGAAGCTTCGCCCATCATCGCTTCCCTCAGGATTACAAACTTGGCTAGAGAGTGAGCCGCCCAGCCTTATCGCCGTGCTACTTCCTTTCAGTGGCCGCCTAAAAGCCGTCGGTGAAACCGCATTGGATGGTATTGTAGAGGGCGTCTTCCAAAATTATCGAGACCCTAGCCTACGCCCCGATATTATCACTATCGACACCGAGGCCGCTGTGACAGGAAAGGCAGCCTATGTCGAAGCCCTAGAATTAGGCGCTGATTTTGTAATAGGTCCATTGACGAAAGAGCGTGTCGCGGAGCTTGCAAGTGCTGACGAACTACCCATTCCAGTCCTGGCACTCAACCGACGTGCACAGACAAGCGCATCGCCGGATCAAACGGATTCGGAATGGCAAATACTCAGCATGAGTCTTGCGCCCGAGGACGAGGCCGAGCAACTTGCGCACCTAGCGTGGGCTGAAGGACTTCGAAATCCCCTAATAGTTGCACCTGACAGCGCTTGGGGAAGTCGTATGACAGGGGCTTTTTCAGCCTCATGGCATGCCTTTGGTGGGAGGCTCAGAGAAACCGCGCTCACCACCCCCAACGAAACAGATAATTTGACCATCGCGAGGAGCCTGGCGACGTTTAATAGCGAGGCAAGAATAGAAGAGGTCGAGCGCGCCTTTGATGCACCGGTAGATACACAAGCACGCCGACGCGAGGACGTAGACTCTGTGATCCTACTATCACCCACGGCACAAATGGCGCGCGAAATTCGTCCACTATTGCGCTTTCACTATGCGGGTGAGTTGCCCGTCTTTGCGCCATCATCGATCTTCGAGTCCGAAGAGGGGATGACTAACCGTGACCTAAACGATATCAAGTTTGTACTACCACCAATTGCCTTTGAGTCAACCATTACCAATTCGATGCCTCTACATGCCCTCGGTGCCGATGCGGCAGCGCTGATGGACCACTTCAGTCAGGCAAGCCGCTCTCGAGGCACACTAATGTTTGGTAAAACAGGTGATCTGAGGATTGATTCGAAAGGTGTTGTTCGTCGCCGCCTAAAATCGGTTGTTTTCTCCCGAGGACGCGTCCGCTCCATCTGATGTCACTAGTACATCAGGTCGAGATTTGTTCCCATCACTCGCTCATACGAAGCTGTCAAGTAAGAGCGGGCTAGCCAGCTGGTCGCACTGAGAGGGGCGACTGGCACAGCGCAATCACACCAGTCGATTCGGGAAATTCGATCTCATAGCCTTAGATAATGAAAAATTGGCATTAATTGAAGTGCGATATCATAGACGCTCCCATTTCAGCTTAGCAATGGCGTCTGTCCCGAGCGCCGCAGAAGCTGTTGATGACATCTCAAATATTTATGGACTCTCATTCGGACTATTGCAATCGATATTGTCGTTTTGACATCATCGTGTTTAACAGCCCTTGCGGCAATGCACGCGCAGCGGCTAAGAGGAGCCTTTGGCTCAGCCGAGCACCCAAACTATGAGTAATTTCGACACCGTCTCAAAACTATTCCACGAGCACATCGAATACTTGAGCTTATCTGCGGATACGATCGCTAATGTCTGCGATACGGCCGCGGCTCATCTTGCTAATGCCATCGTGTCAGAAAAGAAGGTCTTCTCTATCGGCATAGGTTTAGACGCATCTACTGCCTTGTCTTTTTGCCAACTCATTCGTGACGGAGTGTGGTTGGAGCGGCCATCTCTGCCGATCATTGAGCTCACAGCCACCCGAGCAGAACCCGCTGGAGCAGGCGTATCGTGGGTAACACGAGAGTTAAACAGCTTGGGGCAACCGGGAGACCTCGCTGTCATTTGGGGGTCACAATTAACACCTGATGACGTTAACACACTGAGCAGGGCGGTGGAGCAGCGGAGTATTCAAGCTTTTTGGATCGGAACGCAGGGCCCAACGATGAGCTTGAGCTTTACTGAGTCCGACGCACAGATGCGCTATAGCTTATCGAATATTACCGCACTCACCATGGCGCGTGTGACGGAGACACATCTCTTCGGCGCGTAGCACCGCCGCAATTTTCCGTTACAAACTTTTTACTTTACGAGCTTCAACGAAGGTCTTCGGGCAGATCCTGGAACAATTGGGTCAGGCTCGGGGGGGGGCGTGGGATCACCGAGCTCTTCGTCGTCATCAAAAATCATGCCTTGCCCATTTTCACGTGCGTAGATGCCTAAGACACTGTCGAGAGGTAACAAGACATCGAGTGGTATACCCCCAAACCGGCCGCTAAAGGACACCGCATCATTTCCTAGCTGAAGGCTCACAACAGCCGCAGGCGATATATTCAAAACGATTTGACCGTCGGTAACATAATCATCGGGGACCACTACGCCATCGGCGGCCGCATCGATCAGTACATGGGGTGTGCAATTGTTATCGACAATCCAATCGTAGATGGCTCGAATAACGTAGGGCTTACTTGGCGTCAATCGAGTCCCTCCCGATTCAAGCGCGCATTTCTCGCTCTTGTATCGACAGGCTTTCCTGAAATGCCTCTCTGCCGAAAAGGCTGTCAATGTACTCATACAAAGGCTTAGTTTGCTTGCTCGCCTTGATATCTACACCCAGCGCAGGTAAGCGCCACAAAATAGGGGCAATACAACAGTCCACAAGCGTGAATTCCTCGCTCATGAAAAAAGGCTTCTCAGCAAAGATTGGCGAGAGCGCCGTCAAGCTATCACCCAGATCTCGGCGAGCCACTGCAACATCACTGCCTTTGGACGAATGAAGAATCGTATCGACCAGCGAGCACCAGTCGCGCTCTACTCGGTACATAAATAGCCGACTCTCTGCCCTGGCTACAGGATAGACCGGCAGCAGCGGAGGATGTGGGAAACGCTCGTCCAAATACTCCATCATGACTTTTGATTCGTACAGAACCAAATCTCGATCAATGAGCGTGGGCATAGTGTTGTATGGGTTTAAATCACCTAGCTCTGAAACTGGCACACCGTCTTCACTTTCAATAAGGTCAACTGATACGCCTTTCTCAGCCAACACAATACGAACACGATGACTGTAGTGGCTGGTACTGTCAGAAAACAGGGTCATTGCTGAGCGTTTAGATACAGCCCCTGACGCGTCATCAGCTAACTTCATGAAGAACTCCGAGCGGAATAAGGAAACATATAGGCGGAGCAATTTCCGCTCTTAGTAATTATGCCCGTCAAGACGGATTAGTGCACGTCTTTCCAGTATTCGCGGTTTAGTGCCCAGGCAATAATGAAGAAGATCGCGAGGAACAACATGACCTTTTTACCCATCTCAATTCGGGTCTGCTTAAAGGGCTCCGCGGTGTAAGCCAAGAAGTTCACTAAGTCGTACATAGCATCATCAAACTGATCTGTCGTCATTATGCCAGCAGATGCCACTTCTAGTGAATCACAGTGGCCTTCATCCGCATGGCTTTCGTCGACGTTGACGCACTGCGGTAATCCCTGAAGCTCGAGAAGCACATGCGGCATGCCCACATTTGGGTACACTAAGTTGTTGACGCCGTAAGGTCGGGAATCGTCCTCGTAAAAAGTTCTGAGATACGTGTAGAGATACTCGGGCTTCTTAGCTCGGGAGATAAGCGTAAGATCGGGTGGAGCCGCTCCGAACCAACCTTTTGCCACATCCTTATCCATACTAATGGTCATTAGGGACGCAATTTTCTGATCTGGATCAAGCAAAAGATGCTCTTTATACAAATCCTCGGGTATGCCCAAGTCTTTGGCTACCCTATTGTGTCGAGAATACTGTAACGAATGACAACCAGCGCAATAGTTGGCGTAGAGCGCCGCTCCGTGCTGCAGCGACGCCTTGTCGCTCGCGTCAGCCACAAACTCGTCACACGGGATGCTACCGCAATCGTAAGCAGACTCAGCGGCAACAGCTTTGAGCGGAAGCCAGGTCAAAACCGCTACTACAACGAGCGTAGCGACATTTTTTACAAAACCCATGCCGCCGTCCATAGTAACTCGATCTGGAACTTCCTTTGTCTTATCCCACCTCGACCACCAAGGCATGCCTAGAAAAAACGCGAAGTAGTAAATCGTACAAATTTGCGCGAGCAGCGTGCGACTCTCGGTTGGGGACCACACGCCGAGGACACCGAGTATGAAGAAATTGATGACGAAACCAATCAAGAGGACACGATTCAACATACCTCTATACCGCCATGATCGTACCGGATTTTTGTCAATCCACGGCAGCGCGAAAGGAATCGCCACGGACGCTGCAAACGCTACGAACCCCCAGAACTTATCGGGAACGGCCCGCAATACTGAGTAATAGGGCGTGTAGTACCAAACGGGTGCAATGTGTGCTGGCGTCTTAAGCGCATTCGCTTCCTCAAAATTCGCCAGCTCAAGGAAGTACCCCCCCATCTCGGGTGCGAAGAAGATGATGCCGCAGAAAAAGAAAAGGAAAACCGCAATACCCTGAATGTCATGAACAGAATAGTAAGGATGGAACTTAATACCGTCCAGAGGGATGCCGTTCTCGTCCTTGTGCTTCTTGATCTCAATGCCGTCGGGGTTATTTGAACCCACCTCGTGCAGGGCAAGGATGTGCAACACCACCAGCGCGAGCAACACTATAGGCAGAGCCACCACGTGAAGCGCAAAGAAACGGTTGAGAGTGATGCCCGACAAAAGATAGTCGCCGCGAATCCATGTTGTGATGTCTTCACCCACTACAGGGATCGCACCAAATAGCGAGATAATGACCTGCGCACCCCAGTACGACATCTGGCCCCATGGAAGTACGTAACCCACAAATGCTTCTGCCATCAATACCACGAAGATGAGCATGCCAAAGATCCAAATGAGCTCCCTTGGCTTTTGGTACGAGCCGTACATCATCGCTCGGAACATGTGCATGTACACAACGATAAAGAAGGCTGACGCGCCAGTGGAGTGCATGTAGCGTAGCAACCACCCGTACTCGACATCCCGCATGATGTATTCTACTGATGCGAAAGCCTCTTCGGCGCTCGGCGTATAACTCATTGTCAACCAGATACCAGTTAACAGTTGGTTAACCAATACCAGTAGTGAGAAAACGCCAAAAAAGTACCAAAGGTTAAAATTCTTAGGTGCGTAGTACTTGCCCATATGGGTATCCCACGCACGTGTGATAGGAAGACGCGCGTCAACCCACGACATCAATCCAGTTAATGCCTTCTCCATTTACGCTACCTCCGCGTCAACACCGATGACCAATACGTTATCCCCCTCGAATGAATATGGCGGAATAATGAGGTTGTCTGCAGCGGGCACGCCTTTATAAACCCGCCCCGCCAAGTCGAACTTCGAGCCATGACAGGGGCAGAAAAAACCACCTCTCCATGACGCGCCTCCTAGGTCGGCGGCGCCCACCTCAGGCCTAAACTTAGGTGCGCAACCAAGATGTGTGCACAACCCCACTACCACAAAGTATTCATCGTTCAGAGATCGTGGCGTGCCGCTAATGTACGCAGGCTGATCCGAGCTGCTTGATTCGGGATCTTTGAGGTTGTCATCTAACTCCGACAAGTCAGCAATTTGATCTGGAGTCCTCCGCAGTACGTACACCGGCTTCCCACGCCATTCAACCACTACCATCTGCCCTGGTTCAATTTTACTGATATCCGCCTTGACCGGCGCGCCGGCTGCTTTTGCCTTTTCTGAGGGATTCCATGATCCGAGGAAGGGTACAGCAACTCCGACGATACCCACGGCGCTAACACCAGACGTTGCAGCGGTCAGGAATCGGCGTCGTGTTTGATCTGATGCTCGGCCGTCATCGGCTGCTTGGCCTGCCTCAACTTCACTCATTCGGTTTTCTCCGAGTCTTAGTTGTGTTTAACGGCAGTGCGCGACCCCTGCCTTTTTTTGAGCGCGGAAGTTTAATGGTCGGTATTACGCACAGCAAGGCGAAGCAGGCCACAAATGGCCCGCTTCTAGTCAAAATTTGTTCAGTAACGTGACAGCGATCGCTACCACACAGAAAAATTAACGCTTTGAGAACTGCGGGCGACGACGGGCTTTGCGCAGACCAACTTTCTTTCGCTCAACCTCTCGTGCGTCGCGGGTTACGAAACCAGCCGCTCGCAATATACCGCGAAGTGATTCGTCGTACTCCAGTAAAGCACGCGTCAATCCGTGACGAATTGCGCCTGCCTGACCAAAACTACCACCGCCAACGACTGTGATATTTGCGTCAAATTTCTCAGCATTCTCAGTCAACTCAAGGGGCTGACGCACAATCATGCGAGCCACCTCTCGACCGAAGTACTCGTCAATGCTTCGACCATTGATCGTAATCGCGCCGTTACCGCCTTTAAGGAAGACGCGCGCCGTTGATGTTTTGCGTCGCCCTGTGCCGTAATATTGTGATGCTGCCATTATGACTTCCCTAAATCGTCAGCGTTTGAGGCTGTTGTGCCGCGTGTGGGTGTGATGGACCCGCATACACTTTCAGCTTTTTAAACATCGCCCTCCCAAGCGGGTTTCGCGGCAACATACCCTTAACAGCACGCCGCAATACACGTTCAGGTGCGCGCTCGATAAGCTTTTCAAATGTAAATGACTTCACACCACCGGGGTACCCGGTGTGGTGGTGATACATCTTATCGGTCGCCTTCGCGCCGGTAACTCGAAGCTTCTCACAGTTGACCACGACGATGTAATCGCCCATGTCCATGTGCGGTGTGAATTCGGCCTTATGCTTGCCGCGCAGACGATGCGCGATCTCGACAGCCAACCGTCCGAGAGTTTTGTTTTCTGCGTCAACGACATACCAATCGTGGCTGACGTCGCTTGCCTTTGCACTAAAAGTCTTCATGCATTTGCCCGTTAGGCCCAGATTATAGGAGCGCGGAGGTTACAGCAGCCTGATACTTGTTTCAATAAAAAACGATGGTTACGGCCGGTGTTCTCGACCCAAATATTCCACAGACTGCATTTCAATCAGTCGCGATTGGGTCCTTTGAAATTCGAACGCCAATTTGGATCCGCTATACAGCTGCTTCATACCGACCTCCGCTACCACTGCCAACTTAATATTTCGGTCATAAAATTCATCAACGAGGGAAATAAACCGTCGCGCCCCATCTTCTATATTGACAGTCAAAATCGGGACATCGGATAGTAGCACTGAGTGAAATTCCCTTGCGATCTGCGTGTAATCCATGGCACTTCTCGCGGAAAGGCACAGCGCCTCAAAGGACACGAACAGAACGCCCTCCGAGCACCCCAAGAACGAGAGAGATCTTTTATTAAGTGTCATCACACCCGCCTCGGGTGTTTTCCCTCCTGTCAGGTCTGCGAATAATCCAGGCAGAGGACTCTCCAAGGATGCGTCCTCAAACACAAAATACAGCTCAGACTGTGTGAGCACTCGGAGTCGATAATCGATTCCACTGTCGACATTTATTACCTGCGTGAACGTCTCAACTGAACGGATAGCAGGGATGAATCGCGAACGCTGTAAACCGTCTTTGTACAATGCCTCCGGTGGAATATTGGATGTCGCTACCAGCGTGATACCTCGGTCAAATAGGGCCTGCATTAGTCCGCCGAGCAACATCGCGTCGCCAATATCGCTGACGTAAAACTCATCGAAGCAAAGGACGGTGGTCTCAGATGCGATTCGGTCCGCTACACTCTCCAACGGGTTTTTTAGTCCAGAAAGCTCTGTTAACTCCTCGTGAATCAGCTGCATGAAGCGGTTGAAGTGCATCCGTTTTTTTTTATCGAAGCTTAACGCTTCAAAGAAAGAGTCCATCAGATACGTCTTGCCCCGACCTACGCCACCCCACAGATAAAGCCCTTGCTCTGGTGCGATTCGAGAGCGATTCAAAAATCGGTCAAGAAATCCGGCTTTGACCTTTGCTCGATCTTCGAGACGCAGGTAAAGATCCTGAAGCGCATCAACAGCCATCCGCTGTGCTTCGTCAGGTAATATGGCGCCTGAGTCAAGATCTGCTTGGTAGCGTTGGGCAGGTGATTGAAGCATTAACAGGGTGGATCCGAAGCTTGCGAGGAAAAGTCACGGGCCGCGACTTTACCGTCAAGTTATTTATACGACAATAATTTAAATAAGATGACCCACGGGACGTAACTGCGCGCATTTGGTAAGCTCTTGGTCGGGAAGAGTTCTTATTGCGCCACTCGTAGCATCATGGCGCTACCAAGCAGAGAACTCGGAGGAGTCTCATGGAACCTACACTTACAACGATTGCCTATTTCCTACTTGCTGGCTTTTCCGTGGGCCTTGCCGTGGGTTGGTGGGCAGCCTTGCAGCACAAAGACGATTCAAGCGAGGTAATCAGTGAGCTGAAACGTGAAGTGGAAGCTACACAAGCCGCGCACCGAGCTTATGAGCAGTCAGTGACAAGTCATTTCGCCAACACAGCGCAGCTCCTTCACCGCATGCAAGATGATTATCGCTCCATCTACGCCCATATTGCCTCGGGTGCACAGGAGCTTTGCGACAGCGAAGTAGCGAGCCAAATGGACAATATGAAACATATCAGCGGCTCGCTTGAAGTGCCCGATCACCTCCTGGACCCTGCGCAACCACTAGATTACGCCCCAAAGAAAACACCAGGGGAGACTGGACAGTTGGCGGAAGATTTCGGGCTGGACAAGACCTACTCTGAGCAGGCCAGCTGACCTCAGGCCGGATTGTTGATATCGACGAAGTGATGATCGATACCAAAGCGATTGGCAATCCAGTGACCAAGGCTACGAGCTCCAAATCGCTCTGTCGCATGATGACCGGCCGCAACAAAAGCTAGTCCCCGCTCTCGCGCCACGTGGACCGTCTGCTCTGACACCTCTCCAGTAATAAATAACTCTGCGCCGTAGGACGCGGCGTCATCAATGTACGCCTGACCGCCGCCCGTGCACCAGGCAGCTGATCGAATGATCGTATCCGGATCGCCAACGACCAAAGCTTCTCGCTGCAGTTCATGCTCCAGCCTGTCAACGACATCAGACAACCGCGCACCCTCATCGAATACGCCACAGAACACGGGATGGGTCGCGTCCTCGGGATCAATTCCCTGCCATTCTCGCAAACCCATTGCACGCGCGAGGCCAGCGTTGTTACCCAGTGTGGGGTGACAATCGAGCGGCAAGTGGTAAGCGAATAGGCTTATGCCTGCTTCCAATAAAGTTCTGATACGTTGTGCCTTCATGCCAACCAGACGCTCGTCTTCACCGCGCCAAAAATAACCGTGATGTACGAGAACCGCGTCTGCCTTGAGCGTCACCGCGCTCTCGAGCAGGGCCTGACACGCCGTCACTCCGGATACGAGGACGTTAATCTCATCGCGCCCCTCAACTTGCAATCCGTTTGGGCAATAGTCCTTAAATGCAGGAACGCATAACTCTGAATCCAGCACTTTGCCTAATTCATCTCGACCAACGGCCATAAAGATCACTCCTTGAGCCAGTCAAACTCTAGTCTTGCCGCATTATACGCAGACTTTGATTTACACTAGCGGGAGATTTAAGGAGAGATATTCATGCGGGAGTGGTTTTCACAACTGGCTTGGCCTGCGTTAGCGGGTGTTTTCGCTGCTGTGCTACTGCTAAATACAGATTGGTTGAAAATTTCTACTAGTGCGCAGGGCCCTTACAGTTATCGCCATGCGGTGGCCGTAGCAACGCCTTCTGTTGTTAACATCTACACGGCCAAACTGGTAACAGACCGGTCGCCAGTCCTTAACGCCCCACTCCTCCGACGCTTTACCAATCCGGGAGAACGGCAGCCACGAGTCGAGCGCTCTTTGGGTTCGGGCGTCATCATGAGCGAGGACGGACACATCATCACAAATCGCCATGTGATCGATGGTGCTCAAGCGATTCAAATACTTTTATCCGATGGACGTCGCGCAAACGCGATAATTGTGGGGGCTGACCCTGAGACGGACCTCGCCCTGCTAAAAACCGATCTGACAGGTTTGTCGGCAATCGAGACAGCCGATTCCGATAATATCAATGTAGGCGATATCGTACTCGCCATCGGTAATCCCTTCGGCTTCGGGCACTCGGTATCACTCGGCATTGTATCTGGACTCGAGCGCTACGGCTTGCAGCTATCGGCTTATGAAAACTATGTCCAGACTGATGCGACCATCCACTTGGGAAGCTCCGGTGGCGCATTGATTGATGCTGAAGGTAGATTGGTAGGCATCAATACGCTGATTTATACTGGCGCTAATGATGATAGTAATGAAGCCAGCGGCATAGGCATTAACCTCGCCACACCCAGTAATGTAGTCACTACTGTCATGAGTGATCTCATTGAATACGGAGCGGTTGTCCGTGGCTGGCTGGGCGTTAGTGTCGATCTGCTGTTGAGTTTTGATGAGCAAGGCCGAGCAACGCAATCACTGCTGGTCACCGACACAGCACCTGGAGGACCAGCGCAGCGGTCAGGTATCCAGGTGGGAGATCTTATTACTAGTCTCAACGCTGAGCGGGTTACCGATGCTCGTCAAGCGATGCAGACCATTGCCCGCCTCCGACCCGGAGATCGCGTGCTTGTGGGCCTTCAGCGAGGCGACTTGGAGTTTGATGTCGAGGCCATTGTCTCGACACGTCCGGCCGGAGAGTAAATCTAGTCCTTTCTGGCTCTAGCAGCTCTCGCATGAGCCGACAATGACTCACTGTCTGCGATCGTGCCTGCGACTTCGGCAAGCGCGCTTGCACCTGCCCGAGTGATTTTTACAATAGAGGTTCGGGTCTGAAAGTCATAGACACTTAGCGGTGATGAGAAGCGCGCAGCCCCTGACGTCGGTAAAACATGATTCGTTCCCGCGCAGTAGTCACCCAATGATTCCGAGCTATAAGCCCCAAGGAAAACAGCTCCGGCACTTGAGATTGCAGGGAGCAAATCCTCGGGCGACGCCACGGCCAGTTCGAGGTGCTCTGGCGCAAACCGGTTTGATAATGACGCCGCGGCCGCCAGATCTACTACTGATATGAGCGCTCCCCGATTTCGCAGTGACGCCGTAATAATATCGCGTCGCGGCATGTCCGGTAACATTCTCTCAAGCGACGCTGTTACTGCCTCCAGATATTCCTCCGTGGTGGCAATACAGACCGCCTGAGCCATCTCGTCGTGCTCTGCCTGAGACATCAGGTCCAGAGCAATCCAGTCTGGATCGACGGTCCCATCCCCAATCACGAAGATCTCGGAAGGACCCGCAATCATATCGATTCCCACCTTACCGAAGACCTGTCGCTTGGCCTCCGCGACGTAACGGTTGCCGGGACCTACAATTTTATCGACGGCGCCAATTGACTCCGTCCCGTAAGCCAACGCCGCAACAGCCTGCGCTCCACCAACAGTCACCACCTGATCGACGCCTGCCAGTGATGCCGCTGCAAGCACCAGGGGGTTCACCTGTCCTGAAGGCGTGGGAGTAACCATTACGACTTCGGCCACACCTGCCACTTTGGCCGGTATAGTATTCATTAGCACAGAAGAGGGGTAACTCGCTTTGCCGCCAGGCACGTACAAACCCACGCGCTGCATAGGGCGCACTCGCTGCTCCAGTCGACTGCCATGTTCATCGGTAATTGACCAGTCAGGACTGATCTGCTCCTCGTGATAACGCTGGATACGTTGAGCTGCTTCTGTCATAGCCGCGCGCTCTGCATCCATAATCTGAGATTCGAAGGCTTTAAGGGCATCGCCCTCGAATAGAAGATTGTTGACCGATTCTGCGGGGTGCTGATCAAGGCATCGCGTGAATTCAAGAAGTGCTTGATCTCCCCTTGATCGTACGTCACTAATAATATCGCGCACACTGCTGACTAAATTTGGATCGAACGCTCTCATTGGTGCTTTCAACGCTCTGACTCGCGCCTCGAAATCATCATCGCTTTGAGAGAAACGCTGTATCTCGAGGGTCCTCATGCTGAAATTACTCAAGAGTCTCGCCGCGACGCGACCGAAGCAGCCAGTCGCTTCACGAGGCCGGCAATAATTTGATTACGGGTGCGCATCGACGCTTTGTTAACGATGAGTCGTGAGGAGATGTCGGCAATATGCTCGAGCGGCTGCATACCGTTTGCTTCCAGGGTGTTACCGGTATCAACAATATCAACAATTTCATCAGCGAGATCCATAATCGGCGCGAGTTCCATTGCCCCGTACAGCTTAATAATGTTGGGCTGGATGCCACGCGACGAATAATGAGCACGAGCAACATTCACAAACTTTGTCGCCACTCGGATTTTAGCAGCATGTCCTGATCTGGCTTGCCCCGTACCCGCCGTCATAAGACGGCAGCGGGCTATCTCAAGGTCAAGCACCTCATAAAGACCTTCGTCACCTGACTCCATCAAGAGATCTTTACCGACCACTCCAACGTCAGCAGCACCGTGTCGAACATAGGTTGGCACATCAGCCCCACGCAAGATAACAAGAGAAACGCCCTCCATCGTAGTGGGAAAGATGAGTTTCCGACTCTTTTCCACCGACTCCATCGGTGACACACCCGCCTTTGCGAGCAGTGGTAGTGTCTGGGAGAGAATGCGCCCTTTGGTCAGCGCTATCGTAAGCTGTTCCCCTTTTGCAGCTTTCATGACCTACCTCGATTTTCTGACAATGTCAGCGCCAACAGCCTGAAGCTTCTCTTCAATGCGCTCATAACCACGATCAATGTGGTAAATGCGATCAACGTGAGTTTCGCCGTTCGCGGCGAGGCCTGCGATCACCAGACTCGCAGACGCTCTCAGATCGGAAGCCATTACGGGAGCACCATCGATATTGGACTTACCACGAATAATAACTGAATGGCCGTCCACCGTAATATTGGCACCCATTCGGCTCATTTCATGCGCTTGCATCAATCGGTTTTCGAATATGGTTTCTGTTATGCGGCCCACTCCATGCGCAACCACGTTAAGGGCAGTAAATTGCGCTTGCATGTCGGTCGGAAACCCGGGGTATGGAGCGGTGATGAGATCAATCGATGTCAGCTGACCCTCAGTCATGTCCGCAGTAATGCTATTACCTTCGACAATAACTTTCACGCCTGCATCTCGTAATTTTTCGAGCACAATGCCAAGATGCTCAGCATTCGCATTCTCGACCGTCACGCATCCGCGAGTTGCGGCAGCCGCAACCAGGAATGTCCCCGCCTCAATCCGATCTGGCATAACACTGTAATGATTGGCGCCGAGCTTGGAGACGCCGTTGATCACAAGCGTAGATGTATCGTCGCCCTCGATCTCTGCTCCCATACCTCTAAGGAAAGCAATTAGATCGTTGATTTCGGGTTCACGTGCGGCATTGCGAAGCACTGTTCTGCCCTCTGCCAAGACCGCTGCCATGAGCAGGTTTTCGGTCCCGCCAACCGTGACGGTGTCAAACGTGAAGTCACAGCCCTTGAGCCTATTCTCGGTGGAGCCAACGATGTATCCATCGCGGACATCAATAGATGCGCCCATAGCCTCGAAGCCCTTCAAGTGCAGGTCAACGGGACGATTCCCAATCGCACAACCTCCAGGAAAGGAGACCTCAGCTCTACCAAACCGCGCCAGAAGTGGCCCCATTACAAGGATTGAGGCGCGCATCGTTTTCACTAGCTCGTAAGGTGCACGCTGGTTGTTCACTTGCGCTGCTGACACCTTCAGTGCCATTGACTCGTCAATCGCAACGTCAGTGCCAAGCGCGCCTAACAACTCGACCATGGTCGTAATATCATTAAGATGAGGTACATTGAGTAACGTGGACATCTTGTCCGTTAGTAGTGTGGCGGCCAATATCGGAAGCGCTGCATTTTTCGCCCCTGAAATAGGTATGCGACCGTGTAACGGCGTCTTTCCGCGGATTTTAAAGTAGTCCAATGAAGCGCTGCCCGCTACGGTGTTTTTGTGATGATATTGACAGCGTGCAAGGCACCGGTGCTAATAAACTCGCCCAGGGGCGAATAAACTCGCTGCTGCCGTGCGACAGGCCTCATCCCCTCGAATACATCACTGATCACGGTGACTTGGCAGTGAGAACCATCCAGTAGCACATCGATGGTGGCGCCAGGAAATTCGCCCTCGAGCGCCTCTTTAATCATGGCTTCATTCACTGTCCAAATCCTCCGGCAAGTTGGCAGAGATATCCCACTCAGCGACAACCTTGGCCACATCACCGTCAGCAGACTTCGCGGCTGCGGCGAATTGATTTTGATAGATCTGGCCCAAGTTGACATCAGCGACGATAAGATTTCTCAGGCGCCATCTACCGTCTCGGCTTCTACCCAGCTGATATCGCACAGTATAAGTCCGGTTACCCGAGCCGTAGACCAGTTGCGTGATGGACGCAGACCGCGCGTTAGGGTTAATCGCTTCTTCATCGATAATTTCGAATTTGGATCCACTAAACGCCAACAAACCTTTGGCGTATGTGCGTATCAAGCCCGTCTTCATAATGTCAGTGAACGACTGAAGTTGCTCTCGCAGCGCTTTGCGGCCCTCATCATCTAAGGAGCGGTAGCGCGCATTGGAGGCGTACTCGCCCATAACACCCTTAGCAAAGCCCCGCCAATCAATCGTCTCATCCAAAACAGCTCCAATTTCGTTATAAAAACGATCTGAATTGGTATCGAAATACTCGGGGGCCTCATCCACGATGGCCATGATTCGAGAGGTAGTCGACTCAATGATCGGTGTCGGCCCCACCAAATCACTTCCCGTTACAACCATAGTGGCCATCAAACTCAGTAAGCCGAAGACGGTGCTTTCGATCGTTACTCTGACAAATTTCATGCGATTTTTAGCTCAAAACGTAAATTGTTGGGCCGAGTCGCTCCGTTTTGACTTACGTTGGAGTCTGCTGGGCGCTCACATTGCCGTATGATACCCGATCGCTGGCGCTCAGCGGTGCGTTTTTAAATCTTAGGATAAAGATTTATATCACATGCTAGATGTTTTATTCATTTCAGTGGGCTTGACAGGCCTAGTTTGGAGCTCGGATAAGTTCGTAGAGGGCGCGGCTGCCGTTGCGAATCACGCCGGTATGTCGCCACTGCTCATCGGTATGACCATTGTCTCACTGGGCACATCGGCACCTGAAATCGTGGTCTCGATCATGGCTTCACTATCGGGATCGGGAGAGCTCGCCGTCGGTAACGCACTTGGATCGAATATTGCCAACATAGGACTGGTACTCGGCGTCACACTGCTGATCAGAAGCATAGCAATTGACGCGAGCACAACGAGACGTGAACTGCCCCAAATGGTTATCGTCACGCTACTCGCAGGTGCTTTAATGGCTGACGGTATTTTATCAATCGGCGATGGTGCCCTCTTTCTGCTTGGCCTCGTGATTTTTTTAACCCTGCTAGCTAGACGTGGTGCGACACTTAACGGCGGTGTCGTCAGTGACCCCAAGCTCACGCCACTGAAAGCCTGGGGGGTATTCTCAATTGGCCTAGCGCTGCTGGTTATCTCGTCGCGACTGCTGGTCGTTGGTGCCGTCAACATAGCGACTGCTTTGGGCGTGTCCGAGCTGATTATCGGATTGACCATCGTCGCGATCGGTACAAGTCTTCCAGAGCTTGCGGCATCAATCATGAGCGCCCTCAAAGGGCACTCGGATATCGCCATCGGTGCCATTGTGGGTAGCAACGTCTTCAATATACTGGTTGTACTCGCTGGTCCTAGTTTTTTCGGACCATTGACGCTGAATGCAAACGTGATGAGTCGCGATTGGCCGGTGACGATGGTGACCACCGCTACCTTGATGCTGCTTGCCTGGGCCGCATATCAGAACGCTGGGCAGGGCAAAGCAGGGAGTGGTGAACTTGGGCGGGTTTCAGGTGTCTTATTGGTTAGTATGTACATTGCTTACATGGCCTTACTTATCTTGCATCCGGACCTCGCATTGTGACCTCAGAAAGTATTTCGCCACGATCGGCTATCGAGTCTGCCAGACGCACTATCGCAATCGAGCGACAGGCCGTCGAGCAGTTAGAGCAGCGAATCGACGACAGCTTTAGCAAAGCGGTAGATCTCCTTGCATCTGTCGAAGGAAGGGTCATTGTCAGTGGAATGGGAAAAAGTGGGCATATCGGCAATAAAATTGCTGCAACACTCGCCAGTACCGGTACGCCAGCGCAATTCGTTCATCCAGCTGAAGCCTGTCATGGCGATATGGGCATGATCACCCGGTCAGACGCTGCGCTGCTGATGAGCAACAGTGGCACTACAGGCGAAATAACCGCCCTGCTGCCGCTACTTAAACGACTCGGCATTCCGATTGTTGCCATTACTGGCAACGATACCTCGACACTGGCGACAGCGGCTGATGTACACCTCAACATCAGCGTTTCTGAAGAGGCCTGCCCGCTCGATCTGGCGCCGACAGCAAGCACGACGGCAAATCTGGTTATGGGTGATGCATTAGCGATTGCGCTTCTCGAGCAACGGGGATTTACGGTTGAGGACTTTGCATTCACTCACCCCGGTGGGGCTTTAGGTCGTCGTCTGCTGACACGGGTAAGCGATGTATTAGTTACGGGCGATGATGTCCCCAGGGTATCACCGGATACGTCACTGGCTGACGCACTCATGGAAATCTCTGCCAAAGGCCTCGGTATGTCGACCGTAATTGACGAAAACGGGGACCTACTTGGCATTTTCACCGACGGCGACCTTCGCCGCGCACTCGAGCAGCATCACGACTTAAGCACCACGCACGTGGGTAATGTTATGTCCTCGGCCGCCAAAACTATCGACGCGAATGCCCTCGCTGCCGAGGCTTTGACGCGCATGGAAAATGAAAGTATCAGTGCGCTAATTGTGGTAGACGAGCAAAAGAAGGTCACCGGTGTTGTTCAGTTATTGGCGCTATTGAAAGCGGATATCTTATGACCGATTACGCTGGTATTCGCTTGCTGGTCATGGATATCGATGGCGTTATGACCGATGGGAGAGTCACCTATACCAGCGATGGACAGGAACTTAAATCCTTCAACGTCAAAGATGGTCTCGGGATACAGCGCGCCCAAGCGTCGGGGATCGAAACAGCCATAATCACTGGGCGTACATCACCTATGGTTGAGCGACGAGCGCTCGAACTGGGTATTTCTCTTCTTATGCAGGGCATAGAGGACAAACTCACCGCCCTTTCAAATCTTGTGGACAAGATGAATCTGTCGCTCGATCAGGTTGCCTACATAGGCGATGACTTACCCGACTTGATGGCAATTGAGTCGGTTAAGTTAGGTGCATGTCCGGCTGATGCTGCTACCGAGGTGAAATCGAAGGCTAACTGGGTCGCGACCAGGGTGGGCGGAGATGGATGCGTACGTGAATTATGCGACTTGCTGGTGAGTCATAAATCCTCATGAAGTGGAGTATTGCGTTTGCTCTATTTGGCGTCATGACCCTGCTAATTGTTTTCGCTCGCGTTGACAATGAATCACCCATGGGCACTTCGCCACAAGCACTGGTAGAAGTCGAAATTGATCAACTGGTCATCACACGCTTTGACAAAGAGGGGAGAAAACTCGAGCAGAGCAACGCTAAACACGCCATCCGACTCGAAAACCGGTCAACGACTGAGCTTTCGGAGTTACGGGTCCGGCGCCGCGATCATCAGGGGCAAGAGTGGATACTGGCCGCCCCCAGGGGTACCTCAGACGCGTCTAATGACACAGTCAAACTGCAGGGCGGTGTCGTGGTCTCGCGGGCAGATGGTGTTAACCTTCTCACCGAAGCGGTAGTGGTCGATATGGCGTCAGGTGAAGCCATATCGACAGATAAAACACAACTTACCGGCAATCAAAGTTTGTCATCAGCAGGCGGGCTAATTGTCGACCTTGAGCAAGGAACAGCGAAGCTAGTGGGACAAGTGAGATCGATGTATCAGCGGAGCCAACAGAGGCCATGATGATGGGACGGCACCATATTTCTGCTCTCTGTGTATGTCTCAGCCTTTTTGGGGCCGCCGCCGTGCATTCAGCGAATACCGATCAGCCCATAGAGATATCTGCGGACAGTGCCGTGCGTGAGGAACCCTCAGGTAAGACTACTTATAGCGGCGACGTTGTGCTTACCCAGGGCAGCTTAGAAATTCGAGCGGATAGCCTAATTTTTAGTTTTGATGGCGACAAGACAACCCTCATCACAGCAAAAGGCAACCCAGCGACACTGAAGCAGCAACCCGAAAACGCTGATGCGCCCATCGACGCCAGTGCAACAATGATTGAATATCACGAGAAGAGTGAGCGAGTGCGTCTAGTCGGGCAGGCAAAAATCCTGCAGGATGGCGCGGTGATTGAGGGCAGTATGATCGAATATTTAGTCGGAACGCAGCGCGTCATGGCCGCCGGTTCACCTGAGACAGGCGCACCCCAACGAGTCAAAGTGACTATCCCTCCTAACGCGCTACGCGACGGTAAATAACGTGGCCGAGGTGCTCTCTGCCAGAGGGTTAGCGAAGGCGTACAAGGGTCGCCGTGTGGTGGATGGCATGTCGATGTCAGTAAACGCTGGCGAGATCGTTGGGTTACTAGGGCCAAACGGCGCGGGAAAAACTACGTGTTTCTATTTAATGGTTGGGCTCGTCACCAGTGACGAGGGCGTCATCACCTTATCAGGGGAAGATGTCACCCACCTTCCTATTCATTTACGCGCACGGCGCGGATTAGGCTACCTCCCTCAAGAGGCTTCCATCTTCAGACGGATGTCAGTCGAAGACAACATCATAGCGATTTTGGAAACACGCAATGATTTGTCTCAGGAGGAACAGCAGGCTCAATGTAAGGAGTTACTGCAGGAGTTTCACATTACACACATTAAGGATTCACTTGGGCAAAGCTTGTCAGGTGGCGAGAGAAGACGCGTCGAGATTGCGCGTTCCTTGGCAACCGAGCCTCGTGTGATTTTGCTCGATGAGCCATTTGCCGGCGTTGATCCAATCTCCATTTCTGACATCAAAGCCATAATTACGCATCTCAAAGACCGCGGCATTGGCGTCTTGATCACCGATCATAATGTTCGAGAGACCCTCGACATCTGCGAGCGCGCCTATATTGTGAGTGAGGGCAAGGTGATCGCTGACGGTAATGCCCAGAGCATTCTTGATAATGCTAAGGTGCGAAAAGTTTATCTTGGTCAGGATTTCCGACTCTGACACCACTATTGCAATTGGCGCATGCAAAACCTTTGCCAACTCGATTGCCTTCCCCGATTTGAAAGAGCTACACTATTTTTTCAATAGCGGCTTTTCGAGATCTATGAAGCAAGCGCTGCAACTAAAGCTAGGCCAACAACTCACGCTGACACCACAGCTTCAGCAGGCTATTAAGCTCCTCCAACTCAGCACCCTAGACCTCCAGCAAACGATTTCAGAAACACTCGAGAGTAATCCACTTCTAGATGAAGACGAGTTGATTGCCGAACCTGTTGATGAGGATATACGAGAGAGCGTCGACTTCTCTGAACGCGTCAGCGACGCCGTCACCGCCAGCGAGCTGGAAGTTGATGCTGCTTGGGAAGACGTCATGCCGTCTTCAGCCCCCCCCTCCGCAGGGATAAGTGCAGATTCCGATGACCTAGCTTTTGCCGAGCGTGATTCATTACCCGAAACACTCCAGTCGCATCTATTGTGGCAGCTAAACCTGACACGCTTCTCGGAGACCGACCACGCAATTGCCCTGGCGTTTATCGACGCTGTCGACAATCAAGGCAGACTGACCCAAACGCCGGAACAAATTCATATTGGGTTGGCGCTTGATGATGTCGAAATGGATGAAGTCATGGCGGTCTTGCATCGGCTGCAACACTTTGAGCCCACAGGGGTCTTTGCCACGGACCTGAGAGAGTGCCTGTTGATCCAACTCCGGCAGATGTCTGTTGACACACCACACCGTGATACAGCGGGCCTACTGGTAAGTCGACATATAGAGCAAATTCCAGTTGCTGACCCAAAAAATCTCGCGCGCCGGATGCGAACCACGCCCGATGACATTCTGGGTGCCCTGTCGCTGATTCGAACGCTTAACCCAACGCCAGGGTCATCGGTCGCGACTGAGGCAACGGAGTACATCGTCCCCGACGTTTTTGTAAAGCGCGCTGAAGGAAAATGGCGTGTCGAACTGAATCCCGATATCGCACCCAGATTACGCATTAATGATCACTACGCGGATCTCCTCAGTGCAGGCTCAACAGCTGACAGAGACTATGCACGGACCAGTATGCAGGAAGCAAAGTGGTTTATTAAAAGCTTGATGAGTCGCAACGAGACGCTTCTCAAAGTGGCTTTGTCAATTGTTCAGCATCAACGGGCTTTTTTAGATCACGGAGAAGAAGCCATGCGCCCACTTATTCTGGCCGATATTGCGGGAGAAGTTGACCTTCACGAGTCCACCGTTTCCCGGGCGACCACACGAAAGTATATGCACACGCCACGCGGTATCTACGAGTTGAAGTATTTCTTTTCGAGCCACGTAGCCACGACCGAAGGAGGTGAGTGCTCATCAACCGCCATCAAGGCGCTGATCAAGCGCATCGTGGCTGGGGAAAACCCTCAAAAACCGTGGAGTGACGCAAAACTCTGCACATTGCTGGCAGACGAAGGCGTCGTTGTCGCTCGACGCACGGTTGCTAAGTACCGAGAGCAAATGAACATAGGACCATCTAACGAGAGAAAGCGGTTTATCTGACTATTAAAAACACAGGAGATTACGCCATGCGATTGACCATCAGTGGACATCACGTAGAGGTAACCGACGGACTTAGGGAGCACATCTCCAAAAAACTAAGGCGAGTGCAACGGCACTGCGACACGATCGATCACATAGAATTTGTTTTGGTTGTGGAACGAGCTAAGCACAAAGCGGAAGCAAATCTTCACCTTGCCGGAGCCGATTTCTTTGCCTCCGAGACATTATCTGACATGTATCCGGCTATCGACTCGGTCATCGATAAACTCGACCGGCAAGTCACGGATCACAAACGTAAACAAAGAACTCATTAAGACTAGCAACTTATCAAGCTGTTTTTGCTTGGTCGGTATATACTCGGGGGGTGGGTTATAGCCGGCCTATCTAGTTTTCTCAGGCTAGCTTAAACATGCAGGGCTCGCCTTCCCTTGGTAAGCGCGAGCGAGAGAACAAGACCATGCGAATTGTCATTGTTAGCGGTACC
>CAJWEV010000016.1 GCA_913031575.1 uncultured Halieaceae bacterium | reverse complement strand
GAAACCTTGCAGGATTATTTAGAGCGGCACGGCTTCAACGAGTTCTTTCGGCGCAACTACCTCATCAGCATGGCATCAGCCATCTGGTCGGCAAACTTCCAGGAGAGCCTGAATTTTCCTGCCGAGTTTTTTGTTCGATTTTTCAAAAATCATGGCCTGCTTCAAGTTAAACGCCGACCGCAGTGGCGAGTGCTGCGCGGCGGTAGCAAAAGTTACTTGGCGCCTCTGTGTGCACCTTTTCAAGAAAATATTCGCACTAACTGTGCGGTGACCGCCGTCGTGCGTAGCGAAGGTCAATTTCCCAGGTTAAGGACACGTCTGGGTGAAGAGCTGATCTTTGATGACATCGTCATTGCAGCTCACGCAGATCAGGCAATGGCTATACTCAGTGACATTGATGACACGGAGTCATCTGTGCTTCGCGAACTCCCCTACTCTGAAAATGAGGTTGTGCTGCATACTGACACAACTTTGCTACCCAAGAAGCGCCTCGCTTGGTCGAGTTGGAACTATCGGCTTAAAGAGTCGAGTACCCAGGCTACTCTCACCTACAATATGAACATGCTTCAGGGAATCAACTCGCCTGAAACCTTTTGCGTGACACTTAACGATACTGACGCAATAGACCCAAGTACGATCTTGGGCGAATACCGATACGCACATCCTCAATTCACCATTAAAGGCATCGCGGCTCAGCAACGCTGGCGTGATATTAATGGCCCAAGGAACACGTGGTTCTGCGGTGCCTACTGGCGAAATGGTTTTCACGAGGATGGTCTTTTCAGCGGCAATCGTGTCGCCGACGCCATCATCAAAAAGCGGGGCCGCCAGTGAATTCGGCGTTCTACGTAGGTCGACTGGCGCACGCGCGGACGACGCCCAAACCTCATCGGTTCAGTTATCGGGTGTTCATGCCCTTTGTTGATGTGGAGAGGGTAAGCGACATTACCCACCGAACCACAGGCTGGGGTTCGCGACGTTTGGCTCCAGCGCGCTTCATTCGCAGCGACTTCATTGGCGACGAAAACCTCTCCATAGCAGAAGCCGTTAAACGGCGTATTTTTGAAGAGACAAACCAGCACTTCGACGGACAGATTTTTCTGCTCGCCAATTGGCGATATTTTGGACTTCAAAACAACCCGATCGCCTGCTATTTCTGTAAAGGGGCAAAGAGTGAATGCCTCGAATTTATTGTCGCTGAGGTCACCAATACGCCCTGGGGGGAGAGGCACAGCTACGTGCTAACTGTCCATCACTCGGATTCGCTTTTTCAGACAGAGTTTAAAAAAGAACTCCACGTATCGCCGTTTCATGGTATGGAGCAGCAGTACCGCTGGTCGTCGACAGTTCCAGGCGAAACATTGGCCATCAAGCTCACCAACCTTGAGGACGGAAAACGTGTATTCCATGCATCGCTTACACTTACGCGCCTTCCGATTACACGTTTAACTGGACTCTTACTGCTGGCTCGCTTCCCCCTTGAGACAGCCAAAGTCACAGCAGGCATTTATTGGCAGGCACTCGTGCTACTTCTGCGGCGTGTGCCTCTCTTCACCCACCCAAAAAACAACTCTGTTAGTTAAGTAGGAATGTCTTATGACCGCACGTCAGGTAGATGTTAAACACATTGAAAAATTGCCTTCGGTGAAGTCGTGGCGGAGTACTGAGCTCACAAAACGTCTGATATTTAAGCTTTTCAGTAGCCTCCAACATGGTGAGCTGATCGTTCACGACAATGAAGAGAAACACCGTTTTGGTGGCGGTGATCTCTCGATTGCACCGAGTGCCTCGGTCACAATTCATAAGCCTAGCGCTTACTCGCGGATTCTTATGGGCGGAACCATGGGCGCTGCGGAGGCTTACATCCACGGCGACTGGAGCACTGATCAGCTCACCAATGTGACTCGGGTATTCAGCGCCAATATGCCAATTCTCGAGTCCATGAAAAATAATCAGAACTGGTTGATTAAAAGTGCGCTTAAGCTCGCGCACGCAGCGCGCAGAAACTCACTGTCCGGATCGCGAGAGAACATTGCTGCGCACTACGATTTGGGCAACGACTTCTTCTCGCTTTTTCTTGACCCTACCCTCATGTACTCGTCGGCGGTCTTCCCATCGAACTGCGACAACCTGGCCGAAGCATCGCAGCACAAGCTAAAGCTAATATGCGAGGACCTTGAGCTCAAACCAACCGATCATCTAATTGAAATCGGTACAGGCTGGGGAGGCATGGCAATCTATGCCGCAGAGAACTTCGGCTGCAAGGTAACCACCACCACGATTTCTCACGAGCAGCTAGAGCATGCGCGGGCAGAAGTCGAAAGGCGAGGACTGCAAGATAAAATTACTCTGCTATTCAAAGATTATCGGGACCTGTCAGGTAAATTCGACAAGCTAGTATCTATTGAGATGATCGAAGCCGTAGGGCATGAGTATTTCGACACGTATTTCAACTGTATCAGTAAACTACTAAAGCCCAATGGAAAAGCGGTTATTCAGGCCATTACCATCAACAAACAACGTTACGATGACTATCGCAAGTCAGTGGATTTCATCAAGCGATATATTTTTCCCGGCGGCTGCCTGCCCTCGCTCAATGTAATCAGCGGCGCACTGACCCGTACAACAGACATGCAAATTATCGACCTTAGAGATATCGCCCTGGATTACGCGCGAACACTTCAACACTGGCATGAAGCCTTTTTGGAAGAGCTGGATGCTGTCAAAGCCATGGGGTTCGATGAAAAATTCATTCGTATGTGGCGCTTTTACTTGAGCTACTGTGAAGGTGGATTTCGTGAACGTATTATTGGAACCTACCAAATAACAATGGCAAAGCCGTACTACCGGCCCACTTAACCTATGCTCTTATCTTTCGCTCCGATTGTTCTTCTCGTTTTTCTCCTTTTTTCAGCAGTTCAACTTTTCGGGGCAGATGCCTCCTATGGACCCAACCAAGTAGCGCTACTAATCGCATCGGCGGCTACTGGGCTCGTTGGCATGCACCGCGGCCTCACTTGGGCCGAAGTACAAGAAAGCATGGTGGCTGGCATCAAGGTGGGGTTGGGACCGATTTTGATTCTCTTGGCGGTCGGCGGGTTAATTGGTAGTTGGATGATCGCTGGCACAGTGCCAGCCATGATCTTTTATGGCGTATCAATTCTTAATCCATCGATCTTCTTTGCCGCGGCGGCAATTATTTGTGCACTCGCTTCGGTCAGCATCGGTAGCTCATGGACCGTAGCCGGCACCTTGGGTATTGGACTAATTGGTATTGCGGACAGTTACGGGCTGTCAACCGCCGTCGCCGCAGGAGCAATCATCAGTGGCGCTTACTTTGGCGATAAATTATCGCCGCTGTCTGACACCACGAATCTGGCCGCCGCCTGCACCAACGTCGATCTTTTCGCACACATTCGTCATATGTTATGGACAACGGTGCCCGCCTTCTGTGTCGCTCTATTGTTTTTTTCCCTCATTCCCTCAGGCGCCGCAACAACCCCGGAGCAAATAGCGGAGCTGAGAGCTGCCATCAGTCAGGAATTTAATGTGGGCCTTGGCGTCCTTATCCCGCTCGCTATCATGATTGGCCTTATTTGGAAGCGCGTGCCGGCTTACCCAGCAATCATTCTCGCGACACTAGCAGGGATTATTACGGCTTTTACCTTTCAGGCCGACGTCGTACGAAAATTTGCATTGATGGCAAACTCAGAGGCAACCATGCCCGTCATAGAGGGCTTGTGGCGAACGCTTTTTGACGGCTTTGAGGGAACAACTACAAACGAGGAACTGAATCGTCTCATCAGCAAAGGCGGCATCGCCAGTATGCTCAATACAGTTTGGCTGATTGTCAGCGCACTTGCCTTCGGTGGCGTGCTAGAACGTACCGGCATCCTCAAGCAAATACTGGATAGTGTTCTCACTGTGGTCAAGTCCACGGGGGATCTTATCGCCGCCACAGTCACCGGCGGCTTTATCACCAATATACTTGCCGCTGATCAGTTCCTTGCGATTGCACTACCCGGCCGGCTCTTTAGCAGCACCTATGACCACCGCGGGTTGAGTCGAGAAAATCTGTCGCGAACGCTCGAGGACTCTGCAACCATGACCTCGGCGTTGATTCCCTGGAATACTTGTGGCGCTTACATGGCCGCGACCTTGGGCGTAGCAACCTTTGACTACGTGCCCTACGCCATCTTCAATCTCGCCTGCCCGCTGATCGCTATCGGATTCGGCTATCTTGCGTTTAAACAAAAGCCTGCGGTGCCCCAACCCGTATGAGTTGGGATCATGATGCACCCTTCATTTTGCGGTTCACGGTCAAGGCCGAGCATATCGATGCGCTCGAGCACACCAACAATACGCAATACGTAACCTGGTGCAACGAGACGGCCTGGGCACACACCACAGACCTAGGCTTGGACGCTAATGCTTATCGGTCGCTCGACAGAGCGATGGCGCTTACTAAAGCCGAATATCACTACCTTTTAGCCACGCGACTCGACGAGGAACTCGAGGTAGGAACTTGGATTACGACCTGGAACCGACGCATGTTGATGGAGCGTAAGATGCAAATACGCTCGATGGCTACTGGAGAGACCGTTCTTCGCGCCAAGCTGCAATTCGTCTGCATTGAAATTTCATCAGGGAAACCCAAACGACCACCAAAAGCCTTCATTGATGGTTACACACCTGCTCTCATTTTCTGATGTCTTTGTGAGGCATGAATAGCATCATCAGGCATGACAAAACGGTGTGCTAGGACAACTAATCTCTGGCCAAAATACTCCCACTGATCTCGAGTCAGGCTAGGGGCCACGAAAAGGGCATGACCTGCGATAGTTCAGACCGCCCTTGCGCCAGCATCAATAGGCGATCGAACCCAACTGCCACCCCTGCGCAATCTGGCACCCCTGCCCTCGAAGCATTGATCAACCGATCATCAATCTCGCGTATAGCCTGGCCTCGAGTTGATCTTAGGTAATTATCCGCCTCAAAACGTCTCGCTAAAACATCCGGATCCGACTCTTCCCAATAACCATTGGCGAGCTCAACACCGTACACATAAGCCTCGAATCGCGCGGCAACAGGATTGCCGCACCGCTCAATGACGCGCGACAGCGCTGCTTGCTGTTCAAGGAAATCAACAATAAAAACAAGCCCCCATGTTGCGATGCCGGGCTCCACGACATGGGTCATGAGAAGGTCGAGATAATCGAGCTTACCGAGATTACCAACCACGTCGACCCCGGCATTCACAGCCGCTGCCTTCAGCTCTAGCTCGGTCGCATCATGAAGGTTGATTTGGCAAAAATGATCGACCAGAGCTTCGAGCGACCAAATTTGCCATGTCCGAAGCCGCAAGGTCCCGGCAAGCAACTCGGCAACCTCACGAATCAGTTGATAATGCGTCCAGTCGATCCTATACCACTCAAGCATCACAAATTCGGGATTGTGCCGACGGCCATACTCGGCGGATCTAAACACCTTTCCAAGCTGGAAAATATCGCCGGAACCTGAAGCGAGTAGTCGTTTCATCGCATACTCGGGCGAGCTCTGCAAAAACCGCGTGCCATCGGGGGTAGCTACCTCAAACAACTCGATGTTCGGATCTGTGATCGCAAACCGCCCTAGTAAAGGGGTGTCGACTTCCAGTACGCCGCGCGATGACAGAAAGGCCCTGATTTGGGTAAACAAAGCGGCGCGAGCGCGCAGCTCTTCAATGCCTGCGCTCGGCTCCCATTCAGACATCGCAGGCGTTTGCGTCAGGCCTTGCTGGCTCGACTAACATACTCGCCGCTTCGGGTATCAACGCGTATCACCTCACCCTTGGACAAAAACAGCGGAACGCGCACTATGGCGCCTGTGGATAAGGTTGCAGGCTTGCTTCCACCTTGGGCTGTGTCACCTTTCAGACCGGGATCAGTTTCAATAATTTCAAGCTCGATAAAGTTTGGAGGTGTCACTGTCAGCGGCGCGCCGTTGAACAGCGTTACTTCGAACTTTTCCTGCTCTTTTAACCACTTCTCAGCATCGGTAACCGCTGCCTTATCAGCTGAGTGCTGCTCAAACGTGTTGGGATCCATGAAGTACCAAAACTCGCCGTCGGTGTATGAGTACTCAAGATCAATATCCAATACGTCAGCGCCCTCGAGTGAATCACCCGATTTAAAGGTCTTTTCCAGAACACGCCCGGAGCGAAGGTTACGCATCTTGACTCTGTTAAACGCTTGCCCTTTTCCAGGCTTAACGTACTCGTTCTCTAGGATCGAGCACGGCTCGTTATCGAGCATGACCTTGAGTCCGGGCTTAAATTCGTTGGTAGAGAAATTAGGCATGAGATCCAAACCTCGCGCATCAATTATGCCGCGATCATACCTTAGAGACGCACAAATCGGCGAGCGGATGCCCTGTTAGCTGGGCCTGTTACCCAAAAAGTAGAGGGCTCCGTCCAAACCCACCGTTGATAACCGATACCGCGCCTGCGATCTCACCAGGGGCTTAGCTCGAAAGGCAATACCGATACCCGCCGCGTTGAGCATTTTAAGATCATTTGCACCATCACCAACGGCCAAGGTCTGACGCATAGTGATACCCATTGCGCCTGCGATTTCACGCAACTTTGCCTCTTTGTACTCAGCATTTACGATGGGTGGGATTGCAATACCCGTTAATACGCCATCTGATATGTCCAGCGTGTTAGCAAAGTACTCATCCATTCCCAGTTCAGTAGCAACTTGGTCAGCAAACAAACTGAAGCCACCCGAGATAATGACCGTTCTGATATGCCGTGCGCGCAACGTGGTCATCAGCTCTCGCGCGCCGTCGGTGTAAGGGAGATTCCTGGCTATCTCTAATGCCGTGTCCACATCAAGATTACGCAGTAAACCCAGTCGCTCCGAAAAGCTCTGACTGAAATCCAACTCTCCTCGCATGGCGCGCTCGGTGATGGCAGCCACCTGCTTACCCACGCCTGAACGAATTGCCAACTCATCAATGACCTCGCACTGAATAAGTGTCGAATCCATATCGAATACAGCGAGTTTAATGTCTGAGATCGCATCTGACTCATGCTGAAAGTTGACGTCTACATGGTCAGCAAGCCCCAGATCGAACCACGCTATGGACTCGAAGTCCGCTGAATCAGACTGCAACTGCCAGCGCTCCGCGCAACGGGTACCGACCAATGTTTCTGCAACTGGCAGGGTTTCGGTATCGACAATCCGAATCCGATGTTTTTTCAGACGTGCCCTGATTGCAGGCAAGTTTGGCATGACGGGGCGATTCGCCAGAATCGTAATATGCATTGACCTATTTTTGACGCCGCTTTTGGGGGCTTCATGATACCCTAAGCCAAGAGCGACATTACCAGCGTTGCGCGTGAACCTCAGAATTTAGGGAGCAAGAAGAAGTGGTCTTCTGGGAGCGCTTAGATATAGGCCAAAAGACTGGCTTGCTCGCCGCCGCTGCCGTTCTTGTAGCAGCGCAGATAACGCTGGCCTTAACTCTCGCCTCAAAAGCCCATTTTGAAGAAGAGACGCGCGCCCTTCATGCGGAAGCGCTGTTAAATGCCGTGGTATCGCGCACAGCGGGGCTCGTCGCCTCAGATGACATGTTCACAGCCACAAGCGAACTCAATAAATTACTGTCTTCCGACATCGTGGGCGGTGCGGCAATTTCTGATGTAGACGGAGAGTTCCTGGTGGTAGTGGGATCCCTAGCGAAGGCAGAGCGCCTGTACCATGCCCCACTAAGAATCGGACCAGATATTGCGGGGCGGTTGACGGTAAAATTGGAGAGAGTGTCATCAAACTCATCCCTAAAATGGACCGTCTCCGCCCTCAGTCTCGTATTAGCCATGTTTAGTTACGCCGGCGCTGTGTCGATTTCCAGATCGCAATCGCACCGACTCAGAGCGGTACTCGGACGCATCGCTCACTCGGGACAAGTTGATGATCGTATCGATGCACTGGCTCAGATAGAGTCCGCAATCAATGATCTTCCGCTCGATATCATAACCCCAACCAATGCAGAGATTGTTGATGAGACTTCTCTTAACTCAATGGCCGTCACGACCATGAGCCTCGACCACCTCGGCAAATACATTGATGCCGTCGATGAAATCACCCTCGCAAAATACGTTGGGACCTACGAAACGCTGGCAAAGGCAGTCGCGCAATTGCTCGACGGCGACCTTCAAACTGTGAGACCTGCGAGCTTGACGCTCTTTTTCGAGGGAACTAAGCGTGGCATGACACCCGATGCCCGAGCCGTTATCGCAAGCACGTTACTACAACACCTATTAGCGGTAGCTGAGCGAAGTCAGCGGCGAAAATTTATCTGTGGAATCGGTATCGGGCGAAGTGCTATGGGTCGCGGTGAGCAAGGATCAGCCTATGCCACCCTTTACAACCAAACTGTGATCGATGAAACACTGACGATGGCGCAACGGGCGGGATCATCGGTAAAGCTTGCATCCTCGATTTTAGAAAGCGATCAGGTTGAGAGTTTGTTTGACGTCATCGAGACAGCAGACGGCGACACCCAGCTGGGCGCACCAACCCCGGAGCTTCTGCCCGAGCTAGAGAAACAGAGCAAACTGCTGCAGCGACGGCTTTTCCCTGATGTGGGTGAGCAGTCTGATCTACCTTTTTAAACGTCAGCGATTGCCAGCCCACTGACCTTCTGGAAGCCCTTAGGTAATCGATTGCCTCGGCGACCACGCTCGCCACGGTAGTTCTCGAGATCAGACAGTTTCAGCTTGATATATTGGCGACCCGACTGGACTTGTACCACATCACCATCTCCGAACACCAGGAGGCCCACAAGCAGCTCCTCGCGGGCCTGGGCTCTAGCCGAAGGAATGCCAATGATTTTGTTTCCCTTACCCTTGGCAAGCTCGGGCAAATCCGCCAATGGAAATACTAACAATCGGCCCTCAGACGTCGCTGCCGCAACCAGTAAATTCTGTCGCTCAGGCACGATAACTGGCTGCATCACCTGTGAACCTCTGGGCAAGCTCAATACCGCCTTACCCGCCTTATTCTTGGCCACAAGTTCGTTGAACTTGGCGACAAAACCATAGCCGGCGTCGGAGGCCAGCAGGAACTTTTGATGCTCCGTTCCCGTCATCAGACCTTCGAAGGTGGCGCCCGAGGGAGGTGCAATTCGTCCCGTTAAGGGCTCACCCTGACCTCGCGCCGATGGGAGTTGATGTGTCGGCAACGAGTAGGCCCTGCCAGTCGAATCAAATACAACTGTGGTCTGATTGCTACGCCCCAGTGTAGAAAATTTGTAAGAATCGCCTGACTTGTAATTAAGCGTCTCCGGATCGATGTCATGACCTTTGGCGGCGCGAATCCAACCTTTTTCTGACAGTACGACCGTCATGGGGTCAGCACTGGTGAGCTCGAGCTCGGAGAAGGCCTTGGCTTCCTCAACCTGCACCAAGCGTGACCGGCGGTCGTCGCCATACTCATCAGCAATAGCGACCAGCTCACTGCGAATGACCTTGGTCATCAGAGCATTACTGCCGAGCGTTTTTTGCAGTGAGTCACGCTCGTCGCTCAACTCGGACTGCTCGCCTCGGATTTTCATCTCCTCGAGCTTTGCCAGATTACGCAGTTTTAAGTCGAGAATGGCGTCAGCCTGAATATCGGACAGAGAAAATCGCACCATCAGCTCCCGCTTTGGCTCTTCCTCCTCTCGGATAATTCGAATCACCTCATCGATATTTAGATAGGCAGCAAGATAACCCTCCAGAATGTGCAGCCGCTTGAGCACTCTCTCAAGCCGGAACTCGAGGCGTCTGCGGACAGTCTGGCGCCGGAACTGAACCCAGTCGCGCAGCAACATATCGAGCGAGCGCACACCTGGCCGGCCGTTCATGCCAATGACATTGAGATTCACGCGATACGTTCGTTCCAGATCGGTCGTGGCAAACAAATGACTCATCATAGTGTCGAGGTCGACCCGGTTAGAGCGTGGGACAATCACCAGGCGCGTCGGATGCTCGTGGTCTGATTCATCGCGGAGATCCGACACCATGGGGAGTTTTTTGGTCTGCATCTGAGCTGCGATTTGCTCGAGCACTTTTGACCCCGACACTTGATACGGCAGCGCATGAAGAACAACTGCTCCATCTTCACGTTGCCAGGCCGCGCGCATGCGAATGCTGCCGCGCCCGGTCCGGTATATATCTCGGATCTCCTCGGGTAACGTCGTGATTTCAGCATCGGTCGGGAAATCAGGCGCCTGAATGTGTCCGCAGAGCGTATCAATGGTGGCGTCGGGATGATCGAGAAGATGGATGGTTGCGTTGACAACTTCGCGCAAGTTATGAGGCGGAATGTCGGTCGCCATACCCACCGCGATGCCCGTTGTGCCATTTAGAAGAAGGTTGGGTACCTGTGCCGGAAGCACCATGGGCTCATCGAGGCTGCCATCAAAGTTAGGCTGCCAATCGACCGTACCCTGCCCCAGCTCCCCTAAAAGCACGTCCGCATATTTTGTGAGTTTGGACTCTGTATACCGCATCGCAGCAAATGACTTTGGATCATCTGCTGAACCCCAATTTCCCTGCCCATCGATGAGCGGATATCGATAGGAGAAGTCCTGAGCCATTAAGACCATCGCCTCATAAGCGGCGCTGTCACCGTGTGGGTGGAACTTACCGATAACGTCACCCACAGTTCGGGCCGACTTCTTGTATTTTGCAGAGGACTTCAGTCCCAGTTCGCTCATCGCATAGACGATTCTTCGCTGAACAGGTTTCAAACCGTCGCCAACGTGCGGCAGGGCGCGATCGAGGATGACATACATCGAATAATCGAGGTAAGCCTTCTCGGCATACTCCCTTAGGGAGAGCGTTTCGGTAGCTTGAGGGGCGTTAAAGAGATCTGACATAAAACCGAATTACCTTTGGCAAAAAATCGCTCGTTTTGTGGGCGTAGAAGGGTCGCGGCGTGATAGCCTTCACACGCACAGATTATCTCACAGCAGCGACGCTAGCATGGAACAAATTAACTGGCGGTGGCGCCACTTCGAAACAATTTCGGCAGCGGCATGGCATGACATTCTCATGCTGCGAGCCGACGTCTTTGTCGTTGAGCAAGCCTGCCCGTACAAAGACCCGGACGATAAAGATATTGTCAGCTGGCATCTGACAGGACATAAGGGCGACGACCTTGTGGCGACAATGCGAGTCGTACCACCAGGAGTGAGTTATGACGAGTGCTCCATTGGCAGGGTTGTCGTGCCTGAGTCACTTCGAGGGCAACGTCTAGGGGTCGAGTTAATGAACTTAGGGATCGTGTTCTGTCAAGCTCGATGGAACACAGGCATCAGGATTAGCGGCCAGGGCTACCTAAAGGGCTTCTACGAGGCCCTAGGGTTTGAAACCCTCCATGGGCCCTACATGGAAGACGATATCCCCCACTATCAGATGCTAAAACCAGGCGTTTAACTCAGGCCGCAGCGCGGGAAGCTCGCTTGCGCTCGTGCTCTAGCAGCAGCTTCTTGCGGAGACGAATACTGTCCGGGGTAACCTCTACGAGCTCATCGGAGTCGATAAACTCCAGGGCTTGCTCGAGCGTGTGTAAGACAGGCGGCGTTAGAGTCAAAGCTTCATCAGTACCCGAGGCTCGGACGTTGGTTAGCTGCTTAGCCTTGGTTGGATTCACAACAAGATCGTTGCTGCGACTGTGCAGGCCCATGATCTGGCCCTCATAAACCTCGACGTTTGCCTCAATAAATAGGCGACCCCTGTCTTGTAGGCTATACAGCGCATAAGCAAGCGTCTTTCCTTTGACCATTGAAACAAGCACGCCATTATTTCGCTGCGCCAACTCGGCTTTGCTAACCGGACCGTAGTGATCGAAGACGTGCGTCATAATCCCACTGCCCGAGGTCAGAGTCATGAACATCGAGCGAAAACCAATTAACCCACGTGCAGGAACGATGAACTCCAATCGAACTCTTCCACTTGCATCTTGGACCATGTTTTTCATCTCTGCACGGCGTTGTCCAAGCTCCTCCATCACGCCTCCCTGATGTTTGGTCTCACAATCGATCACCAACTGCTCGTAAGGTTCGCAAACCTGACCATTAATCTCCTTTTGAATAACTTCTGGTCGAGACACACCGAGCTCAAAGCCCTCTCTTCGCATGCTTTCAATCAAAACGGACAGGTGCAGCTCACCGCGCCCGGAGACTACAAATTTGTCGGGGCTGTCGCCCTGCTCAACTCGTAGTGCCACGTTATGAATGAGCTCCCTGTCGAGCCGCTCCTTGATATTGCGCGAGGTGACGAATTTCCCCTCAAGCCCTGCAAAAGGAGAATCGTTAACCTGGAACGTCATGCTGACCGTTGGTTCGTCCACCGAGAGCGGAGCAAGAGCCTCAATTGCTGCGGGGTCACATAACGTGTCAGAAATATTGAGCGCATCAATACCGGTAACACACACGATATCACCAGCTTCCGCCATCTCCACCTCGACTCGCTCGAGCCCGTGATAACCCATTACCTGCAGGATTTTGCCATTTCGGGAACTCGAATCGCGATCAACCACGGAAACTTGGGTATTTGGGGACAACTTGCCTCGTGTGATTCTACCCACGCCAATGACACCGACGTAACTGCTGTAATCCAGTGCAGAAATCTGCATTTGAAAAAGCCCGTCAGAATTTACTTCGGGCGCGGAGACATGATCGACGATCATTTGCAACAGCGGCTCCATATTGTCTGACATATTGCCGGGTTCTTCGCCAGCGATGCCGTTGAGCGCAGAGGCGTACATGATTGGAAAGTCTAATTGCTCATCTGTCGCTCCAAGCGAATCGAAGAGGTCAAATACTTGATCGATGACCCAATCAGGGCGCGCCCCCGGACGATCAATCTTGTTAACAACAACAATAGGGTTTAGGCCGCGCTCAAACGCCTTCGACGTGACAAACCGTGTTTGCGGCATAGGCCCATCAACGGCATCCACAATCAACAAAACACTGTCAACCATCGACAATACTCGCTCAACCTCACCTCCGAAATCTGCGTGCCCTGGCGTATCGACGATGTTAATGCGGTAGTCGTTCCATCTAATCGCGGTGTTCTTCGCCAGGATGGTAATTCCGCGCTCTCGCTCTTGATCGTTAGAGTCCATGATTCGCTCTGCACCCTGGCTCTTTCGATCGAGTGTTCCGGATTGCTGCAGCAAACAGTCCACGAGAGTCGTTTTACCATGATCAACGTGCGCGATAATCGCGATATTTCGAAGATTCTCAATCACTTGTCAGCTCTCAGTTTCGTGGTGGTTCAAAGCGCGCGGACTGTATCACAGTAAAGTACAGTGTAAGTCTGGTAATTCTGCCGTCATCGAAAAGACAATTAGTTATATTGGCTCTTTTATCGAGCCTTGCTCAACTGCACTAAAAAAGTGCGCCATTATTTCTAATGCACTATTATTGTGCATTAAAATTTTCTCCTTTATCTACATTCATGAGAAATTACATTGTAGATCAGATAGTTAATATAATTTTTGAGTCACAGTTATGCTGGCACGCCGTTTGCTGGCATAAGTCAGCAAGAGTGCATTGCGAAAAGTACGCACACAGAGACCGATTAGATCGGGTTATATAGTCCTTAGGAGGCAACATGTCAGAGCGCACGCTCAATTTGATTAAAGACAACGATATTCGTTGGGTAGACCTGCGTTTTACCGATACCCGCGGTAAAGAGCAGCACGTAAGTATTCCGGCCAGCCAGGTCGACGAAGACTTTTTCGAAGATGGAAAAATGTTCGATGGCTCATCAATTGCTGGTTGGAAGGGCATAAACGAATCAGACATGATCCTCATGCCCGATGACGGTACGTCAATCATCGATCCCTTCACCGACGACGCCACCGTTATTCTCCGATGTGACATCGTAGAGCCCTCAACTATGCAGGGGTACGAGCGCGACCCTCGCAGCGTAGCGAAGCGCGCAGAGGTCTATCTGTCATCAACAGGACTTGGTGACACAGCATTCTTCGGCCCAGAGCCAGAATTCTTCGTCTTTGATGACGTAAAATTCAAGGTGGAGATGCAGGGTGCGAGCTACGCCATCAACTCTGAGGAAGCAGCTTGGGCATCAAACGATCATTTCGAGGAAGGCAATACCGGTCATCGCCCTAGCGTCAAAGGCGGCTATTTCCCGGTGCCACCTGTTGATTCGCTACACGACATCCGAGCAGCAATGTGCTCAGCGATGGAGCAAATGGGTCTTGATGTGGAAGTACACCATCACGAGGTAGGCACAGCTGGTCAATGTGAAATTGGTATCCGATTCAACACGCTGGTTGCAAAAGCTGACGAAGTTCAAGTCCTCAAGTACTGCGTTCACAACGTTGCTCACGCCTACGGCAAGACGGCAACCTTTATGCCAAAGCCTCTCGTCGGCGACAACGGCTCGGGTATGCATGTACACCAAAGCGTTTCTAAGGACGGTGTGAATACCTTTGCAGGTGACGAATACGCGGGTTTATCTGAGACTGCGCTCTATTACATTGGCGGTATCATTAAGCACGCTCGTGCGATCAACGCATTCGCAAACGCGTCTACCAACAGCTACAAACGTCTGGTGCCCGGCTTCGAAGCACCGGTGATGTTGGCTTACTCGGCGCGAAATCGTTCAGCATCGATCAGAATCCCTTATGAGCCATCGCCTAAGGGCAAGCGTATTGAGGTTCGCTTCGGTGATCCAACAGCCAACCCATATCTGTGCTTTGCCGCGATGTTGATGGCAGGTATTGATGGGATTCAGAACAAGATCCACCCAGGTGAGGCGGCTGACAAAGACCTCTACGATTTGCCAGCGGAAGAAGCTGCAGATATTCCGACAGTAGCATCAACATTTGAAATGGCCCTCGATGCATTAGACGCAGATCGCGACTTCCTAACTGCCGGCGATGTGTTCACCAACGACATGATCGATGGCTACATCGAACTAAAACGTGAGGAAGTTGAGCGATTGAACATGACAACTCACCCAGTTGAGTTCGACATGTACTACTCAGTCTGATGTCGCAACAAGAAAAGCCCGCGACACACTGCGGGCTTTTTTTTGGCTTCAAACTTGATGAAAAAAGATTTCTACCTGTCATCTGCACTGAAACGTTGCGAAAAAGCGTAAAGGCATTGTGAAAAAAACAACAAACATCGTTATTTTCTGCGCATCTATCAATGCAGTTCTGTCTGAGCCGGCACTAGCGGCCGTGCCAGATATCTACAAATCTGTTTATGAAAACGGCCTTGTGACGTTCAGCGATGCAACAGCCAGCTCCAGCACCGAGAGTTCTATCGTCAAACCCAACTTAACGAATTTGATCCCGGAGCTAAACTTGAGAGCATCGGGCTCAGAAACCACTACAACCGACAACTCCCCAGCGGCCACTGTTTCCATCGCGTCACCATCGAACAATGTGACCATTGCAATAGCCGCCGGCAACCTAGATTTAAGCGCCGAGCTCAAGGCCCCCTTGACCGAAGGTGAATTACTCGCGCCTTATCTCGACGACGAAATGTTAGCCGCCCCACAAACGCGTCAGGTGTGGACTCTTACCAATCTGATACGCAGTCCACAAGCGCTTCCAGTGCGCCGACTTTTGAGCGCCGGTGAGACCGTCCGTGAATCAGAGATGATCACGATATTTGTCCTGCGACCATCTATGTTAAAAGCAACTCCAAAATGAACCACAAGCCAGGATTCGACCTCGACTCCTTAACCACCTGCATTGTTCTCATAGATGAGCACGGCGTGGTGGACACCCTGAACCAGTCTGCACAGGTACTATTGGACACGTCACTTCAGAGAGCCTCAGGCAATCCATTTGATGAGTTGGCACACGCTGCTGGTCAAGGTGCCATTCAATGGCATGAAACCCTATCAAATGCGTTAAGAACCCGCCTGCCAGCGGTCAGCCGTGATTTGAAGATTACACTGAAAACAGGGAAAGAAATTACCGTTGATGTCGTAATTACACCGTTAAATTACGATCATGACTCACGTATCTTGCTGGAAATGTCGCCACTGGATCGTGCCCGAGCCATCAGTGAAACGGAGAACTTGCGGGAAGCGCAGCACCGACTCCATAACGTAGTTAAAGGTATGGCGCATGAAGTTAAGAATCCATTGGGCGGCATTCGTGGTGCAGCACAGTTGATGGCCCGAAAGTTCGATGACAGCGAGCTAGACGAATACGCCAACATTATTATTTCAGAGGTAGATCGCCTGCAAGCGCTGATTGATCGCATGCTCGGCCCTCGAGAGTCGCTCGACAAACGGTATATCAATATTCACGAGGTCACTGAACGCGTTCGCCAACTCATGGAAGCAGAAGCGGATGAATCACTCACTGTTATCAGAGACTACGACCCCAGCCTCCCTGAGTTCCTAGCCGATGCTGATCAGCTAACGCAGGCCATTCTTAATATTGTCCGAAACGCATGGGAAGCATCAAAGACCGACTGCCAAATCACCATAAAAACCCGCAGCCGACGCCAATACACATTAAACGGACACCGGCACAAGCTCATTTGCGCCATCGATATCATCGACAACGGCCCAGGCATCCCAAACGACCTAATATCATCAATTTTCTTACCGATGGTTACCTCGAGACCTGAGGGGTCGGGGCTAGGCCTGTCCATTGCACAACTCACACTCACCCGCCACGGTGGTGTTATTCAAGCGGCTAGTGAGCAAGGTCATACCTGCTTCACACTGCTACTACCCATGGAAGAACCGCATGACTGATTCAAATGAAATTTGGGTGGTTGATGACGATAGCTCGATACGCTGGGTTATCGAAAAAGCCCTCTCAGGAGAAGACATCCCCTGTAATAGTTTCGAGTGCGCCGACGACTTACTCGCAGCGCTCAAAACAGCGACACCTAAGGCGATTATTAGCGACATCCGTATGCCTGGCATGGGTGGTTTGGCTCTACTGGGCGAACTGAAATCGATCATCCCCCATGTACCCGTGATCATTACCACTGCCCACTCGGATTTGGACAGCGCGGTTAGCTCCTATGAGTCAGGCGCATTCGAATACCTGCCTAAGCCCTTTGATATCGATGAAATGCTTGAGGTCGCCACTCGCGCACTCGCACATACGAATAAATTACCGGGTAATGGCAATGCTTTGGATACCGGTGACAAGGAAATCATAGGAAACGCACCAGCAATGCAAGAGGTGTTCAGAGCAATCGGGCGCCTGTCGCAGAGCTCGATCACGGTACTGATCAGTGGACAATCGGGTTCGGGCAAAGAACTAGTTGCACGGGCCCTCCACCGTCACAGCCCGAGGGCGAGCGCACCTTTCGTTGCCCTCAATATGGCGGCCGTACCCAAGGATCTGATGGAATCCGAACTCTTTGGACACGAGAAAGGCTCATTTACTGGTGCATCGGGACGACGCGAAGGGCGCTTCGAGCAGGCCGATGGTGGAACCCTGTTTCTGGATGAGATTGGCGATATGCCACATGACACCCAAACTCGTCTGCTGAGGGTTCTTGCCGAGGGCGAGTTTTATCGGGTAGGGGGTGCCACCGCTATCAAAACCGACGTCCGTGTCATTGCCGCAACACATCAAGATCTTCGCGAATTAGTCGCTCTCGGTTCGTTCAGGGAAGACCTCTATCATCGACTCAATGTGATCGGCATTAACGTGCCGAGACTCTCACAGAGAAGTGAGGATATTCCCTTGCTGCTCAGCCATTTTTTGCGCAAAGCAGCGCTTGAATTAGGTGTTCCAACGAAAGAAGTATCTGACCAGGTACGTGACTTCCTCAGCGCGCTCGAGTGGCCTGGCAACGTTCGGCAGCTTGAGAATACCTGCCGGTGGCTAACAGTCATGGCGGCGGGTAACACAATTCTCATGAATGACCTACCTCCCGAACTCACGATAGATGGTGAGAGCGAGGGCAAAGGGTCTGTCTCGTGGGAGAAACAGCTGTCTGACTGGGTAAGAGCAAAACTTCTTGCGGGGGAAACTAATGTTCTAAAGCAGGCCATTCCCCAGATAGAGTCGATCATGATGAAAGCTGCGCTGGAACACACAGCGGGAAAAAAAGCAGAGGCCGCTGAGCTTTTAGGCTGGGGCCGAAACACCCTAACCCGTAAACTCAGCCAGCAACTGTAATCAGTGTGTTGAACTATCCGCGGGCTGCTCACCACCTTGTATCGAACCGCCCTGAGCCATCGCCTGATGGTAAAGCGCATCGAAGTTAACCGGCGCCAACATCAATGGAGGAAAACCACCCTTAATGACCAATGCATCGATGGCCTCGCGAGCGTACGGGAACAGAATGTTTGGAGCGACAGTTGCAAGAAGCTGCTTGAGAGGCTCCTCGTCGATGCCCGCTGCTAAGAAAATTCCCGCTTGCTGCACCTCTACTAAAAACGCGCTCTTATCTTCCATCTTCGCTGTCACCGTAATCGTGAGGACAACCTCATGATTACCTGTGTCGTCTGCCTTTGAGGAGCGTGTATTCAAGTCAACATTCACATTGGGCTGCCAGTTCTGGCGAAAAATATCGGGAGACGCCGGCGACTCAAACGATATATCTTTCGCATAGATACGCTGCATAGTGAATTGCTGCTGAACTTGCTCTTCTTGCGCTGCTCCAGCAGCTTGATCTTCCGCCATGGCGGTTACTCCTTTCTTAGTATTTAAGGTGCTTCTGACCGAAGCATTGAATCTAATTGTTGACTGCGCTCGAGACTATACAGTTCATCGCAGCCACCGACGTGCTGGTCGCCTATCCAGATCTGAGGGACGCTCGTTGCCCCAGCTATGGCGGCCATCTCGGCTCTCAGACCCGGATTACCATCAACCGGAATCTCGTCGAATGCCACGCCCTTACTATTCAGCAAACTCTTTGCTCGCACACAAAAAGGACACCATCGCGTGGTGTAAATAGTCACTGTATTCATTTGTTGGTCACCGGTAAGCGCTGTTCGTCCCACCTCATCATGCCCCCCGCCATTCGGTGCGCACTATCAAACCCATTTGCCCGAAGTTGTTTAACAGCTGCTGACGCACTACTCCCCATTCGGCAGACCACGATCACAGGCTTATTTTTATAGGCCTCGAGCTCACCCATTCTTCCCCGCAAATTCGCCGAAGGGATATTGACCGCCTCACTTATGTGGGCCCGTTTAAACTCTTTTGCATCCCTAACATCCAGAAAGATACCACCGCTCTTGTTTGTCAGATTAATCGCTTGCTGAGGACTTAGCGCGGGCCCAGCCTTCCGGGACTCGGTGAATAACAAGAGATTAAGCGACAGTAAGAGCGCGAATACCAAAAGCCATTGCTCGGAAACGAAAATTAGAAACTGGCTAAAAGACACTGTTAAGCTCTCTGACTAAGCTTTGGCCCTAAAGGGCACCCGCGAAAAGCGGAGAGTATACGTGCTTCAACAAGGGCTCTCCAGTAGCAGAATCATTGTCAAATAGGATGATCTGTAACATTCATCGGGCTAACATTAGTAGGGTGAGCTTGAGGGAAAATCATGTCGTCCAGCACAAACGCGTTCTCACCTACCGTCCTCGTTATTTTGGATGGATTCGGTTATCGGCAAGCACCAGAAAACAACGCCATTTTCCATGCCCGAACACCGACCTTTGACCGCCTCTGGGAAACAGGTGAATCGACACTTGTTTCAGGGTCAGGGCTTGATGTCGGATTGCCCGCAGGCCAGATGGGCAACTCCGAAGTCGGACATATGAGCCTTGGATCCGGGCGTATTATTTATCAAAGCATCACTCGAATCGATAAAGCCATCGAGGATGGAACATTTGCTACCAATCCTGCCTTCACCGATGCAATTGATGCAGCCGTAGCCTCTCAGTCCGCGGTGCACGTATTCGGTCTTCTCTCGCCTGGTGGTGTGCACAGCCATGAAGAGCATATCTTCGCCGCCCTTAGATTAGCCAAGGCGCGCGGTGCAGAACGGATTTTCCTACACGCTTTCCTTGACGGAAGAGACATGCCTCCTCGAAGTGCCGCGGCCTCACTGGCCCGTGCTGACGACGTATTTAAACAAATAGCTGTTGGTAAAGTAGCCACAGTCCAAGGTCGCTACTTTGCAATGGATCGCGATAAACGCTGGTCACGCATAGAATCCGCTTATGATCTAATCACTCAGGGCATCGCCGACTACGAATATGCTTCCACTAGCGACGCTCTCGCCGCTGCTTACGGGAGAAGTGAAAACGACGAATTTGTGGCGCCGAGTCGAATTGGTGAAGCCGTTACTATTAACGATGGTGACAGCATTCTCTTCATGAATTTTCGCGCGGATCGTGCGCAGCAGTTGACCCAGGCACTGACAGAACCCGCATTTGCAGAGTTCGAGCGCAAGCACCGACCAAAGGCTCGTTTTGTGGCGACCACTGAATACTATGAAAGTATCAATGCGAGCGTTGCCTTCACAGCAGACATCATCGAGGACACCCTCGGCGCCGTCGTTGCCTCTCATGGCTTACGGCAGGCGCGAATCGCAGAAACCGAGAAATATGCCCACGTCACCTTTTTCTTTAGCGGTGGGCGCGAAGCTACGTTCGAAGGTGAAGAGCGACTGCTCATTCCCTCTCCAGATGTTGCCACTTACGATTTAAAGCCTGAGATGTCTGCGCTTGAAGTGACCGACGCCATCATTAAGAGTATCGAAAATCGTTCGCATGAACTCATTGTTGTCAACTTCGCTAACGGAGACATGGTTGGCCACACGGGTAATTTGGAGGCGGCGGTGAAAGCCGTAGAAACCCTGGATGCCTGTGTCGCTCGCGTAGAAGAAGCCGTGTTAGCAGCCGACGGTCAGGCCTTGGTAACAGCCGATCATGGCAACTGCGAACAAATGCACGATCACGGCACGGAACAGCCTCACACACAGCACACAACGCAACCCGTGCCATTGTTTTATATTGGAAAGCGGGGTCGAGAATTCCGAGAAGCACCGGGAGTGCTGGCCGACATCGCGCCCACTATTTTAGACCTCATGGCTATTACAAAACCAAGTGCGATGACCGGCGAGTCACTGCTCTCTAGCTAGTCGCTCAAAATGACTTTTTTACGGCTTTGGATTCATGCTCTGGCAGCGGTGAGTGCCAGCATGCTCTTTAGCTCCTATCCGGCCCTTGGAGACATCACCGAGCTCACAAGTGAGACTGAAACGCGTGCCGCCATCAAAGCGATCAACGACGAAATTGCGACGCTTGAACAGCTAATTACCTCACAATCAAAGGAGCGAAATGACATCCAGTCACGGCTGCGTGACACAGATGTCGCAGTTGGTCGTGCCAACGAAGCTTTACTAAAGATACGGGCCAGCCTTGATCAGCGTCAGCGAGTCATCAATGAACTTGAATCTGATGGGCTGCGATTGGAACGAGGGATAAATGATCTACAAGCAACTTTGGAGACAAGCATTGGTGTCTTTTCAGTATTGAAACTGGGTGGCGATCTTAAAATCCTATTTGGTGATATCGCACCACAGGAAACTGAGCGGAATCATGCATATTTCAACCTACTACTCAATCAACAGCTCGATACGATCGATGAATTTAAGTTGGCGGTCCTCGAGCTCGATGCCAACCGGCTTCAACTCGCGGCCGCACAGGAAGAGCAAGAAAAAGACCGCACATCCTTAACCAAAACCCGAGCAAATTTAGTAGATCAGCGTTTAGAGCAGAAAGCGCTCGTCGATCAGTTATCAGCTTCGCTTGCCCGCGATGGTAAACAAGTAGCCGCTCTTCGGGCCGATGCAAATCGACTCAACACGCTGCTTGTGGAGCTTCTGGAGCGTTTGGCGAGTCTGTCGCTTGACGGGGAATATGATGATTTTGTTGCGCTCAAAGGTAAACTGCGAGCACCGCTTGATGGCGCGAGCAAGACTCGTTTCGGGCAGAAGCGAAAACGCGGTGACCTTAGATGGCAAGGCTGGCTGATACCAGCTGATCGAGGATCTTCGGTACGCTCAGTTCATTACGGGCGCGTCATTTACGCAGACTGGCTACGAGGACAGGGTTTGCTTACCATCATTGACCACGGTGATGGCTGGATGAGCCTTTACGGACACAACGAAAGCCTACTTAAAGAGACGGGTGAGTGGGTTGCCCCGGGAGAGGTCATAGCTCGCGTGGGCGCTAGTGGCGGGGCAGCTGAGCCAGCCTTGTACTTTGAGATACGCGCAGATGGCACCCCTGTCAATCCGGCCAATTGGATTAGGTAGCAGATACACATGACACATCACCGTTTTAAGTCTAGGGAACGTCGTTCAGGCGGCAGAGCCACACACTTGTTCGCAATATTATTTGCACTCGGCTCGTCATACGTCGCCATCGCACAAACGAATGAGCCGACTCAAGACAAACCGCCGACCATAAGCACCTCATTTGAGGAGCTTCAACTATTTGCAGATACTTTCGATGCAATCCGACGCGGCTACGTCGAGGATGTCACCGATGCAGAGCTCTTTGAAATGGCTGTGAAGGGTATGCTAACGAACCTTGATCCCCACTCCGCCTACCTCACCGAGGATGACTACGAAAACCTTCAGGAATCAACAGAAGGGCAGTTCACCGGTCTAGGCATCGAAATCGGCTACCGCGGTGGCTTCATTGCCATTGTCACACCTATTGATGGCTCACCCGCGATCGAGGCTGGATTGAGGGCTGGTGATGTAATCCTCAAAATTGACGGCACGTCGACACAGGGCATGTCGACGAGTGAGTCCTCTACTTACATGCGAGGTGCAGAGGGCACCACAGTTGTACTCGAAATCGGCAGGGCCGGGGAAAGTCGGCCCTTTGATGTGATTGTCACCCGCGGCATCATCGACGTACCTAGCGTGCGATCGCGCGAACTTGAGGATGGCTATTGGCTGATTCGTGTATCTCGCTTCCAAAGAGACTCGGGGCGCGAGGTCACACGTGCGATAGAATCAGCGCTCGAAAAAGGGGAAGTCAAAGGTGTCGTTCTGGACGTTCGCAATAACCCCGGCGGTGTCATGAATGCCAGTGTCGAAATGGCCAGTAACTTCCTTGACGGTGGTTTGGTTGTCTACACCAAAGGGCGTCACCCCGACTCTATGAACACATACAACGCTGAATCGGGAGAATTGCTACCGGGCGTGCCCGTGGTGGTTTTGGTGAATAGTGGTTCAGCGAGTGCCTCTGAGATTATTGCGGGCGCGCTTCAGGACCGCGGCCGAGCGGTCATTATGGGCACTCAAAGTTTTGGTAAAGGCTCCGTTCAAACCGTTCTTCCAGTCTCTGACACCAAAGCACTCAAATTAACAACGTCGCTATATTACACACCCAATGGGCGATCTATTCAGGCTGAAGGGATTGTACCGGATGTGGTGGTTGAACGAGCGCAGTTAACCAGTCTTGAGCAGGGCAACCGACTTCGAGAAGCTGACTTAAATCGAAGTATTGAGAACACTGGATCAAACGTTGAAACAGAGACTGAGGCCATCGCGACACTGCGCGTAGACGACAATCAAGTCTATGAGGCCTTTACCTTGCTAAAAGGTATCAACGTGTATCAAAGCTTGGGGGCAACACCGTCCAACATTGTTGGTACAGACTCTAAAAAAGGGTTCTAGAATGCCAAATAAGTGAGCACTTACTATTCTCTAATAGGAATTTTTGATTGGGCTAGATACGCTTTTGCTTCCGCCACCGTGTAGGTGCCAAAGTGAAAAATGCTCGCCGCCAGAACCGCATCGGCCCCACCTTCTGTCAACCCCGCCCTGAGATGATCTAGCGTTCCAACACCGCCTGAAGCAATGACGGGGATGTCCACCGTATCGGAGATGGCTCTTGTAATCAGCAAATCATAGCCACCCTTAGTTCCATCACGATCCATGCTGGTGAGCAGAATTTCCCCAGCACCAAGGTGAGCCATTCTTTGGGCCCACTCGATGGCTTCTATGCCCGTTGCGTTGCGACCTCCGTGACTGAACAATTCGTAGCGTCCAGAGCCGTCGTGGAGTGCTTTTACATCCATGGCGACCACAATGCACTGGGAACCAAATCGCTCAGCGGACTCGCGAACAAGATCAGGATTGAAAATAGCTGCCGTGTTAATAGTGACCTTATCTGCGCCGGCATTCAGCAAACGACGAATATCAGTAACAGTTCGAACACCACCGCCAACTGTAAGTGGAATGAACACCTGAGACGCTATCTGCTCAACGGTTTTATAAGTGATATCGCGCTGCTCATGACTGGCTGTAATATCGAGGAGGGTGATTTCATCTGCACCGGCGTTGTTGTAACGGCGAGCGATCTCAATAGGATCGCCTGCGTCGCGAATGCCCACGAAGTTCATGCCTTTGACAACACGCCCGTGATCAACGTCGAGGCAGGGAATAATGCGCTTCGCCAGGCTCACTGCATTGCACTCACTTGATCTGCCAAGGCCTGCGCTTCTGCAACATCTAATGTCCCCTCATAGGCAGCGCGACCCGTGATAGCACCAATAATACCGTTATGCGCCACCTCAGAAAGCATACGAATATCCTCGATATTGGTCACACCGCCAGAGGCAATCACGGGTAAGGCGCCCTCTTTGGCGAGGTTAACCGTTGCACTGACGTTGACGCCCTGCATCATCCCGTCTCGCTCAATGTCTGTGTACACAATCGCCTCAACGCCGGCATCGCGAAAATCACGCGCCAGGTCTACGGCAAGCACGGTACTTGTCTCAGCCCAGCCATCAGTTGCAACAAATCCGGCCTTAGCATCAATACCTACTATGATATGCCCTGGAAACCGCTCACAGGCTTCACGAACAAATTCAGGATTCTTGACAGCGGCTGTTCCAATAATGACGTAACGCACGCCGGCAGTGAGGTAGCTTTCAATTGTCGCGCAATCGCGGATACCACCGCCAATTTGGACAGGTAAGCTGGGAAGCGCCCGGGTAATCGCCCTCACCGCTTCAGCATTCTTGGGCTTGCCCGCAAACGCTCCATTGAGATCAACCATGTGCAGCCTGCGCGCGGTCGCTTCTGCCCAACGCTCTGCCGTAGCGACTGGATCGTCAGAGAAGACCGTGCTGTCTTCCATATCGCCCTTCCGCAAGCGAACACATTGGCCGTCTTTCAGGTCGATTGCCGGTATGACTAGCATGTGCCGTCCCATGTCAAAAAATTTGCGAGCAACTTTAAGCCGTTATCGTGGCTTTTCTCAGGGTGAAACTGAGTCGCAAAGACATTGCCTTTTCCGACAGCTGCACTGCCCTTGACGCCGTAATCGAATGACCCCATCACGCAATCAGATCCCACCGCAGGCAAAAAGAAGCTGTGAACAAAATAAAAATACGCGTTGTCCTCGATTCCGTCCCAAAGTGGATGTTCCAGACCTTGCGACACCTGATTCCAACCCATATGAGGAACCTTCAGCTTCGTGCCATCGTCGTCACTGTGATTCCTTGGAAACCGGGTGACTGTTCCGTCAAAGAATCCCAAGCAATCAACACCGCCATTCTCTTCAGATCGCGTCATGAGCGACTGCATGCCAACGCAGATCCCAAATACGGGTGTTCCACGGTTGACGGCTAGACGAAGCGTTTTATCGCAATCCAGTCTGCGAAGCTCGGCCAGACAGTCGCGAATAGCACCAACGCCTGGAAACACGATTCGATCTGCCGCCAGAACTGCCTCGGCATCTGCCGTGACCAAAACATCGCTCGCACCCGCCTCTCGCAGTGCGCTTTCAACGGAATGAAGATTGCCCATGCCATAATCGAGAACGGCAACCCTTTGCGTCATGGATTTACAGAACGCCTTTGGTTGATGGCATTGCCGAAGGCGCGCGCTCATCTACAGAGACCGCCATACGCAGCGCTCTACCCAATGCCTTAAATACGGTCTCGGCTTGGTGGTGACTGTTCTCACCCTTGAGGTTGTCGATGTGCAAGGTCAGGCGCGCGTGATTGACCAACCCGTGAAAAAATTCTGCGAAAAGATCAACATCAAAATCGCCCACTGAGGTGCGGGTAAAGGGCACATCGTAATGAAGACTGGGACGGCCCGAAAAATCGATAACAACGCGAGATAATGCTTCATCCAGCGGCACATAAGCATGCCCATACCGGAGGATACCGCGACGATCACCCACGGCTTTTGCTAGCGCCTCACCAAGCGTAATACCGATGTCCTCTACCGTGTGATGAGCATCGATGTGCAAATCTCCATTGGCCTTGATGTTAAGGTCAACCATCCCATGACGGGCTATCTGATCAAGCATGTGCTCGAGGAAGGGTAAGCCTGTGTCAAACTCGGCTTTCCCTGTTCCATCTAGGCAGACCGATACCGTGATTTGAGTCTCAAGTGTATGTCGTGAGACCGTGGCTTCACGCACGGGCGTTTGAGCGTTGTCCATCTGTTTTTCCTAAACTTGGGTCGGCTTTTGCGCCGAGACGGTACACTAGGCGGCGGATTGTATAGCAAAGCGCTTAACAGCTCATCTTATGACGCAGCAGCCCTCATTTTCAGAGAGACTTTTGTCCTGGTTTGACGAGTATGGTCGAACTTCTCTCCCCTGGCAGCGGGACAAAACGCCCTACCGCGTCTGGGTCTCTGAGATCATGCTGCAACAGACCCAGGTCTCGACCGTAATTCCGTACTACACCCGATTCATGTCGGTCTATCCGTCCGTAAAAGACCTGGCAGAAGCGCGGCTAGATGATGTCCTAAGTCTCTGGACCGGACTCGGTTACTACGCTCGCGCACGTAACATGCACCGCGCCGCACAAATCGTGGTTAACGACCTTGACGGGGAATTACCCAAGTCCGTAGAAGCACTAGAGACATTACCGGGCATTGGCCGATCGACGGCAGGCGCTATTGTAACGCTCGGACACGGCGGTTGGGCGCCGATATTGGATGGCAACGTTAAGCGCGTATTGGCTCGCTTTCATGCAATTGAAGGCTGGCCTGGTAAAGCGGACGTACTGGCAACACTGTGGGAAGCCTCGGAGGCACACACACCAATGACACGCACTGGCGACTACACGCAAGGCATCATGGACTTGGGAGCAACGCTCTGCACCAAATCAAACCCCGGCTGCCTCTACTGCCCCATGTCCATTGACTGCAAAGCGCGCATTGGAAATCGTCCAGCCGACTTTCCGGGTAAGAAGCCCAAAAAAGCCCTCCCAGTCCGGGCGACTGTATTTCTGCAATGCATGGACGCTGAGGGCCGCGTTCTGTTAGAGCGACGACCTCCAACCGGTATTTGGGGTGGGCTGTGGTCCTTTCCTCAAATAGAAGAGACAGCAGCGTTAGCTGACTGGCTATCAGATAACGGATTAACGGCGACCAAAAATGCGACGGTACAATCCCGTCACAGTCACACGTTCAGTCACTTCAAGCTCGACATAACGCAGATCATGTGCCCAATAGCGGCCACATCGTCCAGAATAGGTGACCGAGGTAATCGTCGCTGGTTTACAATAGTTGAGGCGTTGGCACTCGGGCTGCCCGCGCCAGTACTCAAAATACTCAATACACTCACTGCTAAAGACTGACGAGATAGCTTATGCGAACCGTTCATTGCCGCCGCTACCAAGAAGATTTAGAAGGACTGGACAGGCCGCCCCTCCCCGGAGCGAAAGGCCAAGATATTTACGAGTCCGTATCGAAAAAGGCGTGGGGTGATTGGCAAGCGCTACAAACCATGTTGATTAACGAAAAGCACCTCAACATGATGGATCTAGATGCAAGAAAGTATCTTTCTGAGCAGATGGATCTTTTTTTGAGTGGCGGAGAGCACGATCACGCTGAGGGTTATGTACCCCCATCACAAACTAGTGAATAAGGTCGGTTACCGAGATTTAAACGATGCGAAAAATTTTACCCTGGCTGATCACATTGGTTGGCTGCGTTTTGGTAACCGGTGCACTTGCGGCAGTGAAGTACCAGCAAATTACGGCTGCGATTGCCTTTGGAGCGTCCTTCCCGGAAACCTATGAAGTCGTCAGCGCACGTAAGGTAAGCGCAATGACCCATACCCCGGTGCGCCGTCTAGGCGGAACCATCAGAAGACCTGAGTTCGTGAAAATCAGCTCTGAAGTTGGCGGACGTATTGTGAGCCTTCCGTATTCTGCGGGCGCTGTTGTTGAGAAAGGCGACGCAATCCTAAAGCTCTTCTCAGCTGACCTGGCAGCACAAAAAGAAGCACTAAAAGCAGACCGCAATCTGGTGATCACTCAGTTAGGCCGAAGTCGCGCTCTCAAAGAGCAGGCACTGATCGCTCAGGGTGATATCGATGTGCAGGAGGCTCGCCTCATCGCGCTTAATGCGCAAATTAAGGCCATCGATGCTCAGTTGACGCGACTAACCATTCGCGCTCCATTTACCGGGCGCATGGGTATCTATACTCACGTAGTGGGCGACATGCTGGATTCGGGAGAAGTCGTTGCTGCGTTCACTGGCTTAGGTGATGAGCGGTGGATTGACTTCAAAGTCCCTCAAGGCCTCACGAAAATTTCAGTGGGTGACGAGGCGAGCCTCTATGATCTAGACGGCACATTCTTGGGTACGGCAAACATCATTGTGGTCTCCGACTCTATTGACGCTGACACCCGCACCTTCGACGTAAGAGCAATCACAAAGGGCGTGGATCTCAAACACGGTGAACTCGTGCAGGTAGAAGTCGCAAGCGGCTCATCTTTGGTAGTGTACAAACTCCCATCCTCCAGCGTTCGATGGGACACCTACGGTACGTACATCTTTCAGCTGATCGAGGCAGAGCCCGGCGCACAGCGACCTTACCGGGCAGAAATTCAGCGTATTGACCTCGTCGACGAGACAGCATCGGCGGCACTGTTCACAGCCACGCTTGATGAAACAGGCCTCTACGCTACAACCGGATCCTTCAAACTCAAAAAGGGTATCTTGGCTCAACTAGGCGACTGGAAAAACTAAAGATGGCTGGCTATCAAGACCGACCGCGCTGGAATGATATTTTCGTCAAGCGTCCTGTGATTGCTATTGTTGTATCGTTGCTGTTGTTGCTTGCAGGGATTCGAGCCGCCATTGAAATTCCAGTATTGCAGTTTCCCGTTATCAAAAGCTCGTCCATTAAAATCATCACGCCCTATCCTGGTGCGACCGCAGAATCGGTTCAAGGCTTTGTCACCGAGCCCATTGAGCGCGTTGCCAATGCCATACCAGGTGTAGACTACGTCGAGTCCACGACAACATCCGGTGAGAGTATTGTCACAGCCTGGATGCAGCTCAACGAGAACAGCACCGACGCATTGGCAGAGCTCTCCTCGGGTTTAAGTCAGATTCGACTCGAATTGCCCGATGGCGCTGAAGATCCGTTCATCGAGGTAAGCCGTGCAGACAGCCCATATGCCAGCTTCTACCTTGCCGTTCGGGTTCCTGAAGAACGGCCATTGGGCGAAGTGACTGACATCGTTCAGCGCAATATCGTGCCCCAGCTGACCTCGGTGCCCAACGTTCAGCGGGTAGAGAACAGTGGTGTCAAACCAGCCATGCGCATCTGGATGAACGCATGGAAAATGGCGGCACTCAATGTAACTGCGCATGACATTAAAAATACACTGCAAAATAACAATGTGATTGGTGCATTGGGTGCGAGTGAGAATGCCACCCAACGAATCACACTAAAAACGGATTCTACCGCACGGACGGCGGATGACTTTCGGTCCATGATGATTCGCGCTCAGGACGGCGCTGAGATCCGACTTGGTGACGTCGCGCGCATCGAATTAGGCATGGAAGAGACGCAAATGCGCAGTCGCTACGATCAAGATTTGGTAGTCTTCCTCGGGATTTACGCCGCGCCCGGAGCCAGTGAAATTGCCATTGCCGATGCACTCTATGAGCGAATCGACGATATCAACCAGGTCCTTCCTCAAGATCTCGAGCTATTCATGGCTTTTGATGTCTCGAATTATATGCGTGACTCGCTTCGCGAGATTGTAATGACACTCGGAGAAACCATTTTACTCGTGGGTTTTGTTGTAGTGGCACTCATGGGCTCATTTCGAACAGCGCTCGTCCCTTTAATGACAATCCCCATCTCACTACTCGGCGCCGTAGCAGCTATGTCGATTATTGGGTTTTCTTTCAATCTATTGACTGTCCTTGCTATCGTTCTCTCCGTCGGTCTGGTGGTAGATGACGCCATAGTGGTCGTCGAGAATGTCGCGCGAAACCTCAGATCAGGCATGAGTCGATATGAGGCTGCTATCGCCAGCTCTCGCCGGTTACTCGGGCCCATTGTAGCCATGACAGCAACGCTGGCCGTGGTCTACGCGCCTATAGGCTTTTTATCGGGGCTATCCGGCGTTCTCTTTAGAGAGTTTGCCTTTGCTTTGGCCGTTGCCGTTTTGATCTCGGGCTTTGTAGCCATGACGCTTTCACCCATTTTGAGCGCTTGGGTCTGTCCGGATAAAGGACACGAGTCACCCACCACACGATGGGTCAATCAACGCTTTGACGCCACTTCTGAGGCCTATACACGGGTGGTCGACTTCTCTCTTAAATGGCGATACCAGCTCCTTGCCGCTGGAATTTTCTTTTCGCTGCTATCAGCGCCGCTCTATGTTTTTTCCCTAAAAGAACTGTCACCCGTCGAAGATCAAAGCAGCCTCGGTCTCGTATTCGAGTCAGCGCCAGAGTCGTCGCTAAAAGAAACCTATGAGGGCTTTTTTCAGGTCGTTCAGACGCTCGAAGATAAACCCGAACCGTCCTATATGTGGCAAATTGTTACGCCTACTGGCGGTTTTGGCGGGCAAGAGTTCGTTCCACCTAATAAGCGTGATCGACCTGTTAAAGACATGGTGTTTGAGATATACCAGAGCATCAAGGGGTCACCCATTGTCTCCGCGGTACCCTTTGAAGAGGCCTCACTTCCATCCGCGGGTCAATTTGACGTAGAGGTTGTTATTACCTCCTCGGACAGCAGCGAAAACATGCTGAAAGTTGCCCGCAGTATTGTCGATGAAGCGCAAACATCAGGTAACTTCTTATTTGTTGAAACGGACATCAAGATCGATCGGGTTGAAGCGCAATTCGATATCGACAAAGATCGCTTGGCAGATCTGGGGATGAGTCTTGGTGACCTTTCGGCGCAGATGGGACTGATGGTATCTCCCGCCTACGTTACGCGCTTTGATGAACGCGGCCGTGCTTACCGTGTTATTCCCATGCTCGAAAGTGAACAGCGAGATTCACCTGCGGCGCTACTCGACATCCCAATCAGAATCCCCAATGGAGAACTCGTGCCGTTTGGATCGCTGGTGACCCTGACTCGATCGACGGAGCCACGAGCGTTGACGCGCTTCCAACAGAAAGACGGCTTCAAGATCTACGGAGCCATCTTGCCCGGTACAACCAAAGACCAAGGGCTCGGTCTGATCGAGGACATTGCGGAGCGCACATTGCCCGAAGGTTACGTTTTGGACTACCTCGGTGAGTCTCGGGAACTGCGAAGCGAAGGCAACACGATGACCGGTGTCCTCGGTATCGCAACAGCGCTCGTATTCTTCGTATTAGCTGTTCAGTTCAACAGTTTCCGGGATCCACTGATTATCCTGCTGGGCTCCATACCGCTAGCGCTCTTTGCTGCACTTACGATAACGTTCTTAAACTTCAGCACCATCAACATCTTTTCACAGGTAGGGCTGGTCACCCTCGTTGGTTTGGTAACAAAAAACGCGATTCTCATAGTGGACTTTGCCAACCGCGAGCGCATGGCCGGCGTCGAGAAGTTTGATGCGATACGCAACGGTGCCATCGCACGCTTGCGTCCGGTTTTGATGACCACCGGCGCAACCGTGTTGGGTCATTTCCCGCTGGTCCTCGTGACAGGCGCGGGCGCAGAGGCGAGAAACAGCATCGGTGCGGTTTTGGTCTTCGGTATGCTGATAGGCACCATTTTCACACTGGTCATTTTACCCGCGGTTTATGCGGTGCTTGCCTCCAACAGAGACATGACAAAAGACCTTTCAGTCAGCGAGTCCAACCCTCACACAGATAATCAGCCAGCAGTGGCTTAGTTTACTTGACGGCTTACGGTCGCGACGGTTTAATACGCGGCCTTCCCGAAGTACTTACTTCAGATTTGCCCAGGTAGCTCAGTTGGTAGAGCAGGGGATTGAAAATCCCCGTGTCGGCGGTTCGATTCCGTCCCTGGGCACCATCCCATAGCACGAAAATCCCTTATCTAAGACATTTCTATTCGGTTTTATAGTCGAATAGGGGCGGCCGCCTGGACAACTTGTACCCCGAATACGCTGATTACGTGCCCTCGATGAGGGCAGAAGTATGGCTAGAAAAAAAACAGGTAGAAAGCGGTTGCCTCCCAATGTTGGGGTAAACAACGGAAACGTGCGTTACAGGTGCTTGATTCCAAGAGACCTAGAGAGCATCGCGGAAAAGAAGGTATACCAAGAGTACCTAACCACCCTCACTCCAAAGTCTTCATTTGACGACACATTTGAAATCGCGAAACCCGTGATATTGCGCTTTGAGGCGCTGATCAAATCGCTTAAAAAATCAAGTATTGACGCCTACACAGAGAAACAAATAGAGGCAATGGAGGCCTTACGCAGTGAATTGCTCAAACCTACTATCTGGACAGCATCAGTTGCAGTCTTCAGCAACATCACCTTAACTTGTTATCGAATGGTCGTTTAGTCGAAAGAGGAAAGCATGAGCTGGGACGATGAGTTGAACGAAATGGCCCGCCGCGCCAGCCTCGCGGAAGCCATGGGCGGACCGGAAAAAGTTGCTCGGCAGCACGAATTCAACAAGCTCACCATTCGGGAGAGAATCGCGCACATCGCAGATGAAAACTCGTTTCACGAGATCGGCAAGTTGGCAGGTGTGGGGGAGTATGATGAGGATGGTGAGCTTACAAAGCTTACCCCGTCGAACTTCGTGTTTGGTACCGCCGAAATTGATGAGAGACCAGTAATTTTATCTGGTGACGACTTTACCGTCCGCGGCGGCTCTGCTGACGCTTCCATTGCCGGGAAGCGAGTGCAGGCAGAGGGTCTAGCGGCAGAGCTCAGGCTACCTCATATCCGCCTTGTCGATGGCATGGGTGGAGGCGGATCGGTCAAAACTATTGAAACCGCAGGACGCACCTATATTCCTGAATTACGCGGCTGGGAAACCATAGTTTCGCATTTGGGCATCGCCCCGTCTGTTTCTCTAGCGCTGGGGTCAGTTGCAGGCATCGGCGCTGCGCGCGTTGCAACATCTCACTATTCGGTGATTGTAAAAGACAGCGCGCAAATGATGATTGCTGGACCCGCGCTAGTAGATTGGGCAAGTCTCGGCAACGTCAGCAAGGAGGAACTGGGTTCCTATAAAATTCACACCCGGAATGGCGCCATTGATGACGTTGCCAATAGCGAGTATGAAGCCTTTGAATTGGCTCGCCGCTTTTTATCCTACCTACCCAGCAACGCTTGCGAACTGCCACCCATCAATGACAGCACAGACGATCCCAACCGTGAGGACCAGGCCTTGCTATCCATCGTGCCCAAGGACCCCAGGCAACCGTACAAGATGCATACGGTACTAGAGTCGGTCTGCGATAAGAATTCGTTCTTTGAAATAGGCAAAAAATGGGGGCGGTCGATCATTACTGGCTTGGCCCGATTAAATGGCATGCCTGTCGCGATCTTCGCTGAAAATCCAAGGGTGTACGGAGGCGCATGGACCGCGGATGCGGCGCGTAAACTCGTTCGCCTGCTGGATTTGGCATCTACCTTTCACCTGCCGGTGATTCACCTGGAAGATTGCCCCGGATTTTTAATCGGTAAGCAGTCTGAAGAAGACGGCACCATTCGCGCGGGGGCCGCAGCACTAGCCGCCATAGGTCAACTCACCACGCCATTTTGCTGTGTGGTTATTCGTAAAGCCTTTGGCGTCGCTGGCGGTGCCAATCACAAGCCCGGTAGTCATCACTTTCGCGCCGCCTGGCCCTCTGGGGACTGGGGCTCACTGCCTATTGAGGGCGGTATAGAGGTGGCCTACAAAGCTGAGATCGCAGAAGCTAAAGATCCTGACGCTCATCTGGCGAAGATCAAGGACCACTTGAACCGCCTGCGCTCACCCTTTCGCAGTGCCGAATACTTTGAGGTCGAGGAGATTATTGACCCACGCAAGACTAGAAGCTACCTGTGCAAATGGGCCAAACTAGCGCGTAAAGCATTGCGCACGGATCCACCCAATTTTGGTTATCGTCCCTAACGAAAAGAACAACCGCGAGACTATTTAAAAGGATAACGATGAGCCTCGTAAGTTAAATTTAGGTTCGGCGTTTTCTTCGCCGTACCACCAAACGTTGCGTGAATTACAGCCATACCACAAAACAAACAGTGGCAAATGAAAATACCAAGACCTAAAACTCAACAATATATCTGGCAAGTAACTACTACTATCGGATAAATGTGGTAGCCACCCCAGGGGGCCCTTTGATCAATAGGCTCTGACCGCGATTTCGCGATAATTGGGGCGAATCGTCAAATCTGGGGTCGAGATGCTCATAGTTAGATGGATGATTTACTTTTGCCTCGCTATCGGTGTGTCTGGCATCACAGAGGATGCCGATCTAGAAAATTCTTATTACACGACTGGCCTGCCTAGCCGCGACGGCATAGGTAAGTTTTACATGGGAGATGCCTAAGCTGTGCGCCGCTGGAGAGCATTGCTATTCCATGTCAGAAGCTTACGGCGTCGCCTCGTCATCTTGCGGCCCGCAAAATCTCAATCTCGGCAGTGATCGACTACTACCAAAATGCCGTTTCGTTCATGAGTACGATTGAGATGCCCGCGGCAGCCCCAGAGATAAAAAGGTTCCAGTCACGTTGCTTGACTTGAGCAAGCTTTACGACCAGTGATGCGACGATGACAATTATTGAAACCACAAGGAGCTGACCGATTTCGATTCCTAAATTAAAACCCAGTAGTGGAATAGTGATGGATGAACTATCCATCATCAGAGCCCGAAAATAGTTAGAAAATCCCATGCCATGAATGAACCCGAAGCACAGCGCTACCAGGTAATGCCCTGTCATATTACCTTGAGCACCTGTTAGCTGATCTGACGCTGGTACGGCCACATTTCTCACGGCCGTAATTAAAATAGTAACGGGGATTAAGAACTCTACGATGTGAGACGGGATGACCACCCAACCGAAGCTCGACAAGGCGAGGGTAATGCTGTGTCCGACCGTGAATGCTGTTACTAAGACAAATAGTCGTCTCCATTGATTTATGCTGTAGACGGCACACAGGGCGAGCAAAAACAGAATATGGTCGTAACCGGCCAGATTCGAAATATGCTGGAAGCCCAGAGTGATATACATCGCAACCGAATGCATATCAGAAAACCAAACTGGACATCGGCGTTTTCTTATTCAGCATCAGGCTCCTCGACGTGTCGTCTCGATGGATATAGACAACATTGGTTTGGTCAAAAAAAAGATCGGTAAATACGGCATTTTTTATCTCAAGCGATCGCAAGGGAGGCGTAACTGAGTGCTCCAGTAGCAGTTCTAGTACGGTGTCTTGACCTGTCCCGCCAATATCTTTGCTCTTCACGACAATAGGGACCTCGTTTTCATTGATCTTGAGATAAAAAAACTCATTCAAGTAGGCGATCAGCAGAGCTTCAGCATTTGGCATCTCATCCTCACGCCCAAGGCGCAGCTCGTCGTTGTCAGGGTCAAATACCAGAGCCTCATTTACATCGGTCAAAAATAATCGAAGGCTGACGGTAATTCGGGCCGTATCGCTCGAGTATTCAATCTGACTCACAGACAATCGGAGAGGGTGCGCCAAGCCCCCTTCAGCGATTAGGGACAGCAGAACAACCCGGATTACAAACTGACCTTTTCCTCCCATTAGTAAAATTACAGAGCCCGAGACTGTATGCCCTCTGCTACCGCTTGTACCTCCGTAAACACCCGCAAAATATTTCCACTCCAAATTTTCTCTATATCTTGCTCGCTGTACCCGCGTCGCACTAATTCGATCGTAATGTTCATCACTTCACTTACGTCGAAAACACCATCGATACCACCACCACCATCAAAGTCACAACCGATGCCGACATGATCGATACCGGCAATACTCACGATGTGATCGATGTGATCGACAGCATTTTTGACTGTAGCGAGTGGGTCGGGGTACTGGGCTCTAATTTCACTGAGCTGGTTGCGCGCCGCTTTGCGTTCACTCTCTGTCATCTCGTTTGAGGGCTTTAGGGATGCCCTGAGAGACTTAAGCGCTGAATCACGCTCGAGATTCTCGGGCGCATCGCGCAAATAATCCGAGAGCATGGTCAGCTGCACAACACCGCCGTTTTTTGCGATTAGCCGCAACATATCGTCCGACATATTCCGCGGATGATCGGTCACCATTCGTGCATTAGAGTGGGTCGCAATGATGGGTGCCTTGGAGAGCTCTATTGCGTCATAAAAGGTGTCGTCGCTTCCGTGTGATACATCCACCATGATGCCTAATCGATTCATTTCCTCGACGATGGATGCACCTAATGGACTTATGCCACCGTGCTCAGGACCACCAGAATCTGTTGCAGAGTCTGCAAGATCATTGTTGGTCGAATGGACCAGGGTTATGTACCGAACCCCTTTGTTGTAGAAGAGTTCCACATTTTTGAGATCACTACCGATTGGATATCCATTTTCGATACTGAGAAAAATGGCGCGCTTACCTTCAGCCGCAAGCGCCGCAGCATCCCCAGGATTCAAGGCGACCCCAACAATGCCAGAATTTTTTTCAGCCGATGCCCACACGGCATCCAGCATTTGTAATGCGAGCTCGCGAGCTCGCGTGTGGCCATCGTCATCTCGAATACCCTGAGCGACGAAAGCAGCAAAGAATACGGCATCTAACCCACCCTCAATCATCCGCGGGTAATCGAGCTTCGACCCAGTCTCATAGGGGTCATGACGCTCGACCAAATCGAAACCCGGCTCGAGTAATCTCAATGGCGTATCCGCGTGGCTGTCTAGCGTTAAAATCCGATCGTGGAGTTCTAATGCACGCGAGGTAAGACTTGTGTCTTGATGCACGGATTCGTCGCTTTGTTTACTGCACGCCTGTGTAAATAGAATTATGCACAGAATGCTCGTCAGTTTGAGGACGCTCGCCTTGTTCATTTTAATTCCCTGAGTGCCTAAACCACTAAGTTATCAGCGATGACCCATTGCGTCATGGAATTTGAGGGTGGTGCTGACTGACCTTATGAACAATCTGCCTGGCATCATGGCCTCAAAAAAGCATTGGTGGTCGAACTGCTTTTTCGATTGAAGCTTGATAGTAAGGAGCCCAGAAGTTTGTACTCGGAGGTTTAGATGCGGCGTCGTTAGCGCAGGACCTCACCATCTGCTGTAACTTTCTCTTCGTTGAGTCAGTCGTTACGGCTACGAAAAGGTTTACTTTTTTTCCATCTGCGTGCACCGAGAATATGTGGTTCTTATCACCGTTCCATCCATGAACTCGGCTGCTCTTGGAGGTAAGTATCATTTGATCTTGATACTGCAGCCAAGAACTAACACAGCCATAGATCAACTCAGGATCCGTCTCGGACTTTTGCGAGACCACTATTGGAAAATAGTGATGAGACTCGGGCAACAAAGAACAACCCGCGACAGATATCGCTATGAGTAAAGTGCCCAGCCGCATCAGTGAAACCTCTGCATTTCGTCTACTTCCAGATTACTCAATAAGCACATAGTTTTCGAGCAAGACTTCTAAACTGAGTAAAAATCCTAGGATTTTACACAGACTACAGATCGCCCTACACGGATGAAATACACGTCAATTACCAAGGACCATTCTGCACTAGGTTGGTGCCCATTTAGAGTCGCGCGCTACTTGAAGGCGCGAGTTACCTTGATTTACTAAGCCTAAAATCCTCTAACACTCTAATTTTTGTATAAACAATGTCCAAGGCATGATTCGTGCACTGTCATCTAAATTTGGCAGCCTAGAGTAAATCCGAACATGAAAATCAGATACTTGTGTACTCTTATTGTTTCCTTAGCTTTCATTGATGTCGCGCGAGCGCAAGATCAGCGCTTAGCATGCAATAGTTTTGCGGAACTTGCGGCAACGGTAATTCAGATACGCCAACAAGAGCGAGAAGCCACCCGAGTTCTTGACTATGCAGACGCCAATTTGAGAGACCAGTACCCTCCACACGTTTTCACTTTGGTGAAAGAGATGATCCGCGAGGCCTTCGAACGTCAACCTGTCGAGGTCACTTCGTTAGAAGGTGAGGTACGCACTTTTGCGAGGCAACAGCGAAGCGGATGCAATGAGCTTTACGCGCAGCTCGATCCTTAATTTCCTTGTAACTCCAATCACCCCTGTGGTCACTCGGGTGATTAATCAACACGCGATCCAATCAACATTTTTAAATCTGGTGTTTTAGTTTCTCTCGGAAATAAAAAGGCTATCCGGGCAATCAGCCCAATGGGATCAGGCCTCAATATCCAAGATTCTACCTAGCATGTTGTCGCTGGTATTGAGCGTTTTAAGATTAGCCTCAAAAAGATTTTTAGCGGCTTTCATCTCAAGCAGTTCCTCTGCAATATCAACATTTGAGGTGGCTTCTGATCTCAGCTCGCCGCCGGTCTGGAGGTTATTTGGAGGCTCAGCCGTACTAACCTTTTCAACCTTGACTTCAACGCCATAGGTGCCAGCTTGTGTTGTAACTTGCTGCTTTTGATATCCGTCAGTGTTTGCGTTGGCAACATTATTGGCACTTACTTTTAACTTCAGAGAGGCTGCCTGAAGGCCAGACATTGCTGCATTGTAGACTGTGTTTACCATAGCGATCCTGTCTTTCTTTCTGCCAAGATTACTGCTTAAGATTGCAATTGCAGGCATTAATGTATTTCAAAGTAACATTAAACAGTTACGTTTGCGTTAAATTAATAAACCCAAAATTTGTCACGATACGACATGAAAAAACACCAATTCATTTTATTCTCTGCACTCGGCGTATTCTTTTTGGTAATGAATTCAGTCTCATCTAATGAGCTGGGGATACCATTGCTCGGCGCAATAATAAGCTTCTTATTAGCTAGTGAGAGTTTCAGACGTAGGAAGTAGATCTACGAAAACCATGCCGATTTTTTCATGCGGTTTGTATTTACGTTGTTAGTGCCACGTTGTGGCTCTTTCAGTCATCCAAGGCGGCACTTTTTGCATAAAACCACCAATAACAACGTGCATGCTGGAAACCCAAATGAAAGCCCTTGTTAAAAAACGCGCGGAAGAAGGCCTATGGCTGGAAGACGTGCCTATTCCCGAAATTGCGGGAAACGAAGTTCTCATTAAAATCCACAAGACGGCGATCTGTGGCACTGACGTTCACATTTACAACTGGGATGACTGGGCGCAGAAAACCATTCAAGTACCGATGGTGACGGGCCATGAATACGCAGGTGAGATTGTCGAAATAGGTGAAAACGTTACCGGGCTCTCGATTGGTGACATCGTGTCAGGTGAGGGCCACATTGTTTGTGGCCGATGCCGTAACTGCTTGGCCGGGCGACTTCATCTGTGCCCGAATACGCTAGGTGTAGGTGTCAATAGAGATGGCGCCTTCGCGGAGTACCTCGCCATTCCAGCGACGAATGTATTCAGACCTAGTATTTATATTCCGAGTGATGTACTTGCTATCTTTGACCCTTACGGTAACGCAACTCACACCGCTCTGTCGTTCAACATGGTAGGGGAAGACGTCATTATCACAGGTGCAGGACCCATTGGCATCATGGCTGCCATGGTCGCTGGGCATTGTGGCGCAAGGAACGTAATACTGACCGATGTAAACGAATACAGACTCGACTTGGCTAAGCGGATTGTACCCAAGGTGCAACCAATCAATGTCAGCAAGCAGCAAATCACCCGAGAATTCATGGGAAGTCTAGGAATACTCGAGGGCTTCGATGTGTGTCTCGAGATGTCTGGCTCACCGGTGGCGTTCCGCGATGTGCTGGACAAGATGATCAACGGCGGCAATATCGCTATGCTTGGCATCATGCCGGACGATACGGGCATCAACTGGACGGACGTCGTTTTCAAAGGCCTCAATATCAAGGGCATTTACGGCCGGGAGATGTATGAAACCTGGTATAAAATGGTGATGATGATTCAGAGCGGACTGCCCGTGGAGCGCATCATTACGCACAGACTCCACTACGGCGAATACCAAGAGGGCTTTGATATTATGCGCTCTGGACGATCAGGAAAAATCATCCTCGACTGGAAGGACTGACATGAGCTACCAAGCGGCAAAAGCCAGCTTCGCTGACGAAATCGCTGACATTAAAGAGGCAGGTCTCTGGAAAACAGAGCGTGTGATTGCCTCTGACCAAAAAAACGATATCACGTTAGCGGACGGCTCTAATGTCATCAATATGTGCGCCAACAACTATCTAGGGTTGGCCAACCACCCCGATGTCATGAAAGCCGCGAGTGACAGTTTGAATACCTGGGG
>CAJWEV010000015.1 GCA_913031575.1 uncultured Halieaceae bacterium | reverse complement strand
AAGCGGAAGCGCGATTCTAGACTTTTGCTCTCGAGCATGACAAAAGAGGTGTCGATTAATCCGCCAGAGGCGTCAACACTGGCGACATCAATACCGCTACTTACCAAGAAGGCCCGCACTTGCGGCCAGAGCTGCCCGGGTGCGACGTTAACTACAGCCCAGCGGCTTTCACCCAGGCGCTGCAAACGGACGGCGTCCAACTGAGAGCCTGCGGTCAACGGTGCAGGCCTAGGCGCCTTCCCGGTAATGGGAATTGCAAGATTCACTGCCACCTCAGGAATGGGATAGGCCTGCTGTATGGATTCAGAGTCCAAATCGTCAGGAACGCTAATCACATTGGCCTCGATAGCCTTCTCGTAGTCACCCGATAACTCAGATTCTGTATCCCACGGGATGACCTTGCCCATATCAGGAAGCAGGCTGCAACCTGATAATCCAACTGCAGCTATGAGAAGTACCAGTATTTTTAGTTTAAACATTCGTCAATCGCCTTCGTTACTTCCCCATGAAACTGCGCTGACAATGGAGTGAGCGGCAATCTCATTGTGGGCTCAATAAGCCCCATATAACCCATAGCATACTTGACCGGAATGGGATTTGATTCAAGGAATAACGTTTGATGCAATCGCTGAACTTTTTGATCGACAGCACGTGCTGCCGACATATCACCCGCTAATGCCAAGCGGCACATCTTAGCCATTTCTGCGGGTGCCACGTTGGCTGTGACCGAAATGCATCCTTTCGCACCTGCCTCGAGTAAATCGCAAGTGGTGAAATCGTCACCCGAGTAAACAGCAAATCCTTCCGGCAAGGACTGAATAAGCGCAGCGCCACGCTCAACATCTCCCGTGGCATCTTTTAAGCCAACTATATTTTCAATTTGACTCAGACGGAAAATAGTTTCATTACCAAGGTCACAGCCCGCACGTGAAGGCACGTTATAGAGGATGATAGGTAGGTTTATCGCACCTGCTACCGCCGAGAAGTGCTGAAATATCCCTTCTTGCGTCGGCCGGTTGTAATAGGGAGTCACCAATAGAGCACAGTCTGCACCCGCCTCTGCCGCTGCGACAGTGAGCTCTACTGCCTCTAATGTCGAGTTAGATCCAGTGCCCGCCATGATAGGGATGCGTCCGCCCGCATGGCTTACGCCAAATCGAATGACCTCTCTATGCTCTGGGTGACTCAGTGTAGATGCCTCGCCCGTCGTACCCACCAATCCCAATGCCGCAGTGCCCTGTTCAACATGAAAATCAATGAGTCGCTCTAACGTCCGCCAGTCGATATTGCCAGAATCAGTCATAGGCGTTACCAGCGCGACTATGCTTCCAGTTATCATCGGCATACTCCAGCGATGGGAAAATTCGAGGTGAGGGTCAACATGATCGCGCAATTATCCATTTCGAGAGCGGTTTCACAACCGGAATTACGAAACCTTCGGCAGCTGATTACGGTGTTTGCTCTTTGTATTACTATTACGACAGCGCAGACCGTCCTGAGTTCAGAACTTGAGCTCCAAGTTCGCCCACTCAGTGTGATCGATAAGCAATACATGGCAGAGCAGCGGCAAACCATCGAGAGTCTTGCCAATCGTCTTGGACGACGCCTTTCGGGGGTTACCGAAAGAGACCTGAAAACACTGCAAAAAATCATCGATCTGCGCTGGGTCGATAGTGAAGATGTTCAAACCCAGCAGGCATTGGGTATTGTTTTTGGTGATCTATTGGCGAATGAGCTTGATTTCGACTGGGTGGTTTACAGAGATCGCGCGGGCAGATCTCGTGCACTGCGCTACCGCGATCAAGAGATCTATGTCTTCCCGGTAACTATGCTCTCTCGGCGACTGTCGGCGAGTGCTCCACTGTCAGTGAGTGACTTGTTTCACGAACAATTGAAGCGGCAACGGCAGAAGCTCCCGGGCGCTCGTTGGATGCCTCAGTAGTAGTGAGCTTGAGGAGCCTACTGGGACACTACCTAGCGGCCTTAGCAGCTATTCAAATAAGAAGCTACCCTGATACGAGGCTCTTCAAACACGAAGCGTTTCAAGATAATTTTTTGACGCGAGTTTCTTTCATTCAAAGGCCTGGTCAAAGAGTGGCTCCGTCGGAGAAAGAAATAGGCAGAAAGGCGCACTCAGACATAGCTCAGATTAAAGAGAGTCTCGATCTGGAAAGGAAAAGTCTCGCCGATAAGCAATCACACCATCAATCCACCATGCGCGGTGCCTGGCACCTTCAATGGATCGATCACCGAGTTCGTAGCCCGCATCACCGGGGTACAACATCACGATATCCTCTGGATCCACAGCGCAGATCTTGGGGAAAAAATAGGGCGGGACCCGGCGAAGCACGGCAGTGACTGTGGCACCTACTGATTGATGCTGAGATAGGTCTATCAAGCTCACAACCGTTGGCGGCGGCAGGCGAAGTTTACCTGCCTGATGTTCAGCCACCGCGTCCTCAGTACGCACCCAGCGAGCCTCAACCATTTCCTCGCCATCAACTTTTACTGCGGCATCCTCAGGCAACTCAGCAACGAAAAACCAGGTCGCAAAACGACGCTCCATTCCTGCCGGTGTGAGCCAGTGAGAAAAGTATGTCAGCGCCGCAACGGGGAGTACAACACCGGCCTCCTCTTCTAATTCACGAACAGCTGCAGCCATAGCACGATAAAGCTCCGAGGGTCCGTGATCACTCTCCTCTACCTTACCACCTGGGAACATCCATACATCGGCCATGTTGCGGGCACTGGAATTTCGCTTCAGCAACAAGACCTCTGGCCCTGTGGCAGCGCGACGCAAAAGTATGACGGTCGACGCCAGGACAGCGCCATCACGCTCTACGAGCGATAACGACCCATCAATAGCCATAGTTGCAGTCTAAGCACTGCAGATAGACGTGCTTGGGATCTTTCAACTGCATCATCATCATCAACGGTTCATGCATGGGGGCCAACCAAGACATAGTTGCTCCCAACGCTTGCGGCAGTGACATACCAAAGCTACTGCCCAACTTTTCCAGGAATAACTGCTGAGGGGTAATGGGTGCTCCAAAGCGCTCCACATCATAGCCCTCCACCTGCGCAAGCGCAGCAGCAGCGGCAATGGCGTCATCAAGACTGCCCAGCCGGTCTATTAGACCAATCTCTTTTGCCTGACGCCCAATCCACACCTTTCCTCCCGCGATTGCATCAACCTGTTCGACGGTCATGTGTCGCGTCGTGGCTACCAAGCTCAGAAACCTTCCGTAGATTCCGTCAACCACCGCTTGTAAGACCCGCGCCGAATTCTCATCAAGTGGCTGCAAGGGATCTAAACTGCCTGCCATGGTTGTCGTACCAACTCCATCGACAGTGGCGCCAACGTAATCGAAAATACCTTCGAAGGTGGGAAACGCCGAGAAGACACCAATGCTGCCTGTTATCGTCGATGGCATTGCCCAGATCTCGTCCGCAGCTGCCGCAATCCAGTAACCACCTGATGCAGCGGCACTGCCCATAGAAACGACGATAGGCACACCATCAGCCGCGATGGCATCAACCTTTGCCCGAATCACCTCTGACGCGAATACGCTGCCACCCCCCGAATTAATGCGAAGCACAATAGCAACAGCGCCGGCTTCATCAGCTCGCTCTAACTGCTCTACCACCGTATCGCTGCCTGCCGACCCCTGAAAACTTTCGCCCGGCACCAATGTACCCTCGATAGGAATGATGGCAATGAGCGGTTGCTCCTTGCTCTCAAAGGGGTCTCGAATATCCCTCATATACCGTTTGAGACTCACAAGCTGAATATTGCCGTCGTCATCACGTGCGTCAACTATTTCGGTTACCCGCTCCTCAAGCTCGTCACCATAAAGGAGCTCATCTACATAGCCTTCTTGCAAAAAGACCTCTGCCAAATCGCCACCGTTTGCCTCAAGCCTTCCCGGGAAATCATTGATAAATTCCGTCACTTCACCAGGTAATTTGTTGCGCCCTTTTTCAACTAGCGTCGTGTAATCGTCCCACAAACTATTCAGCCATTTACCAACCACATCCCGCTCCTGTGGTGACATGTCATCACGCATATAGGGCTCCACCGCAGACTTATTTTCGCCCGCGCGGAAAATATGGAAGTTAACCTTAAAGTTTTCTAGAAACTGCTTCAGATAGGTGCGGTAAACACCAAAGCCCAAAAGACTGATACCGCCCTCCGGATGTAGAACTACAGTATCTGCCTGTGATGCGAGTAGGTACTGGGATTGCGTAAAGTAATCTCCGATCGCAACGATAGGCTTGCCGGTCTCTGAAAAACGATCTAGGGCTTCGATAATTTCCATCGACTGACTTGTGGAAGGACCCGCAAGATTTTCGAGATCGAGGACGATCGACGTGATGCGATCGTCATCCGCTGCCGCATCGATACTCTCTATCACAGTTGAAAGTAAGGTTTCTGCTATCAGATCGTCGGCGAACAAGGCGTCAAGCGGATCAAGTGGTGTGCGATCCTCAACCAATCTCCCTGTCGGCGCTATTAACAGTCCAGCACTTTCAGGTAGTGGCTTGGGCGTATTTTCAGATACGCTCAGCGATAGCCCTGCAAAGAACATCACGACAAACAATAGCGGCACCAAGACCATAATGACCTTACTTATGCCTGCGAGAATTCGCCAGACGGCTCTGAGTAAATCCATTTTCTAATCCTCGATGGCTTGGGCAGTACGTCGCTCACGGCCACGAAATCTGATGTAGGCGGTGCAAACTGAAAACAGCAGAACGATGATGATAAGTCCACTGACGACAATTAAATTATTGGGACGAGCAAAGACATCTTCAACCGCGCTGACGAAATAGAAGAGCAAAAGCAGGCAGTACCAGATAATCCATTGTAAATTATCTCTCGATATTCCAAACAGAAATAGAATGATCGGTGTCACCGAAGCGAGCCATAATGGCCAGCGCCCGCCCAGCTCTATGACCTCAACCGCACCCTGACCAATCAGCGCCACGCTTAAAACCCACAAAGACAACCAGAGATTTCCCGTGAGCGAACCTCTCTCTGTCGATCGCTCACTCACGTCACGACCTCCGTCTTAGCAAAACGTGCCAATCGGCGGCCCAGTCCCTGACAGAGCGCGACCTCGTGCTCGGACAGTTCGCCATCCGCACTACCGCCCTCAGCCCAATGGCTGGGTCCATAGGGTGTTCCGCCCGTCCGCGTTGCTTGAAGCTCAGGGGCAGAGTAAGGCAAACCCACATAAACCATACCGTGGTGAATCAATGGCAAAGCCATCGACAGAAGTGTCGCCTCCTGGCCTCCATGCAGTGAGGCTGTGGAGGTAAACACCCCAGCCGGCTTATCCACCAAAGCGCCACTAATCCACAATGGCGACGTACCATCGATAAAGTATTTAAGCGGTGCTGCCATATTGCCGAATCGTGTGGGACTGCCCAATGCTAACGCAGCGCAATCGCGGAGATCGTCCTCGTCACAGTAGACGGGTCCCTCATCTGGGACATCTGGTATCGAAGGACGATCAACTTCTGCACTTACAGGCGGTACGGTACGTAACCTTGCTTCCACACTCTCAACCTGTGCTACACCCCGTGCGATCTGCCTTGCCATAGCTTCAGTCGACCCATGGCAGGAGTAATACAAAATCAATACGTAGGGATTGGCCACGCGCTACCTCTTAAACCCTTTGTCAATGCTACACATTAGCATGCCTACAGGCTCGTTGAGACCACGCTATACTGCGCCTCCGAATAAAGGTGAGTGAAAATGCGGTTAGCGGTGGTTCTTCTATCAAGTCTGATGCTCCTCGGTTGTTCGAATAAGCGTACAGGTATCGTCCCTAACCACTGGAACGTCATCAATTACTGGGCTATTTGGTGCAAACCGTGTCGAGAAGAAATACCTGAGCTTAATAAACTGAATCAAATCGAAAATGTAGTGGTCCTCGGCGTGAACTTTGATGGCAAACTCGGCGAGGCTCTGGTCTCAGACGCCGATTCACTGGGCATAACCTTTGACATCATCGATGATCCTGCAGCGAGCTTAGACACAACGCGTCCCTCCATATTGCCAACCACATTTGTTTTATCTCCCGAGGGCACACTCGTCGCGACGCTGGTGGGACCGCAGACAGCGGAGGCAATCATTGCGCATATTGACCCAGACGGACGACCGAAATAGAGGCAAAAAAACGCCGGCTAAAAAGCCGGCGAATTAAAGGAGCCACTCAAATCGGGAGATGATGTCTCATCTGACCCTCAGATGTTTCCCTCGCGCTACCCCCGCCGAAGCGCCATCTGCTGGATAGTTATTGAGAACCCGATGAAACCGTAAAGTTCAAAAAAAATGTGAATTTTTATGTTTTTTTTACTCAGCAACCCAAATCGTGGAACCGGCTTGGCCGCTCCCCGACGAAACCGTCAACTCGATCTCGACCAGATCCGGGTCGTCTTCCGCAGCTAATAGCTCGTTAAGCAACAGTTGGGAGAGCTCCTCAACCGTTACGTTGGCGATAGGCAGTACCCACGTTTCATCCACAGGAAATTTGAGCACCTTGCCTGCAAATGTGGCGTGAATCTCATCGCCCACCGTTTCAAGCGTTTGAAATGGCGAAAACTCAGGCAGTAGCATGTACTCATCGTATTTATCGCAGATTGCCTTTATGCGGCGCTTATAGACATTGTAGTCAGCGGAAAATCCGTTGTTACCCATTTTGGCAACGATACGTGCCGACACAAAGTAATTATGGCCATGCAATCGCTCGCGCTCCGTCGCCGAGAAGATGGTGTAGTGCGCAGATGAAAATTTGTGCGCCTCTTTTTCGATGTGAAGCGTCGTCAATCGTGTCACTAAAATACCCTTTATCTAATAACCCGCGAACACATACGTGGCTGCTCCATCTCCAGACTCAGCGCTTGTACTGATTAACTGCAATCCTAGCCGATGAGACCCGCGTAGGATAATCTGCGCTAAAACAAGAGGTTCCTGTCAACAGTATGCAAAAAACAGCCATCATAACTGGTGCTAGCTCGGGAATTGGTGCTGCAACAGCCGAACAATTTTTAGCTCGCGGTTACTCCGTGATCAATATCGCTCGACGACCCAGCCCAGTTCAGAGCGTCATCAACATCGCCGCCGATCTCAGCACTGATGAGGGAGCCATAAATGCGGCACAAGCCTGCATCGTACATTTATCGGCTGAGTCCAGTGAAGTTGCGCTTATCCACAATGCATCGCTGATGCTGAAGGACAGTGCCCAGTCCTGTGAGACAGAGGCAATTATGCGCGTCCTTGCTGTCAATGTAGTTGCGGTGAATACCTTGAATCGTCTGTTGATGGCCCACATGACGACAGGCTCCAGCATTATTTTCGTGGGATCGACCTTGTCCGAAAAAGCCGTCGCAGGGGCGTATAGCTATGTCGTCAGTAAGCATGCGCAACTAGGGCAAATGCGCGCAACCTGTCAGGATTTGATTGGATCGGGGATTCACACAGCTATGGTTTGCCCCGGGTTTACTGCCACTGAAATGCTGAAACAACATTTAGGTGGTGATACCGATCTCATGCTTGAAATAGGCTCGCAAAATGGCTTTGGTCGCCTCATCAAGCCAGAGGAAATAGCGGGTGTTGTTACCTGGGCGCACGAGAGTCCGGTAGTGAATGGGTCACTTATTCACGCTAATCTAGGGCAGATAGAACGTTGAATACCGTCATGGGTGCAGCGCTCATAGAACGCCGGGAGCGCGTATTTTTAGTCTTGGCTGGTGTCTTCCTTTCGGCCATGACATTACTCAATATAATTGGCATTACAAAATTTATACAACTCGGCCCCTTCGCCCTAGCCGTTGGTGTCCTGCCTTACCCCATTACCTTTTTGTGTACAGACTTGGTCAGTGAACTGTACGGAAAAAAACGAGCAAACTTCCTAGTTACTGTGGGCCTGTTTATCAACTGCTTCATTCTGCTGGTAATGACCGCAGGCCAGTATGTTGCATCGGTCGACCCGGGCAATATGCCGCCATGGCAGATTTTGCAGCTCGCAGCACCGGTAGCCCTTCCTCAGGGTGGTAACCTCGAGGGCGACGTCGAGCTGTTTTCACTGATGTACGCCATGACGAGTGGGGCAGTAACCGCATCGATGGTCGCTTACATAACCGCGCAATACTGTGACGTACAGCTCTTCCATTTCTGGAAACGCGTCACGAAAGGGAAGCACCTCTGGATTCGGAATAACTTCAGCACGCTTTTCAGTCAATTGGTCGACTCCGCCATGGTGGTCACCGTAACATTTGGCGCCGTGTTTTATCGCGGTGAGATGACGCTGTCTACACTCCTCCTATTGGTCGCTAGCAACTACGGATTTAAGGCGACTGTCGCACTGCTTGATACCATCCCGCTCTACATTCTCGTCGCTAGACTGCGCAGCTACCTTCAATTAAGCCCCGACGAAATTGCCGCAGCTGAGTGAGCGCTGCTGAATCGGTCACAGTCCCAGGAGCTTCAAAAACGGAATAGTCGGCGACCGTTTTTCCACTAAGCTCGACTCGTCAATGGCGGCAATCACGTTCACCGCATCGATAGGTCGACGCTGAATTCGCATCTTTAGATAACGCGCAACGTCCTCGCTCAGTAGCAAACCTCGATCATGGGCCAAATGGCCAAGTAGTCGCTCGAAATCATCCAACTCCCAGGCAGGCAGTTTGAACGTGGTCAATAACGAAAGTCGCGATTGGAGATCAGCAAGTACGCTCTTCAGGCCGGCGGGCGACTGAGTTGCGGATGCAAGAAAAGGTGTCCCTGCCTCTGCACATCGGTTGAAACAATGGAACAACGCCTCTTGCCACGAACGGTGCCCATCTATGAGATGAATATCGTCGACAGCCACCACCCTATCGTTTTCAGCGTGTTCCAGTACCGCTTCAGGCGGGTAATCGAGTAAGGATTCCATGGGCAGATAACGCGCACCGGGTTTAGCGGCACAGCAAGCTTGTAAAAAATGACTCTTTCCTTGCCCCTGAGACGCCCAAAGGAAGAAACCGGCTCCACTCTGATTAGGCAGTACCTTAGCGAAACTCTCAACCTCACCAGTTGCCTCGCGAGACACCCAATGACTCCAGGTGGCACTAGGGTTAACCGATAGAGGCAGGACCAACTGCGCTGATCGAGCGCTCATAAGTCAGACTTAGTCCGTGTTGTAGACGTCAGTAGAAAGATAGGCGTCAACAAGACTTTTACCGAATACCAACAAGACCGCTGCCACAGGGAGAGCAACCAATACGCCGGTAACGCCCGCTAACTGCCCACCAGCCATCAGTGCGAAAATCACTGCGACAGGATGGAGCCCAATTCGGTCCCCAATCAGGATAGGCGTGAGGAGAAAGCTCTCTATAAGTTGGCCGACGACAAAGACGGACGCCACCAAACCTAGTGCTAGCCAGTCAAGTCCGAATTGGAAGTACCCGACAATCATCGCACTACCAATACCAATCACCGCGCCTGCATAAGGAATCAGGGCAGCCACCCCTGCCATAGAGCCGAGCAGGACAGCGTAATTGAGTCCTACCAGCCAAAGACCAAAGCTATACATGAGCGCCTGCGCGCCCATAACGACAAACTGTCCGCGAACAAATGCCTCGAGCACATCATGGGCTTTGGCGACAGATTCTGTCACGTTACTAACCCAGGCGCGCGGCAGAAGCTTTAGCAGACCCGCCATCATGAGATCCCAGTCGCGCATCAGATAAAAGGCCACAACAGGGATGAGCGCGAGATTGAGAATGCCGGCGATTAGCGAGAGGCTCGATGTTGTTACCTTCTGAACGACCCCGCCGGTTACTTGCCCAACGGACTGCCAGTGCTCGGACAGGCTGGTTTGCCAATCGATGGTCGGCAGTGCAACGGGGCTCAGACTCAGCTGAGACTGTAATTTCGGTACGGCAACTTGAGATATCCATCCATACGCATCGGGAATTGCAGCTGCCAATTGGGATAACTGCTGTATCAGAACGGGGACTACGACCGCGGCGATAATGACTAGAATTACTGTCAACAGCGCGAAAACTAACGCAACGCCACTGGTTCGGGTGAAGCCGCGTGTTTCGAGCCGGTCCACGAGAGGATCACCAAGGTAGGCAATCAACGCACCCACCGCAAAGGGCATAAGGATGTCTCTTAGAAGCACGAGCAGGAGGAGCACCAACCCAACGGCTACAAGCACAGGTATCCACCGCAAGGTGCTGGATTGTGCAGTCGGTTGATCTGTCACTGTATGCTCTCCCATGAAAGGTCCAGTTGTGCTCGATTAGTTGCTGATCGCACGCGCAATCCTGAGCGACTTGGGATCAGTCGAGCAACCTCCTCGGCTGAAGAAACCCCGACAACCCGGTAGGTCAGTGTGTCCTTGCCCACTGAGTCAATACGCAGTTCAACCAACTCTGCCAACTGTTTGAATACGGTTGACACTGCTCGATAGTCGGCAAAAGAACGGACCCCGCGGACTGTGACGGCAATGGCATCTGATATTTCGAACTGCTGCAGTGTCACGGCCAATGAGTCGCGCATAGCATCGACGGCAAGATCGACACCTATATCCCAAATGCCGCCCAATTCGCTGAGGCGCATCTGTTTGTGTATCTCACCATCGGGCCCAACGTAATACCAGTCAACGAGCTTGCTCCCGTCGCTTAAATCAATCCACCGACCCACCAGTGAATGCTCAGATCCATAACGGCGTGACCCTTGCCTAATCTGGTCGAAATCTCGAGTCCAAAGCGCGTTGACGGGAACTGTTGCCGCATCCGTAAGATCGAGCAGAGGGAAGCGCGCTTCAACCCCGCGGGCTTCGAAACGATCGATGGACGGCATAAGTAAATCCATATCGTCCGAGCGGGCGGCGAAGCGCCGCGAGAAGGGTTCATCCAACGCTACCCATACCACGATGGGTGGTCTGCGCTGCTCCCAATACGGAACTGATTCATCCCTAAAAAGGCTGCGAATGAACGCATCATCAAACTCCAAGAAGACGACATCGCTCTCCTCGTTTTCACGATAGCTATAAAGTAGAACATGTTGCTGCGCACTGCCCACGGCCTCTCGAAATGCGGCCTCATCAAGAATAGCCTCATTGCCCGAAACTTTTATCAACAGCCGCGTTAAACCCTCCCGAGCTGCGCGCGATAGCTCACCACTCCCCCTATCCGCAACGGCGACCTGCTCAGAAAAAAAACTTTCTTGAGCTGCTGCCATTACCGGCAACGCCAGCCATCCAAAAACCAGCGCAAGAAGAAAAAAATTCCTGTAAAAAATTCTCATACTGCGAGTTTAACAGCGAAAGTTGTTTCGGTCGCTTTCCTCTCACTTTGCCAACGAGTACCCTTCTCGCCGTGACGAGAGGCAAGCTATGACAGACAAAAAAACACCCCCTGGTTTGACCTACAAAGATGCAGGCGTAGATATCGATGCAGGGAATGCGTTGGTCGATCGCATCAAACAGATTTCAAAGGCGACCCGACGACCTGAAGTCTTGGGAGGATTGGGTGGTTTTGGCGCGCTGTGCGAGATCCCAGAGGGCTACCGAAGCCCTGTCTTGGTATCTGGCACTGACGGCGTTGGCACAAAACTCCGTCTTGCTATGCAACTCGGCAGGCATAATACGATCGGCATCGATCTTGTCGCCATGTGCAGTAACGATATTGCCGTGGTCGGCGCCGAACCGCTGCTTTTCCTCGACTATTACGCCACCGGAAAATTGAATGTTGATATAGCGGCCGATGTCATCGAGGGAATTGGCAAAGGTTGTAAGCTTGCAGGCGCGGCACTGGTCGGTGGCGAAACCGCCGAAATGCCCGGCATGTACGAGGGCGACGATTACGATCTGGCTGGATTTTGCGTCGGTGTCGTGGAAAAAAACCAGATTATCGACAGTCACAAAGTTACACCGGGTGATGAAATCATCGCTATTGCCTCGTCCGGACCGCATTCAAACGGTTATTCACTGATTCGCAAAATTATTGAGTTGTCCGGTGCTGACTTGTCCGCGCCCTGCGGCGAAACGACCTTGGCCGAAGCGCTGATGGCTCCTACAGAGATTTACAACAAACCTCTTCTTGCACTTCAGCGGGAAATAAAACCTCATGCATTGGCGCACATTACCGGTGGTGGTCTCTTGGAAAATATTCCTCGCTCACTGCCGAGTGGTTGCTCGGCTATCCTCGACAAACAAACCTGGGAACTACCCCCAGTCTTCCAGTGGCTGGCTGAAGCTGGCGGTGTTGCTGAAGAAGAGATGCATCGAACCTTCAACTGCGGCATCGGCATGACCATCATTGTCGGGCCCGGTAAAGCGGAAGCGGCCCTTCAGCTACTTTCGGATCAGGGTTTGATCTGTTGGGGGCTCGGCTCAATCACTGAAGGTAACGGAGTGGTGGAGTTTGCCTCTTGAGTTTGATCTCCAAAAAACGGATTTCGATTCTCATTTCGGGGCGCGGCTCCAACATGGAGGCCTTCCTCAAAGCTGAGCGCCGCAGAGCACTGAGTGGAGAGGTGGTGCGCGTAATTAGTAACTGTCCGGACGCAGCCGGTCTCGTAACCGCATCGGATGCAGACATAGCCACCACGGTTGTTGATCACACCTTGTATGAATCGAGAGAAGCCTTTGATGCAGCGCTCCTACAGGCGGTCAAGCAAGACAATCCTGATGTGGTCGTTCTCGCCGGCTTCATGCGTATCCTCACGCCTGTATTCATCGATGCCTTTGTGGGAAAGCTGGTGAACGTTCACCCATCTTTGTTGCCTAACTACCCGGGACTGAACACGCATCAGCGCGCCATCGATAATGGTGACAGGGAAGCAGGAGCAACGGTGCATTACGTAACCAACGAGCTCGACGGGGGACCTCCGATTTTACAGGTCAGCGTTCCGATTGAGTCCGGTGACGATGCGGGCTCACTCGCCGCGCGAATACTGGCCTTCGAACACGTTATTTTTCCGGAAGCGGTCAATTGGCACCTGCAAGGTCGGTTAGTCCACGAGGCAGACGGCGCCTATCTGGACGGTAAAAAACTGCCCCCGACCGGCACGCTCTGGAAATGGCAGACATGAGATCGCGGTTATGCCCTTCCACCCTGACAGGGCAAGTTACAGGCTTGTTTTTATGTTGCCTCGTCAATGGTGTGGCTTGGGCCACGGAACCTAATGTCTCAGAGACGCTGGGGGACAAGACGCGGTTCGTATCGTCTCTACGAACCTTTGAAGCACATTATAAAACCTCAGCCCTTGGCATGACTCTCGATCTTAAACGGTCTCTAACTCGGGAGGGTGGCACCTACACACTGAGCAGCCGCGGCAAAAACATGCTGATCAGCATGAACGAGTCTGCTGATTTTCGAATCGTTGATGCCAAAATTGAGGGTATTCGCTTTGACTCGAAAGTCAAATCATTAAAAACGAACAAACGAGCTGTCCGCTTCGATCAATCGGCTGGGGTTATCGATAGCATGAAGCGCGGCGATTGGACTCAGCATCCATGGGAGCCCGGCGTCCTCGACCGGTTCTCGCAGCAGCAGCAGCTCCGCCTGACGCTAATTGGTGAGGATGAACCGCCGGAGACATTGGAATTTAGGGTGGTTGATGGCCCCAAAGTGAGCAACAAAAGCTGGCAGAGGCTGCCAGATGAAGTGATCGAAACACCCTTAGGTCAAATCAGTACAGTCAAATACCGAGCGGTTCACACCAACCCCGACAAGCGGGCTTCTGAAATATGGCTTGCACCAGAGCTTGATTACCTGATGGTCAAGACCATTCATGTAGAGCGATCTTCAACAGTAAAGGTGACCATTAAGTCTCTGAACTGGCTCGACGGCGCGTAAGTATCCGCTAAGCCTTCTATAGACGTTTGTCATCCTAGGTCTTTGGCAAGGTAACACCAGTCTGTCCCTGGTATTTTCCTCCGCGATCGGCATAGCTGGTCTCGCAAACCTCATCGGATTCAAAGAACAACATTTGAGCAACGCCCTCATTGGCGTAGATTTTCGCTGGAAGTGTTGTGGTATTGGAAAACTCGAGCGTCACGTGGCCTTCCCACTCGGGCTCAAGCGGCGTGACGTTGACAATGATTCCGCACCGCGCGTAGGTGGACTTGCCAAGGCAAATCGTCAGGACATTTCGTGGAATACGAAAGTATTCAACGGTTCGAGCCAAAGCAAATGAGTTGGGTGGTATCACGCAAACATCACTTTCAACGTCAACAAACGAATCGTTATCGAACGCCTTGGGATCAACTGTTGCCGAATTGATATTCGTGAAGACCTTGAACTCGCGCGAGCATCGGACGTCATAGCCATAACTCGATGTCCCGAAGGAGATCAGCTTCTCACCATCTTTATGCCGGACCTGTCCCGCCTCATACGGCTCGATCATTTTTTGTTGCTCCGCCATACGACGAATCCAGAGGTCTGATTTGATGCTCACATTTGCTCCTAAATCGTTTTTCTACCGACCTACTCAGTCATACTAATTGTTGGCGCTCGCGGCCCGTCGCTCTCGCTCAGCGTCGCCATAACTGCTGTCGCTGCTTCGCGATACGCAGCCGCAACAGCGCCGTCCTTGTCAATCGCGGATATCGGCGCCCCGGCATCACTGGTTTCTCGAATGACACGCGACAAGGGAATATTCGCAAGCACCGGCGCTTCGTATTCATTTGCCAGAATTTCGCCACCATCACTGCCAAAAACAGGATCTTCATGGCCACAATGACTGCAAACATAGGTCGCCATGTTTTGGACCATACCAACGATCGGCACCGACACCTTCTGAAACATCTCGATCGCGCGGCGCGCATCAACCAGGGCTATGTCCTGTGGCGTAGTCACAACAACTGCGCCCGCAAGACGAGTTCGCTGTGAGAGCGTTAGCTGAATGTCTCCCGTGCCCGGTGGCATGTCGACAAACAAAACGTCGAGCTCACCCCAGCGCGTCGACTCAATCATCTGCTGTAAGGCACCACTCGCCATCGGTCCACGCCATACCATGGGATTTTTTTCTCGAGTCAGGAATGCCATCGACATGGCACTGACGCCATGTGCTTCAATGGGAATGAGAGTCTTTTCTTCGATGACATCCGGCATGACACCGTCGGCAATACCCAGCAGGCGCGCCTGACTCGGGCCATAAATATCCGCATCGAGAAGACCGACCTGTAACCCAAGCTGCGCGGTAGTCACAGCAAGGTTCGCTGAAACAGTAGACTTGCCGACACCGCCTTTGCCGGAAGCGATCGCGACGATGTGTTTGACTGCGCCTACGCCTTGCATCACTGCTATTCCCCGCCGAAAAGACAATTATATCTCAGCCGCCTGTCGACGGGGACATCAGACAGGCACACAGCCCACCTCTGTCCAAAAAAGACTATAAACAAATTACAAGCGCTGTTCCGACATCACGGGGGAAGCTACAATGGCGCCCGATTCACCATCGGACCCCGTTTTATGTCGTCTCGCAAGATCTTGGTTACCTCGGCACTTCCCTATGCAAACGCTCCGTTGCACTTAGGGCATATGCTCGAGCAGGTGCAAACCGATATCTGGGTCCGATTTCAGCGCTCGCGAGGCCACCACTGCCGATACGTCTGCGCCGATGACGCGCATGGTACAGCGATCATGTTGTCCGCTGAAAAACAGGGCGTAACACCCGAGGCGCATATTGCCAATATCAAGACGCTGCACGAGGCCGACTCAGCTGGATTCCATATCTCATTCGACAATTACCACTCCACGCATTCGCCCGAGAACCAAGCTTGGTCGGAGATCATATTCAAACGTTTGGAGGTCAATAATCACATTGCCATCCGCAGTGTGGTGCAAGCCTATGACGAGTCCAAAGGGTTGTTTTTGGCTGATCGGTTTATTAGAGGTACCTGTCCCAAATGCAAAACACCCGATCAATACGGCGATAACTGTGAGGCCTGCGGTGCGACTTATTCACCGACTGATGTTATCGAACCTGTCTCAGCGCTATCTGGTACCAAGCCCACAGAGAAAGCATCTGATCATTTGTTTTTCCAGTTGAACCAATTTCAAGATCTGCTCGCTGAATGGGTAGATGGGGACCGGCTACAAATACCCGTCGCTAACAAGCTTCGCGAATGGATTGATGCAGGTCTTCAGGATTGGGATATCTCACGCGACGCGCCCTACTTTGGTTTCGAAATTCCAGGTCACCCCGAGAAATATTTTTATGTTTGGCTAGATGCACCCATTGGATACATTGCCAGCCATCAAAATCTCTGCGAACGCACCGGTGAGGACTTCGATAGCTATTGGCAGCCTGGCAGTAATGCCGAGCTCTATCATTTCATTGGCAAGGACATCATCAACTTCCATGGTCTGTTTTGGCCAGCCATGCTCGCAAGCGCAGGATTACGCCAGCCATCGGCGATATTCGCTCATGGATTCCTGACGGTAGATGGGACAAAAATGTCGAAGAGCCGGGGCACCTTCATCATGGCCTCAACATATCTTGAGCATCTGGATGCCGAGTACTTACGTTATTACTTTGCCGCGAAGTTAGGCTCCAGTGTCGATGACATGGATCTCAATCTCGAGGATTTTGTTCAGAGGGTGAACTCCGAACTTATCGGCAAGGTAGTCAACATTGCCAGCCGATGTGCAGGCTTCCTGCGCAAGCGATTCGATAACCAGCTCAGCGCTGCCTGCAGCGAACCCGAGCTTATCCAAAGCATGATCACCGCCGGCGACACAATTGCGGAGCTTTACGAGGCCAGGAACTTCCAGCGTGCCATGCGCGAAATAATTGCCGTTGCCGACCGAGCCAACCAGTTCATCGATGAAAAAAAACCTTGGGTCATGGCGAAGGAAGAGGGGCGCGAGCAAGAAGTTCAAGACGCTTGTTCCGTGGGGATCAACTGTTTTCGCGTGCTGATGACTTACTTAAAACCAGTATTACCGGTCATGGTGGAGAAAAGCGAGGCGTTTTTGGGCGTGTCTCTCGACTGGACGGAGCTGAATGCACCGCTCGAAGGTCACAGGATCAATGACTTTTCGCCTCTCATTCAGCGTATCGACCCAGATGCGATTACCGCGATGATCGCGGCGAGTAGAGCGTAACAGAATCTTTACAGCCTGTCAGATTGACTCGATATTCCTTACTATGCGGGCTGGATGAACGAGACAGGCAGAAAAGCCCGCAGGAGCAAGATGCTAGGGGACTTCGCGGTACTGCTGATCGCCGCAGTACTTGTCAACAACTTCGTTTTAGTTCAGTTCCTGGGCCTATGCCCATTTATGGGTGTATCTAACAAACTGGATACCGCTATCGGCATGTCCGCGGCCACAACTTTCGTATTAACGCTGGCCTCTGTATGTAGCTTCCTCATCTATCGCTATTTGCTTGAGCCGCTTGATTTGATTTACCTGCGCACAATGTCGTTCATCCTTGTGATCGCGGTTGTTGTGCAGTTCACTGAAATAGTTGTGCGGAAAACAAGCCCGTTACTCCATCGCGTGCTGGGCGTGTATTTACCGCTCATCACAACCAACTGCGCCGTGCTGGGTGTGGCACTGCTCAACATCAACCAGGCGCACAATTTCATGGAAAGCCTTGTCTATGGGCTAGGTGCTGCACTGGGCTTTTCCTTGGTAATCGTATTGTTTGCAGCCATGCGCGAGCGGCTCGTGGTTGCTGATGTACCAGAACCTTTTCAGGGAGCAGCCATCGGTATGATTACCGCAGGACTTGCATCGCTTGCCTTCATGGGCTTTGCAGGACTGGTTTAATGCTCGATATCATCTTTGGCAATCCTTCTCTTCTTGCACTGGCTGCCCTCGTTGGCATAGCCATTGTGTTCGGCGCCCTGCTTGGGTTCGCTGCCGATCGTTTTGAGGTCGAGGGCAATCCGCTTTCCGACCAAATCAATGCGATATTGCCCCAGACCCAGTGCGGTCAGTGTGGCTACCCTGGATGCAGACCCTACGCGGAGGCGATTACCGACGGCGACTCCATCAACAAGTGCCCTCCAGGCGGCGAAGACACCATTCAGGCACTGGCCAATTTGCTCGATGTTGAACCCGAGCCATTAGATGTGGAACATGGTGTAGAAGCTGAGCCCACCGTCGCGTATATCCGCGAGGATGAGTGCATCGGCTGTACCAAATGCATCCAAGCGTGTCCCGTGGATGCGATTCTCGGGGCATCGAAGTTAATGCACACGGTGATCATCGATGAGTGCACTGGCTGCGATCTTTGCGTTGAACCATGTCCGGTCGACTGCATTGACATGATTACCAGAGAGGGCGGTATCCAGGACTGGTACTGGCCTCTACCTGATGGACAAAATCGAAAGAGTCTCATCACGACGGATCGCGGTGCTGAGCAGGCGGCGGCATGAGACAGATCTTTGATATTCACGGTGGCATCCACCTGCCTGAACGAAAAAACATGTCAAACCCTGGGTGGGTCAACGACTGTGATATGCCCAGCAAGCTATTTCTGCCCGTGACGCAGCATATTGGCGCTCCGGCACGACCTGTCGTCAAAGTGGGCGACACCGTTCTCGGGGGGCAAATGATTGCCGAGGCACAGGGACCAATCAGTGTGCCGGTTCATGCGCCGAGCTCCGGCACAGTGACGGCCATTGAAGCGCGTGCGGTGCCCCACGCGTCAGGTTTAACCGACACCTGCATTGAGATTTCACTCGATGGTAAGGATGAATGGGTTGGATGCGAGGGGTTAGTGAATTGGCGTGACGAAACTAAAGCCGCGCTACTCGAATGCGTCCGCCTCGCTGGGATTACCGGTCTAGGCGGGGCCGGTTTCCCCACCGCTGTAAAAATTGGCTCAGATAGAGGGCGTGATATCCATACTCTCATTATCAACGGTACCGAGTGTGAGCCATATATCACAGCAGACGACACCGTCATGCAATGTTTTGCTCAAGAAATTGTTGAAGGGGCAGAAATTCTTGCGCACATGGTCGGTGCTGAAACCTTGTTATTGGCGGTTGAGGACAACAAGCCAGAGGCGGCAGATGCAATGCGGCAGGCCGCTGAGGCGCTCGAGATCGCGGAAGTAGTGACTTTTCCAACTAAGTACCCGTCCGGCGGCGAAAAACAGCTCATCGAGATCCTACTCAATGCCCAGGTGCCCTCTGGTGGTATTCCCGCTGACATTGGCGTGATATGCCAAAACCCCAGTACCGCGATTGCAGTGCGCGATGCGTTGATTGATGGGAAACCGGTAACACACCGCGTCACCACAGTGACAGGCATGTCTGTGAAAGATCCCGGAAATCGTCGCGTCATGTTGGGTACCCCGATTAGAGCACTGCTGGAGAATGCAGGTTTCAACGCCGACAGCGCAGATCGGATCATCCATGGCGGCCCAATGATGGGGTTCGCTGTCACCGACCTTGATATGCCAGTAGTGAAAATCACTAACTGTGTCCTTGCGCCAACACGCTCCGAGATATCACCACCTCAGCCTCAGCAAGCCTGTATTCGCTGTGGGGTGTGCGCTGAAGCCTGTCCAGCCTCACTATTACCTCAGCAGCTCTACTGGTATGCGCGAGCAAAGGACCAGGAACAGCTCGAGCGTCATAATCTGATGGATTGCATCGAGTGTGGTGCCTGCGCCTACGTTTGTCCGAGCCATATTCCCCTGGTTCAGTACTATCGATCGGCAAAGGGCTCACTCAGGGAAACGGTGAAAGAGAGAGCGCGCTCGGATAACTCACGCGCGCGGTTTGAGGCGCGTCAGGAGCGGTTAGAGCGGGAAGCCGCAGCCAGAGAAGCCAAGCGAGCAGCACGAAAAGCAGCGGCCGAAGCAAGAGTAAAAGCTGGAGATGATCCAGTGCAAGCAGCCATCGAACGTGCAAAAGCCAAGAAAGCACAGCAGAGGGCGGAGTAATGAGTTTGATGCAAGTCTCTTCACCGCACGTCCACAAGCCTGCCTCCTCAGTTCAGCAGGTGATGAAACAGGTCTTGCTCGCCACGATTCCAGGTATTTTGGTCCTGACATGGTTTTTTGGACCGGGCACGATTATCAATATTGTTTTTGGGTCGGCACTGGCGTTGGCCCTTGAGGCCTGGGCGCTCTGGCTTAGGGGGAAGGACTACAAAACACCCCTGAGAGATCACAGCGTGATCGTGACGGCAACACTACTCTGCATTGCATTACCCCCCTATTCACCGTGGTGGCTAATCGCTGTAGGTATTAGTGCCTCGGTTCTCCTTGGGAAACATGTATTTGGTGGCTTGGGGTATAACCCGTTCAACCCCGCCATGGTGGGCTACGTCGTATTACTCGTATCCTTCCCCTTACAGATGAGTTCATGGACCGAGCCGCGAGGCATTGGTGAGGTACCAGGCATTTTCGATGCCTTTGTAGCCTTGTTTGCTACCTCCAGTTACGACGCGGTCACAGCAGCCACACCATTGGATCTTTTCAGGCAGAACTCGGGCATGTTGTTTGACGACCTCATACAATCCAAAGCAGAACTCACAGGTCCCATCGCGGGCTTGGGTTGGGATTGGGTCAATCTTGCTTTTCTTGCTGGTGGTATCTGGTTGCTGAGGCGTCGCATTTTCACTTGGCATGCGCCAGTCGGCATGCTGGCCGCTCTCACGATCTGTGCGGCACTTGGCTACGATGAAGGCAGTTCTACGGGTGGCGGTTCGGTACCGTTTCACCTGTTTAGTGGCGCCACCATGTTTGGTGCATTTTTCATCATTACAGACCCCGTGAGCTCTGCGGTGTCAAACAAGGGACGCCTCATCTTTGGTGCGATGGTCGGGATCCTCGTGTACTTGATCCGCGTCCATGGAAATTACCCTGATGCCGTCGCGTTCGGTGTACTCTTACTAAACTTTGCTGCGCCACTCATCGATCAGTACACGCAACCAAGGATTTATGGTGCCGATAAAGTGGAGGTCGACGAGTGAGAGCCATCATGTCCAGCCTTGTTGGTGCCAGCCTGTTGGCAGCTTTTGCAGCCGTTGGTTCCGGTTTAATAAGTGGCGTTTATGAGCTAACAAAAGAGCCGATTGCTGCCGCAGAGCGCGCGGCCGAGGCAAAACAGTTGTTCGAGATTTTCCCTCGAGAATCGCATGACAACAAACTCACAGATGACAGCTTTACCGTCGCAGCAGAAGACCCACTCCTCACTCTGAGGGGATCCGGCACGGGTTATCGTGCACGACGCGACAACGAAGTGACTGGCATCATTCTGCCGGCGACGGCGCGCGATGGTTACAGCGGTGATATTCGTTTGTTGGTAGGGATTGGACGCGACGGTGCTGTCGCCGGCGTGCGTGTTCTAAGCCACAGAGAGACACCTGGACTTGGTGACAAGATCGAATTGAAAAAGTCCGAATGGGTGCTGTCATTTAATAACAAAACACTCTTAGATCCAGTCCCCGGAAGATGGGCCGTCATTAAGGATGGTGGAGAGTTCGATGCCTTCACAGGAGCAACCGTCACCCCCCGTGCGGTCGTTGCAGCGGTCAAGAGCGCGATGGAGTACAGTCAGAATAACCGTAGCGCGTTGTTTGAAATCGAAGAGGCGAACGAATCATGAGCACTCCGTCTTATGGTCAGATAACCCATAATGGTCTGTGGAAGAACAACCCCGCCTTAGTGCAGCTTCTCGGGTTGTGTCCGTTACTCGCTGTCACCGCGAGTGTGGTCAACGCACTGGGGCTGGCCATCGCAACGCTGTTTGTACTGGTTACCTCAAATTTTTGTGTCTCGCTTACCCGGAACGTCGTCACGGATTCAATTCGACTCCCCGCCTTCGTTCTCATCATCGCTACTGCCGTTACAGGTACCGAACTGTTGATGCAGGCCTATGCATACGAGCTATATCAAATTCTCGGTATTTTCCTTCCGCTCATCACAACTAACTGCGTTATTTTAGGCCGCGCGGACGCATTTGCTGCCAAGAATCCGCTGATACCGGCTCTGGTCGACGGTGTAATGATGGGGCTGGGGTTTGGTCTGGTACTAGTGGTGCTAGGAGCTATCCGTGAGTTATTAGGCACCGGCGCTGTCATGGCGAATATGGACATATTAATAGGGCCCATGGCCAAAGACTGGGTGTTTGTGGTGGCGTCAGACTACACCGGCCTGCTGCTGGCCATACTTCCACCAGGCGCCTTCATTATCACAGGCCTGTTAATAGCAGCCAAAAACATGATTGATGCGCGTACTGAAAAGGCGAATAAATCTCAAGTTGAAGTAAAGACCGGGAACAAACGCGTTCGGGTCACAGGCGAGGTCGCCTAAGCAGCCTGAGAGTCCCCGAGAACCAACGTCCCCAGCAACTCATCCACCGATGCGTCATCGAGACCTTCGTCTTCTTCATCGCAGACGTAGGTGATGTAAAGTAGTAGGCTCCCGGACCCAAGATACCACTCGCGGACCAACATACCGTCCTCGCGATATACCCCAGTGACCCCTTCAAACCCGCCTGCGCATGCTTGGTGCCATTCAGTGATCTCAGGTGATTCCTTCGACGCCATTGCGGCCGCATCGTAAGCGTTCACTCTGCCTGACTGTTTGTGCAATGTGGTGATTTCAATTTCACCTACATAGTCCTGATCGACGATACGAATGAAATCATCGTCATTCTCTGCATGCCACTCCTCGGGGAGCATCATGCACCAGTGGTCAGTCTCTAGAATATTCACGGCTTAAGCACTCCAATTACCATTTGCAACGCATTGTCAGCGCATCCTCGCGCCCCGCTGCTGTCTTATAATAATTTTCCCGACGCCCCGTCATGATAAAGCCCAGCTTTTCGTACAAAGCCAAAGCGGCGGTATTACTAAACGATACTTCAAGGAAAACCGATCGGATTTTAGACAAGCGCAATTTCTCAAACGACTGTGTCAATAACGACTCACCAATGCCAGTGCGCCGGTAGCGCCCGCTTACTCGGACGTCAATAATTTCAGCCTCGTCCTGAACCACCGAAAACCAGACAACGCCTTGGACACCTTGCTCCTCTGAAATAGTCCAGGCCCTGCCTGCGGGTTTTGCCAGTAAACGCGTGAGTGCCTGGAGTGACGGTGATTGACCGCTGTTGTAAAGATCATCGAGCGAGAGGTTTGCAACCTGCTCTAAGCTAAGCTCTCCGAATTTACCCAAGGCTGAGCGACTTAAGCGGTTTTAGTGCTTTCCAAGCGACTCGCTTGAGGGCAGGCTCAGACAGCATCACCAGTGTTGAGGGAATCTGCACCCCTGACTGCACAATCCGGTCAGGCAAATACTGACAGTCGCCCATCAGTATGACGCGCTTGGCATCGACTTCCCGCGCCATCCGCTGAATGAGCCCGTGCAAGGCCTGCTTTGCGGACTCCGCATCACCTGACAATGCACTCTTGCCGGCTACGGGCCAGTCAAACTGCTGCTGCATTAGCTTCATGCTAGGTGTCGAAATCGCACAAGCCATAGCGTTAATTAATGCCAACTGATCCTGTCTAATCAGCCCATCGCTCAGTTCTTCTAGCCACAGAAATGGCCCTGCTGAGGCCAACAGCATAGAGAACGAAACCGACTCGGACGCAAACGAATACTCAGGCACTTTCGATTGTGAAATCGGCACACAGGCTGCTGGGCCTCTGCTGTTCGACTGAGGCACTTTCGGTGTAGGTACGCCGGGCTCCTCAATTCGCGGCTCAACCGACCTACTAGGTACCACAGGTTCACTCAACTCAGCCTTGGGAAGTGCGAAACGCTGGGCTTTCGCTGCCCCAGGGAAATCAAATCGTGAGCTGTAAACACTAATACCCATGGCCGACAGCGTCTGTCGACGCGCCATTTCGGCGGCGATAATATTTGAACTAGCTGCGGTTGTTTCGGAGGTATCGGACATGGCGCAAGTGTCTCACGAGTGCACTCGTTATGACAGAACCACTCTTACCAATAACGACGGGGCAGGGCTCCGCACAACCGTCATTTAAGTCCACTATTTTTTGGCGCTCAGTTTGTGCCACCAGATCAGAGACGGCCAATCATGACTGCGGTATTCTCTTGGGCTCTGGGCAGAAAACAATAAATAAGGTGGCGCTATGTCTCTCATACCGGCTGATCAGCAATTTGCTGTCATTGCAGCTATTTTATTTTTATCAGCCATTGCGTTTGCATCGGAGCGAACTGTTGTCGGTCAGAAGATTACCGGTACTGTCGTAGTCATCTTGCTCGCTATTGTTGCGGCCAACGTGGGTGTTATTCCTCACTCGGCTCCCGCATATGGCTTCATCTTCAGTTATATCGTCCCAATGCTGATCCCCTTGTTCCTGTTCCAGGCAGATATCCGACGACTAGCACGAGAAGCGTCGCGGACAACCGCCGCTTTCCTAATTGCCACACTAGGTACCGTCGCAGGTATCATCGTCGCGGCCACGCTCCTGGATTTAAGCCAGCTAGGGACAGCCTCTAACTTGGCTGCCGATCGTCGCGAGGCGGGCATTGTCGGACTATTTGCGTCGACCTACATTGGCGGCTCGGTCAATTACGCGGCGCTTGGCGAGATCACAGGTTTGAGCGCAGACGCATCATTCTTCTCTGCAGCCACAGCAGCAGACAACCTTTTCTCAGCCGTGTTTTTGAGCATCATCGCGCTCATCCCAGGTGCGTACTGGATTGCCAATCGCTTCGTTGCGCACGGAGACAGTAATGCAAGCAAAATAGCTGAGACGACGGTCACAGCTTCTAGCATCAGTTATGCGCTGGCCGCATCCGCCGGCATTGTGGGCATCACAGATTTACTCTGCTGGTGGCTGGATATTCCCAGCTGGCGCTACGCCATCATGACACTGATTACCGTTAGTCTCGCCACCGCAGTCCCTCAAATTCGTGACTGGTTTGCTGGCGCTTTTGAAGTCGGCGTTGCACTTTCATTCACCTTTTTTGCGGCCATTGCGGCCGGCGCTGATATTAGGGCAATGATCAGTGTCGCACCGTTACTCATTGCGTTAGTGGTTATTCTATTGAGCGTTCATCTAACTGTACTGTTGGTGGTGGGTCGCCTGTTTGGACTGACCATTCCAGAGCTGCTGACAGCCAGTAATGCCGCCATCCTGGGCGCAACCACAGCCCCGGCTATGGCAGCAGCTAAAGGCTGGCATGATCAGGTTACGCCTGGCGTGCTAGTCGGTGTCCTTGGTTATGCCGTGGGTACCTTTATTGGGACGGCGCTTTTCAAAATTTGGTAAATGCAATTGAAATCTAGTAGCTGGCACCCCGAAACTTGCGCTGGTCTTAAGTCGAAGGAAGTACGTATGACGAGTAGGCGGATAGGTACTGCAGATAATAATGCGCATGACAGACACCCCAGCTATTAATGACCCTCGCTTCCTACCCGACGTGGATCCCATGATCGAGTACTACTTAGTGGACAATCCCAAGCTTACCTATGAGTCACCCGAGGACGGCCCATTAACGCGCGCCTTCGTGCGCGTCCTTGAGGGTTTTCTGGGTCGTCATGAGATGGAAGGGCATTACCAGGCGCTGAAAGCCCAAGACATCGACTCAAAGGTTTTTTTTCGGGAAGCCTTAAAGCTAACCAATATCACGCTCGATGGTAACACCTGCGCCCTCGCCCATATCCCTAAAGACCGGCCGGTTCTATTTATAGCTAATCACCCATTTGGTGTCATCGACGGCTTGATCATGTGTAATATGGCATTGGATTACGCCAATGACTTCCAGGTCGTTATTAACTCGCTGCTGTGTCAGGACCGCGATCTGGTTCCGCATTTCCTCCCGATCGATTTCTCGGAAACCAAACAGGCAGCGAAGCGAAACGTTCGCTCCAAGCAACTCGCCGGCAAAGCCCTAGCAAATGGGGTGCCTCTGATTTTATTTCCATCCGGTCATGTATCGACAGCAAATGCGCCTGGGTTCGGCGATGTGGTTGATGCACCTTGGACCACGTTTATCGCCAAGCTCGTAATGCAGTATCAGCCTACCGTGGTTCCTGTCTTCTTCCACGGACAGAATACACGCCTGTTTCACGTAGCCTCTAATATTGCCGAGCCATTTCGCATGGCCATGCATATGCGCGAAGCACTCAAGCGCTTCGGCACTACTGTCTCGCTGGATGTCGGTAGGCACCACTCTCCTGAGGACTACAGCCATATTACGAATCGTCAGGAGATGACAGCTCACTTCTATAATATTGTGCAGGCGACCCGTCGCCCTCGCAATTGAGCTACCGGGCTTAAATTAGGACAAGCAGGGCAACCGCGCCCAACCAGAGCAAAAAGCTTCGCTCGAGTAGATGAAAAACGGCGGATAGTCGGTCATAGACAGAGGCATCCTCTCGTAAGGTAACAGCCGCATCCGTTGCATCTTCCAGAAAGTCGCCCGTATCGATGTCTAGGGTCATACCCTTGCCCGTGAGCTGCTCGACAGATTTATCGAAATCTCCAAATACGGAGAAGCTCAGCACCAGCAATCGAGAGGGTAACCATTCAAGCAGCCGCATTAGGGAATCACTCAAGGGCGTCTTTGTCTCCTGCGTCAAATGCGCAACACGATATGCCACTGCGCCAACAGGACCTAAAAGTAAAAAGTAGGTCACGGGGCCAAACCATCGCTGCAATGCCATCACACCAAAAAATGAAGCCGCGACATCACCGAGGTCGTCAACATCATCCGCCGAGCTGTAACCACCGGCAGACTCGATCAACATAGCGGCCCCCTCGTTGTCGCCCACACGGGCTCGCGCGAGAAACCGCTGCGTCAAGGTGGGGAAATCCTCACGACCAAACGCAAAAAACAGTGCCGCTGTTCCGAGAAAAAGCATTGCTGTGCCGCCAAAAGCACGCTCAACAATGACATACAGCAGTGCGAACAATACCGATGGTGCAACAACAAGAATCAGCGCCGCTCGTGTTGACGAGCCCTCTTCTTCATCCCTGATCTGGGAGCGAAAGACAGATAGAAAATTGATGGAGTGTAAAGGCCCGCCCGGGCCCATCAGCCAGTACAGGCCGGTCGCCACAATGAATGATAAAAACGCCAGATAACTCAAGCTAATTCCCCCTTAACTTACGCTAGCCGCGCGGCAGCGATTCAACCCCCAATCGGGTTTGTAATTCCTGCCAGTCAAAGCTCTCTCCCGGGTCTGTTTTGCGTCCGGGTGCAATATCACTGTGTCCAACAATAGCATCCTCTTCAATGTCTGGATGCGCAGCACGGCACTTACGGATGATCTCCTCCAAGCGCGCATACTGATCCTGGGTATATAGATGGGTATCAGTACCCTCAAGTTCAATACCAAGGCTGAATTCATTGCATTTTTTACGATCTCGCCATTGGGACACACCCGCATGCCAAGCCATGTCCTTTGTCGAGACAAACTGGATGACGTGACCGTCGCGGCGAATCAAAAAATGCGCGGATACGCGAAGGTCAGCAATCTCGTCAAAATATGGATGCCCCTGTGGGTCGAGTGAATTCGTAAAGAGTTCCGCAACGTGAGGCCCACCAAATTCGCCCGGGGGCAGCGATATATTGTGGACCACGACGAGCTCCACTGTCGTGCCCACTGGCCTCTCCCCATAATTAGGTGACGGGATGTGCTCACAGCCCTGGAGCCAACCTTCAGAAATTTGACCGTATTTATTGTCACTCACTTGAAAAACGTTGCTTCGGCTGTGTTTCAATACCGCATCATATCAGGCACGACTATCTATCAGACACCACTACCTATCAGGCACTACTACCCATCAGTAACAACTATCAGGATATCGAAACGTGTTGACGCAAAGTGACATAGCGCCCCTCGTGGCTCTCGCGCTAGCCGAAGATATTGGCAGCGGCGACATTACCGCGGGCTTAGTTGGCTCGGAGGAGCAGGCGCTGGCGACTGTGATCACACGGGAATCAGGCGTCTTGTGCGGCACACAATTCGTCGATGCGGTCTTCGCCGCCGTCGATGCATCGCTTGAGGTCATCTGGCAAAAGTCTGATGGTGACACACTCCTGCCTGATGACACGCTGTTTACGGTGTCGGGCGCCGCGTGCAGCATTTTGACGGCTGAGCGGGCTGCGTTGAATTTTCTGCAAATGCTGTCAGGTACGGCCAGCTACAGTGCGAAACTCGCCTCAATGGTTGAGGGGACATCGACGCGCCTGCTGGATACACGAAAAACGATTCCCGGCTTCCGTATGGCGCAGAAGTACGCTGTGACCTGCGGTGGCTGTCATAACCATCGCATCGGCTTATACGACGCGTTCCTCATCAAGGAAAACCATATTGCGGCTTGCAGCGGTATTCGGGAAGCTATCGAAGCTGCGCGCGTTAACGCGCCGGGAAAACCGATAGAGGTCGAGGTGGAAAGCCTCGATGAGCTCTCGCAAGCGCTGGACGCTGGCGCAGATCGCATCATGCTCGATAACTTTTCGCTGCGTGACATGCGTCAAGCGGTGACTTTGAGTAAAGGTCGAGCTGAGCTTGAGGCATCCGGCAACATTACAGAGGCAACCCTTCGGGGTATTGCCGACACTGGCGTCGACTTCATATCGATTGGCGCGCTAACCAAAATCGTCATCCCGCTCGACCTATCCATGCGCCTGTCTTAATTCGACGGGACTTAACACCCACTCAAGGATGCTGAGCTCTAAGCCTCGAGGAAGGGCTCACGGCTAATCAGCACGCCGTTCTCATCGCCAGCAAGGTAGTCACCCTCGCTGACATCCACACCGCACAACGTTAGTACTGCGCCGCGCTCGCCACGACCCAATTTCTCGGTTTTCATGGGTGTGGTCCCTAGGGCCATGACACAAAAATCAAAGGTGCTGATGACTTCGACATCGCGCGCGGCCCCAATAATCACCATGCCTGCCCAGCCATTATCCATCGCAGACTTAGCGACCAAATCACCCGTCAGCGCTTTCGCAAGTGAGCCACCACCATCGATGAGTAACACCCTGCCCTTACCGGGCTCAGCAACCGCCTCTTTGACTCGAGAGTTGTCTTCAAAGCAGACAATGGTTGCTATTGGACCGCAGAGTGAGCCGCGCAAGCCGAACGTACGAAATTGAAACGGCAGGACGCGTGCACCTGGGTTGAGATCGGACAGGTCGGGTGTACTCAACATCGAAGCGCCGCCTACAGCCAATCGGCCGCGTATCCATCCAGCTGACTGACGGGCGATAAGATCGCATCCGCGTGCGCACTGGCACGAGGCATTAGGCGATGGAGATAGAACTCTGTCGTCGCAATTTTCCGCTGACAGAACAGCGTTTTATCGTCACGAGCGAGCAGGTCAATCGCCACGAGAGAACTCGCCGCTAGATGCCAGCCGCCAAACAGGTAGCCGGTTTGCATCATGTAGTCGAACGACGCGGCCATCGCAGCGTTTTTATCGACTTTGAGCATCTCCAAAATGGTTTGCGTGGACATCAGATGCGCTGCCAGGGCATCAGATAAGGCCGCGCCCATGGCTGCTAAGCGATCATCGCTAGAACCCACCAGCGCATCGGCAACACTGCGGATTTCATCGTGTACCCTTTCCATCGTTGCGCCGCCGTCGCGGGCGAGCTTTCTGTTTACAAGATCAGCCGCTTGGATGCCGTTAGTACCCTCGTAGATAGGCGTAATTCGTACATCGCGGAGGAACTGCGCTGCACCTGTCTCCTCGACATAGCCCATACCACCATGAATCTGCACGCCCAGTGAGGTGACTTCCTGGCCCACTTCGGTCATCCAACCCTTAATCACTGGAATCATTAGATCGAGACGCGCCTTCCAATGACCACGCTCATCGACTGGCGCACCATGGGAGAGATCCATCGTGAGGGACTCAATGTAGGCGAGCGCACGCATCGCTTCATTGAGAGCACGCATCGTCATCAGCATTCGCTTTACATCTGCGTGCTCAATAATCGGCACGCCTCCTTGGATGCGCTCGCGCGCATAGGCCACCGCTTTTTGATAGGCGCCCTCGCTGGCACCGAGCCCCTGAAGACCAACTTTCAGGCGCGCCTCGTTCATCATGGTAAACATGCACGCCAGTCCGTTGTTTTCCTCACCGACGAGGTAGCCAATCGCTCCACCATTGTCGCCATAGGCCATGACACAGGTGGGACTGCCGTGAATACCGAGCTTGTGCTCGACCGATACGGGGTAGGCGTCATTGCGCTCACCCAGGCTTGCATCGTCATTCACAAGAAACTTCGGAACGATGAACAGCGAGATACCTTTGCTTCCTGCAGGAGCATCGGGTAAGCGGGCTAACACCAGGTGAATAATGTTTTCGGTCGCGTCATGATCGCCCCAGGTGATGTAGATCTTTTGCCCGAAAATCTTGTAGTGATCGCCGTGACGCTCCGCGCGAGTCTTCATGGGTCCGAGATCGGAGCCAGCACTGGACTCGGTGAGGTTCATGGTGCCTGACCAGATGCCCGCATTGATATTAGGTAGGTACTTGTCCTTCAGCTCGGAGCTCGCGTGCGCCGAAATCGCAAGCGCCGCACCTGAGCTCAAAAAAGGCTCCAGCGCAAACGCCATATCGGCTGAATTCCACATCTCGCAGGCGGCCGTACCGTAGAGCTCTGGTAAACCTTGGCCCCCGTGAGATGCCTCAGCCGAAATACCTACCCAACCACCGTCGCCGAGTGCTTTGATGGCGTCGCCGTAGCCCGGAGGGATGGTAACGGCACCGTCTGAACAGCGCGCCGGCTGCTGGTCACCGACGCGACGCAGCGGTGAAACCATGTCCGCAGCCAGCTTGCCTGCCTCCTCAAGCAGCGCCGTGGTCAAATCTGCGCCCACGTCCAAGCCCTCAAAGCGTGGCAAATTTCCTAGTCGCTCACCCGCCCGACACACATCGTCGATCAGAAATTGCATGTCATCTAACGGTGCGTTGTACATAAGCCCTCCAAACCGTGTCCCTATTGTAGCTGTTCATCCGTTCAGACCAAAAATTTCTGTTCTTCACCCCAGAAGATGTATTATTCATGGGATGAATAGTACGTCACTTAGGAGAGCCAATTAGATGAGTCGCCTTGGTCGCGTTGATTTAAACCTTCTCGTTTACCTCGATGCGCTGCTTCGGGAGCGCAACGTTACTCAAGCAGCGCATAGCCTCGGTCTGTCTCAGCCCGCTATGAGTAACGGGCTGAAGCGATTGCGCGAGGTTTTTAACGATCCGCTCCTGATTCGAACTTCCGATGGCATGACGCCAACCGCAAAGGCGGAAGAATTAGAGCCTCAGTTACGTGAAATTTTGACGAACGTTGATCGAGCACTTCAGCCGACTGAAGAGTTTGTCCCAGAGACCGAGAATCGTGTGGTTCGGCTAATGGCCAGTGATTACGCCGAATCAACGTTGCTCCCCTACGTACTGAAAGAGCTCCGTGAGCAAGCGCCCGGCATCACGCTTGATATAATGAACCCCTCGGACGTCAGCTTTCTTGACGTGGAGCGAGGCAAGGTTGATTTGGTCATTAACCGCTTTGCCCAGATGCCGCAGTCGTTCCACCAAATTACGTTGTGGCAGGACTCCTTCTCCTGCCTATTGAGCCCCGAGAACCCCATTCTTGAGGACTTCACTCTCGATAACTATCTTGCTGCCGATCACATTTGGGTCAGTAAAACCGGTATGGGCGTTGGAGTCGGTGTAAACCCCGATGATGTTCAACGCCTGGGTTGGGTTGACTCGACGCTCGGGGAGCTTGGAAAAAAGCGCCGAATCCGCGTTTTTACACGCCACTACCAAGCGGCTATGACCCTAGCTGAGCAAAACGATCTGATAGTCACACTACCCACACGAGCAACGCAGTTGAAACGCGATAATCCGCGAGTGGTTGTGCGCGATGTCCCTTTCGACATTCCGCCACTGGAGCTCAAAATGGCATGGAGCCCCCTGTTACAGCACAATCCGGGGCACCGTTGGATTAGACAGCTCATCACGAAGATAGCACGGTCCATCTAGTCTAATGAGATAAATTGATACTCCGCGACGACAGTCGAGAGCCGCGAGATAGATCATAGGTTTAGTCAATGACCGATAAGATTCGATTAAAAAACGAATACGAGGGGGCGGAGGTGTTCTCGAGCGAACCCTTGGTGGCGGTTCGTAATGACGTGATCTCGCCAATTGAGTGCGCCTACCTGATTGAACTTGCCAAACCACATATCAAACGCGCAGGCGTGGTACTGGACGAGGGTTTCAAACCCAGTGAAGGTCGTACCGGCTCAAACCATTGGCTCAAGTACGATGAAGATGACGTGGTCAAATCGATAGGCCAGCGAATCGCCGATATTATCGGCCTGCCACTGGAAAACGCCGAATCGATGCAAATTATCCACTACGGCCCCGAGCAAGAATACCGGCCGCACTTCGACGCCTTCAACCTCTCACTCGCTCGCGGACAAAAAGCGGCTCAATGGGGTGGGCAGCGCCTGGTTACAGCTTTGGTCTACCTTAATAAAGTCGAGGGTGGCGGCGCGACACAGTTTCCCAAGTTGGGCATTACCGTTCCTGCCTCTCCCGGTCGCATGGTGATCTTTCACAACACCACCGAAGACATCAGTGGTCCCCACCCGCTCAGCCTTCACGCCGGTATGCCGGTGGAGGCGGGCGAGAAGTGGGCCTTCAACCTGTGGTTCCGTCACCACGATACCCGGGTTATGTTCGACAAAGACAACGCGCTGCCATCGGTAGCCTTTGATACGATGACGGGTGAAGCGCCTGATTGCGGTAACACAGTCGCGCAAGCGGCTAACGACGGCCCTGACGCCCCTGTCAGTGAAGCAATCACACCAACACGATCAGACGCTGTCGACAACGTCGCATCAATTCAAGCCGAGAGCCTCAGGGTGCTGGCTAACCGGGCGGATGTCTTATGGCAAAGAGCAGTCAAAACCCTCAAAGCGCGCGACAACCACTTCCCCGCCGTTCACCTGAGCTATTGGGATAGCTATGGCAATAAGCCGGAACCATCTCCGCCCATTGGATGGTCGGGTCCTCGTTTCAAAACGGTTGAACGGAGCTTTCTAAACCCGCTGTCCGATGCAGGTAAGGTCGTCGCAAAAATGACTGAACTTGGTTTTGCTGATCGCGTACCCAAGACCTATGCCTCGGTTCACGATGCCCTAAATGAACAACCCAAAACTGATGATCTTTGGTTTATTCGCAGTCAGTTCCGCGGGACCAATGACAAAACGCTTTGCCTACCCACACCCATCATGGCGGCGGCGACGGTTCCCAGCGGACATCTCTTACAGAAAGCCGTTGATGGGCTCGCGCTCATCGATCAGCACAAATTTACGGCACGCTTCTACATCGTTGCCGTTAGTGGTCGGTTGATGTGCTACGAAGACAGCGTCGTCTTTATTCACGGTGCGGACTATGCGCCCAATGACGCAAATCATGCATCGCAGGTGGATAATCGAAGCTATCGAGACGCGGGCTCTTATATCAAGCTAGTCCCCGGCAGCCAAACACGGCATGCGGGAACACTTACCAAGGCAGCTCAAACACTCGCTGCGGACATGGCCGGGTTATTGGGTGAGGTGCGCCAGGCGTCTGTCTCAGGGGTTTCTGAAGAGAACAGGTTTGCCGTACTTGCAATAGATACACTGCTTACGAAGTCAGGTGACCTCAAGCTCCTGCGCATCCACACCTTCCCGAACTTCATCACCACAGCACAAATCGACGCCGATGTTCACGTGCCCCTCTTCGAGGACGTCCTGCGCGTGATGGCGGACATCCCTAGCCGTAAGCTGGCAACTATCACCGATTAAAATTTTTAATGTACCACCATCATTATTTTTTATGATGGTCATAAATCAACCCGCTTCCACTCGACGTAACAACCAAACGAAAATGGGGTTTTGTTAAAAAGCCGCGTTAATTGGGAGCACATCATGTCAGCACGTATCGAGTGCGCGGAACTTAAGGTCGATCCGGAGATTCATGCACTTCTTGAATGCGAGATACTGCCTGGCACGGGCGTAGATTCTGCTACTTTCTGGAAGGCCCTGGCGGATATCGTCAAAACCTTCACACCACGCAATCGCGAGCTTCTTGCGGTACGTGATGAAATGCAGGCCAAGATCAGCGCGTGGCATAAAGCCAATCCGGGTGCGGATTATGACCGAGCGGCCTACAAAACCATGCTCAAGGACATTGGCTACCTATTACCTCAGCCTGCTCCTTTCAAAATTACTACCCAAAACGTGGACCCCGAGATTGCCGAGATTGCAGGACCACAGCTTGTTGTTCCTGTGATGAACGCACGCTACGCCCTCAACGCGGCTAACGCGCGCTGGGGCTCACTCTACGATGCGCTTTACGGTACTGACGTGATTTCTGAGGAAGACGGCGCCGTTCGCGCTGGTGCTTACAACCCAGTTCGTGGTCACAAGGTCATCGAGTGGGCACGCGAATTTCTTGACACACACTTTCCACTCAATCAGGGCAGTCACAAGCAAGCCGCCCACTACACCATCGTCGATGGCGATTTACTGATTAACCAGATTGATGGCAGCTTGAGCATGCTCTCCGCGCCCGATCAGTTCGCTGGCTTTACGGGTGATGCAGGTGATCCCTCAGGTGTACTGCTGAAGCACAACGGCCTGCACGCTGAGATACAAATCGACCGTGAGCACTCGGTAGGCAGCACGGATGCCGCAGGCGTCAAAGACATTTGCCTTGAATCGGCCCTCACAACGATTCAGGACTGTGAAGACTCAGTTGCAGCAGTCGATGCTGAGGACAAGACCTTTGTTTACCGCAATTGGCTGGGGTTAATGCGTGGCGATTTACGCGAGAGCTTCGACAAAGGCGGCCAAACACTGACGCGAAGCCTTAATGCCGACCGTGAGTTCACATCACCCAGCGGTGAAAGCTTCAGCCTACCGGGTCGGAGCCTCATGTTCGTGCGCAACGTAGGACACTTGATGACTAACCCTGCCATCTTGGATGCCGAGGGCAACGAAATCTTTGAGGGCATCATGGATGCGCTGTTCACGACGGCGTGCTCGCTTCATGACCTCAGGGGCGCCAGTAAAGGCGGCAACTCTCGAACCGGCTCCATGTACATTGTGAAGCCCAAGATGCATGGACCCGATGAAGTTAGCATGACGGTCGACTTGTTTACTGCGATTGAGGACGCGTTTGACCTGCCACGCAACACCCTCAAAGTCGGCATCATGGATGAGGAGCGTCGGACGACTGTGAACCTCGCAGAGTGCATCCGCCGTGCGTCCGAGCGCGTGGTGTTCATCAATACGGGATTCCTCGATCGCACCGGTGACGAAATCCATACCAGCATGGAAGCGGGGCCCATGGTCGCTAAGACCGCCATGAAAGGTGAGCTCTGGATTAATGCTTACGAGGATTGGAATGTCGACACCGGTCTCAACTGTGGGCTACGCGGTAAGGCCCAAATCGGCAAAGGTATGTGGGCCATGCCCGATCTCATGCAAGCCATGATCGATACGAAGCTGGGTCACCCCAAGGCGGGCGCCAACTGTGCCTGGGTGCCCTCACCTACCGCCGCGACGCTTCACGCAACGCACTATCACGACGTGTCCGTAAGCGAGATTCAAGCTGAGCTTGAGGGAATCCAGCGTTGTAGCGTCGACGACATACTCACGATTCCACTGGGCAACTGCAGTGACTTGTCCGTCGAAGAAATCCAGCGAGAGCTCGATAACAATGTGCAAGGCATGTTGGGCTATGTGGTGCGCTGGGTCGACCAAGGTGTTGGCTGCTCGAAAGTACCCGACATCAACAACGTGGGACTGATGGAAGACAGAGCAACACTCAGAATCTCTAGCCAGCACATTGCTAACTGGCTGCACCACGATGTGATCACCGAAGATCAGTTTAAGGAATCGATGCTTAGGATGGCCGCTGTGGTTGATGGGCAAAATTCGGTGGATCCGAGTTATCAGGAGATGGTATTTGATGGCAAGCCACAGGGATATGCGTTTGATGCGGCTTGGAAGTTGGTCAAGAACGGGGTTATTGAGCCCAGCGGATACACCGAGCCGAATCTTCATGAGGCCCGATTACAAAGCAAATCATAAAGGCAATACTCGAAGACCAGAGCCGTGCGGTGATGTAAGATCATGTGATGGACCCGCTCGAAGAACTTATCCGAGCCCAACCGGGCTTGAGCATCTCCCTCGCTGTCCTCGGGCTTGTAGTGGGGAGTTTTCTGAACGTTGTTATATACCGACTCCCAAAAATGATAGAGGCTCAATGGCAGCGAGAGTGCACCGAATTCAGAGGCGAAGTACTTGAAGCTTCGGAAAAGCTCTCCCTCGCCTTGCCCGGATCGCGCTGTCCACATTGCGATTGGGAGATAAAGCCAAGTCAGAATATTCCTGTAATAAGTTACCTGGTATTGGGTGGTAAGTGCGCCGCCTGTAAAGCGCGGATTTCAGTTCGCTACCCTGTTGTGGAGGCGGTGACAGCCATTCTGTGGCTGCTATGCGGCCTTCATTTCGGCGTGGGTTACACCTTGGCAGGCGCTATGTTTCTCACTGCCGTTCTTGTCGTGCTCACAGCGATTGACCTTGATCATCAAATGCTACCCGATAGCCTGACATTGCCACTCTTGTGGGTAGGCCTGCTGCTCAATATCGATAACACTTTTGTATCACTTGATAGCGCCGTATTGGGTGCTGTCTTCGGTTACCTATGCCTCTGGGTTGTTTTTTGGCTCTTCAAAATTGTCACGGGCAAAGAAGGTATGGGTCATGGTGACTTCAAGCTACTCGCTGCATTGGGCGCGTGGTTTGGTTTGGCTGCATTACCTGCCATCGTTTTACTCTCTTCAGTCGTTGGTGCTGTTCTCGGTGTCGCTTTGATTGTCACGGGTAAGCGGGACCGTCAGACGCCCATGCCGTTTGGCCCCTTCCTTGCCGGCGCAGGGCTCATTCATTTGCTCTACTCAAATGTCCTCTTAACTTGGGTAACGGGAACCTAACGACATGTTCGTGGTGGGTATCACAGGAGGCATCGGTAGCGGGAAATCTGCGGTGACTGATCACCTCGAAACACTGGGCATTACTGTCGTCGATGCGGATAAGGTTGCACGCGTCGTGGTTGAGCCGGGCACCAACGGCCTTACTGCCATTGCTGAACACTTTGGTAAGGACATATTACTTGCCGACGGCGATCTCGATCGTGCAGCGCTCCGAAAAATTGTCTTTGACAATCCCGACGAGCGAAAAGTATTAGAAGGCATCACTCACCCGCGCATCCGCGACGAAATCGCAAGACAGCTGAGTCAAGCGACTTCTCCCTACGTGGTTTTATCCTCTCCACTTCTATTAGAGAGTGGCCAGAACACATTCGCCGACTACGTTGTTGTCGTTGATGTACCTGAAGAAGTGCAGTTAAGACGAACCATGGCACGCGATGACAACAGCGAGGCACTGGTAAAACAAATCATGGCGGCGCAACTAGATCGGCAGACGCGCCTATCGCGAGCAGATACGTCTATAACGAATGATGCTACTCTAGAAGTGCTTTATCAGCGTGTAAACGTCTTACACGAAGAGTTACTGGCAAGAGCCGCGGCCGCGTCAGGCTAGTAGCGCTTTTACCCGCGACATAATCTCCGCGTTCGCCTCAGGCACCTGAAACTCGTCGAGCGAGCCAGCATCCACCCAAGCCAACGATTGCCCCTCTGCACCATGGGGCTCACCGCTCCAGTCTTTCACTTGATGCACATCGAGTAAGACCCGCTTTTCCCCGTAGTCATGGCTAACGGTTATTAACGGAATCGTGTCACCAATGCGAGTGCCAAGCTCTTCCTCGAGCTCACGCGCCAGAGCGGTGTGAACGGACTCCCCCGCTTCCACTTTGCCTCCTGGAAACTCCCAGTAGCCGGCAAGGTGTGTACCTTTCGGCCGCCGCGTAAGCAATACGCAGGCTTTTGCATCAATCAGCACACCGACCGCCACATGAATAGGACTCGCCATCACGTGCGGTACTCAGAGTTTATCTTGACATAGTCGAAGGAGAAGTCGGTCGTCCAAATCGTCCCGGTCTCACTGCCGCGGGCCAGGTCAATGGAGATTAGTAGATCCGCAGGTGCCATGGCAGCAATGCCTGCCTGCTCGGTATAGCTCCCTGCACGGGCGCCGTTCTCGGCAATCAGTACGCCGTTGATAGATAGAGATACTGCGTCAACGTCCAGGTCCTCTAGGCCAGCGCGTCCAATGGCAGCGAGGATGCGTCCCCAGTTAGGGTCTGAGGCGAAAAGCGCTGTCTTAACCAAGGGAGAATGCGCGACTGTCCGGCCTACCGAATCCGCCTCCGTAACGCTTGTTGCACCTGAGACCTCAATAGCTACGAACTTCGTTGCGCCCTCACCATCTCGCACAATGTCTTGTGCTAACTCGGCTGCCAGGGCGGTCAACGCCGATTGAAAGGCCTCCGCCTCATCTGTCGTGGACGGAGAAATAACAAATTCAGATTGACCCGTCGCTGTTATAGTCACTGCATCGTTCGTACTGGTGTCACCATCAACCGTAATACGGTTAAAGCTAAGATTAACAGCGGCACGCAAAATACCATCCAGCATCACCGCTGGGATAGCGGCGTCCGTGGTTATAAAACCGAGCATGGTCGCCATGTTAGGCTGAATCATCCCCGAGCCCTTGCTCATCCCTACAATTCGACAGAATTTGCCATTCACCTCCACCGTTTTGGCACGCAGCTTTGGTCGCGTATCGGTGGTCATGATAGCTCGAGCAGCTCGTGTCCAATTAGCCTCGGACAAGTCGGCGATGGCCTCGGGTAAAGCAGCTTCAATTTTTTGTACTGGCAGTACCTCACCGATTACGCCGGTGGAGAAAGGCAGTACACGATTGGGGATGTCATTAGTCAGTTTGGCGACCGCTGTGCAGCTTGCCTCGCAGGCATCCATACCGGGCTTGCCGGTACCGGCGTTGGCATTGCCCGAATTGATGAGAATGTATCGCGCATCCTGACTGACGTTATTGCGCTCGGCGACCACTATGGGTGCCGCGCGAAACGCATTTAAGGTAAAGACCGCCGCCGTTGAACTTCCCTCGGCGATCTCGATCAGCGTCAGATCATCACGGCGTTCATATTTGATGCCTGCTTGCGCGACCCCAAGCCGAACACCCGGGATAGAAAACTCGCTCATGCTTAGTTAAGCGCTCCGCAACACTGCTTATACTTCTTACCACTGCCACAGGGACACGGATCATTGCGGCCAACCTTGGGGGCATCGCGCACCATGGGTTGCTGTGGTGCCTCAACCTGCTGGGCTGATTCCTGCTCGGCTTCCGGCAGAGCTGATGCTTGCGCGTGCTGGAATGCCAACTGACGTCGCCCTGCTTCCTCACGACGCTTTTGCTCAATCAGCTCAGCCTCGTCCTGTCGCTTGATCTGAAGGTGGCTCAAAATACGCACCACCTCTTGCTTCAGGCGCTCGAGTAACGCCTCGAATAATTCAAAGGCCTCACGTTTGTACTCCTGCTTAGGATTCTTGTTAGCGTAAGCGCGCAGGTGGATGCCTTGACGCAGCTGATCCATGGTCTGGAGATGTTCCTTCCAAAGGCCATCCAGCACCTGCAGCATTACCTGTTTCTCGATCTGCCGCATAGCATCACCAATAAGCGAGCCTTTCTCGTCATAGGTTGATTGCACGGACCCAATGATGCGCTCGCGCAGCGTCTCCTCATGAAGATTAGTGTCTTCCTCTAGCCAACTAGCAACAGGAAGTTCCTGTGCAAACTCGGTTTTGAGATACTGCTCGAGACCGGAAATATCCCACTGCTCCTCAACGCTCATCCTTGGGATAAAACGATCGATACCGGTGTGTATCACATCCGCACGGATGTTAGTGATCATCTCCGCAACATCGTCTTCGTCCAGCAATTGGTCACGCTGTGAGTAGATAATCTGGCGCTGGTCGTTGGCAACGTCATCGTACTCAAGCAACTGCTTACGAATATCAAAGTTGCGTCCCTCAACCTTACGCTGCGCGCGCTCGATCGAGTTGGTTACCATACCGCTCTCAATAGCTTCACCGCGCTCCATGCCGACCTTTTGCATAATGCCGGCCATGTTTCCCATGAAGATGCGCATCAAGTTGTCGTCGAGCGATATGTAAAAGCGCGATGCACCAGGGTCGCCCTGACGCCCTGCACGACCGCGGAGCTGGTTATCAATCCGGCGCGACTCGTGCCGCTCGGTACCCACAATGTGAAGACCACCGGCATCGAGCACGGCTTGATGGCGCTCTTCCCATGCCACGCGCGCTGCTTCCTGTGCCAGCTCGTCGTCGAGACATGCAAGTTCCGCTTCCAGATTGCCGCCCAACACAATATCGGTACCGCGGCCGGCCATATTGGTGGCGATGGTGACTACGCCCGGTCGCCCGGCCTGGGCGATAATCTCTGCTTCCTGCTCGTGGTACTTCGCATTCAGTACCTTGTGCTCAATGCCCGCCTGCTTGAAGTAGTCCGAGAGCTCCTCAGAAGTCTCAACTGAGGCTGTACCCACCAATACAGGTGCTTTGTTCTCGATAATGCGTCGGGTCTCTTCGACGATCGCCTCGAGCTTCTCCTCTTTCGACATGAAAACCAGGTCATTCATGTCCTTACGCTTCATCGGGATATTGGTGGGGATAACCACACACTCGAGGCCATAAATTTGTCGGAACTCGAAGGCTTCTGTGTCCGCTGTGCCCGTCATTCCACTCAGCTTGTCGTAGAGACGAAAATAATTCTGGAAGGTGGTCGAGGCCATCGTCTGGCTCTCGGCCTGAATATTTACGTTCTCCTTAGCCTCGATGGCCTGATGAAGACCCTCTGACAGACGGCGTCCCGGCATGGTCCGGCCAGTATGCTCGTCGATCAAAACCACACGGCCGTTTTGTACGATGTACTCGACGTTGCGGTTGAACAGATTGTGAGCGCGAAGCGCCGCATTAACGTGGTGTAACAAGCCCAGATTAGTTGACGCATACAGCGAATCATCGGATGCAAGTAGCCCCTCATCTATTAGCATCGTCTCAATCTGCTCATGTCCGTCTTCGGTCAACTCTACTGTTCGCTGTTTCTCGTCGATAACAAAGTCACCATCCTCAGCTTCTTCATCACTACGAGGCAAGAGCCTGGGGATGAGCTTGTTGATCTTGCGGTAAAGATCGGAGCTATCCTCAGCGGCGCCAGAGATAATCAGCGGCGTCCGCGCTTCATCAATGAGAATCGAGTCCACCTCGTCAACAATGGCAAAGGCTAGTTGCCCTTGCATCTTGTCTGCCATACTGAAGGCCATATTGTCGCGAAGGTAATCAAAACCGAACTCATTGTTGGTGCCGTAGACGATATCCGCCGAGTAAGCGGTGCGCTTTTCTTCTTGCGACTGGCCTGCCTTAACAACACCAACCTCAAAGCCAAGGAAGTTGTATAGCTTGCCCATCCACGCCGCATCGCGCGACGCGAGGTAATCGTTGACAGTAATCAGGTGAACACTTTTGCCAGATAGAGCATTGAGGTACGCTGGCAGCGTGGCAGCCAGTGTCTTACCTTCACCAGTTCGCATCTCTGCAACGTTACCCTCGTGAAGTACAACACCGCCGATCAACTGAACGTCAAAATGGCGCATGCCCATAGCGCGGACGCCACCCTCGCGCACAAGGGCGAATGCTTCGGGCAGAAGTTCATCGAGTGACTCACCCCCTTGATAGCGATCTCGAAACTCCTGTGTTTTTCCGCGCAATGCGTCGTTGTCGAGCGCTTGCATGACCTCTTCAAGCGCGTTGATCTTTTTGACTGTTTTCTTTATCCGACGCAAAACACGATCGTTTCGCGAGCCGAATATCATCTTCAGCGGGTTTGCCATGGTGTTTCCAATACTAAATGTTAGAGTCGTGCGCAGTCTGCGCCTTTAACGGAATCGGTGAATATCACCGGAGATCATGAGCGACCTTAGTTAGGCGTGCGCCGTAAATAACTGGCAGGGTCGACCGGACGACCGTTTTTGTGAACTTCAAAGTGAACGTGCGGGCCGGTAGAACGACCACTGTTCCCCATGAGGGCAACCACGTCGCCGCGACGCACCATATCGCCCACTTTGACGAGATTCTCTTGGTTGTGCGCATACCGGGTAATAACACCATCACCATGAGCGACTTCAACCATCTTGCCGTAGCCGTGGCGTTCACCGCTCCAGCTAACAACGCCGCTGGCCACAGCAATAATATCTGAGCCTGCTTTTCCCGCAAAATCGACGCCCTCGTGCCATGCCTTCTTGCCGCTGAACGGATCAATCCGCGTTCCGTAGCGCGATGACAGCCAGCCCGACAAAATAGGGCGACCTGACGGTGTTGCATCGCTCTTAACCTGCTCGCCTTGGATAAGCTCAGACAAAATATCGAGCTGAACTTCACGATCGTCAAGTGCAGTACTCAGGGCAAAAAGTTCACCTTCCAGCGCCGGAATAAACTCACGCGCGTCTTCCTGAGAGGTCATCAACGGACCACCGAGGGCAGGCGCCATGTCAAAGTTGAATTCGCCGGGCTCTAGCCCTGCGCTTTGAGTCAGGTTCATACCAACAGCATCAAGCCGTGTTACCCGACTCTGCAACTCAGCCAGCAGCAGTGTCATGGACTCTAATCGACGCTCCGCTTCCACGGCCATATCTGACAGCGCTTTCGCACGCTCGCGCGCTTCCTCGGCTGCCAGAGTCTCCTCGGCGGCTTGGGCTTTCGCCACGCCTTTTTTCACGCCGAACTCGTAACTGAGCCCGGCTAACGAGACGGGTAATCCAATCAAAAACGCTGAGACAACCACGCGCGTCCACCGCCCAATTTCGACGGTTTTAGAGGGACCCTCATTGTTGATGAGAATGAATTTCACAGGTGTTACGAACGTCTATTTCAATGGGGCCACTATGCCAGAGTTACAAGTCCTGTGAAAGCGAAGAGTTGACGACTGTGAACTACCGCGCGATTAAGCGGGAGCGTAGGTAAGGAACGGCTGCTGGTAGGAAATAGGCGCGTCTTCAATGTCTTCGAAGGTCACCATTTCCCAAGCTTCCTTGTCCGCTATGAGCTTACGTAATGCGAGGTTGTTCAGCGCGTGGCCTGACTTGAAGGCGCGGTATTCACCAATAAGGCTGTAGCCCAGCAGATACAGGTCACCAATCGCATCGAGCACCTTGTGTTTGACGAACTCATCGTCATACCGGAGGCCACCATTATTAAGGACCTTGTAGTCATCTATGACAATTGCGTTATCCATGCTGCCGCCGCGCGCAAGGCCTTTTGATCGAAGGTATTCGATCTCTTCTACGAAGCCAAAGGTGCGTGCACGACTGACCTCTCGGACAAAGGACGTCGTTGAGAAATCAATTTCTGCGGTCGCAGCGCGGTGCTTGAAGACCGGGTGATCAAAATCGATCCCAAAGGAAATTTTGAAGCCTTCCATCGG
>CAJWEV010000014.1 GCA_913031575.1 uncultured Halieaceae bacterium | reverse complement strand
ACCTGCGGTGTGGGCTACAACTCGCTGCGATTTGATGACGAGGTCACTCGATTCACGCTTTGGCGTAATTTCTATGACCCATACGCTCGCGAATACAGCAGGGGCAATAGTCGCTGGGATTTGATTGATGTTGTGCGCTGCTTTCACGCCCTGCGTCCTGACAGTCTCAACTGGCCGACGCGCCCAGACGGTGCTCCAAGTTTCAAGCTCGAGGATTTGACGGCCTCTAATGGGTTGGAGCACAGCGCTGCCCATGATGCGATGTCCGATGTCACGGCAACCTTGGCACTGGCAAGAGCACTGCGTTCAGCTGATAAGGTACTTTTTGATGAGCTACTATCTATGCGATTCAAGGCGTGCGTGGAGGCATTGGTTGATACCAACGCCATGAAGCCGCTGGTTTATGTGTCAGGGCTTATGGGGACCGAACGCGCCTGTCTCGGTATCATTGCTCCGCTTGCGGTTCACCCAGAGTATAAGTCGGACATTATCTGTGCTGACTTGTCGCGCGAGCCTGACTTCCTGGCGATGGCGCCGGAGGAAATTCAAGCGCGTTTATTCGCCAAGGGCGGCGAACTTGCTTCGCCGAGTGATCGGCCTGGACTCATGACCATCAAGGTCAATAAAGCGCCGGTGTTACTTTCAACGCAGCACATTTCGCCTGATATAGCGGCGCGACTGGGTCTTGATGGCGACAGTTTGCGCCGAAATTTGGCGATGCTCAGAAAGGCGCGAGATGATCGTGGATCCGAGTTCCTACGGCATCTGCAGTCTGTCTACCACGGAGGGCCAAAAGCCACGGACTCGAATCCTGATACAGCGCTATACGGCGCTTTCGTGCCCAATTCGGATCGTAGGCTGATTCAAGAAGTTAAGGAGAGTTCACCGGCCGAACTGCGCGATCGTCGCTTTGCTTTCACCGACCGACGCTTACCCGAGCTCCTCTTCCGTTATCGCGCCCGAAATTGGCCCGATATTCTGACCGATGCAGAGCGCGCTGCTTGGCAAGAACACTGTCGAGAACAGTGGCAGCGTAGTGATCGTCTGAATCTCGAGGGTTTTCATATGGCCTTGTTGGAAGAAAAAACCAACCCAGCATTAGGCGATAAACAGCGTGCGGCACTCGCCGATCTTGAGCGTTGGGTATCGGAAAATGCCAAAGTTTTAGGTGTCAGCGGTGCTTAGGTTTAGAATAAAGGCCCAAGTACGCAGCTCGATGCGTGAGGAGGAAGAAGCGCTGTGAAATTTGCCGGCCACCACATCCTCGGAATCAGCCAATTCGACCGAGGCGATGTCGACCGAATTTTCGATGTTGCTGACCGTATGCGTCCTTATGCAGAGCGAGAACGAAGAACAACCGTACTCGAGGGAGCCATCTTGGGCTCAATGTTCTTCGAACCATCGACACGGACACGTATCAGCTTTGGCAGTGCCTTTAATTTGCTAGGCGGCCATGTTCGAGAAACCACCGGATTCGAGAGCACTGCTATTGCTAAGGGCGAGTCGCTTTACGATACGGCGCGCGTATTGAGTGGCTATTCAGACGCGATCGTCATGCGCCATCCAACGGCCGGATCCGTGACCGAGTTTGCTTCTGCCAGTCGCGTACCAGTCATCAATGGCGGTGACGGTGCCAATGAGCACCCCAGTCAAGCATTGCTCGACCTCTACACCATTCGTAGCGAACTGGCGGGCAGACAGCGTGGTATTGATGGCTTGCGAATTGCCATGGTTGGAGACCTCCGATTCGGACGAACGGTCCACTCATTATCACGCTTATTGACGCGTTTTAAGAATATCAGCGTGAGCCTGGTCTCGCCTGCCGAGCTCAAAATGTCCGACGATTTGGTTGAGGAAATGCGCCAGAGCGGCATCGATGTGGTTGAGACTGATCAGTTGGAGTTGGGCATTGCCAACGTCGACATTGTATATTCAACGCGGATTCAGGAAGAGCGATTTGAATCTCAGGCCGATGCCGATCTCTATCGGGGTCGGTTTAGGCTCAATCAAAGTATATATACAGCGCTCTGTGAGCCCAACACGGTCATCATGCACCCCTTGCCTCGTGACTCGCGGGAGGGAGCGCAGGAGCTTGACGACGACTTAAATGACGACCCGAACCTCGCCATTTTCCGCCAATCCGACAATGGTGTTCTGGTTCGAATGGCACTCTTCGCATTAATTCTTGGTGTTGCAGATCAGGTTGACGATTACTCGAAGCCGGTGAACTGGAGCACGGAGCGTCGATTTTGAGTGAGCTTTCACTCAGCTACGGCTCAGCTGATGTAAAGGTCGACAAGCGCGAAACCTTATTTGAAGGCTACTTTCAGATGGATGCGCTGATCCTGCGTCATCGGCGATTTGATGGTAGCTGGACGGAGGGCATTCGCAGAGAGATTTTTGAACGAGGCGATGCGGTTGCTGTTCTGCCATGGCATGTGGAATCTGACTCCGTTATTTTGATCGAGCAATTCAGACCTGGGGCTATTCGCGGTGACGAGTCGCCCTGGATGCTTGAGGTGGTTGCCGGCGTGGTGGAGCCCGGAGAAGGCGATAGCGATGTCGCGCATCGCGAAGCCTTAGAGGAAGCCGGTTGTGCCCTGGATGCGTTGCTCCCCGTCGTTTCGTATTACCCCAGTCCCGGTGCGTGCTCTGAGCAGATCCGCTTGTTCGTGGGCCGGGCGGTATCAGCGGCTGTGGGTGAGGTTAAGGGCGTTGACACTGAGCACGAGGACATTCTGGTGCATTCTGTTTCTCGCACTGACGCAATAGCATTGCTGGATGCGGGGAAAATCAACAACGGCTTAACCATCATCGCGCTTCATTGGCTTGCTCGGCACGGCGACAGGCTGAGAGCGGATTGGCTCTACCCATGACAGATAGCAAGACAGAAAATAACGAGTCCGCCCAACGGTCGTCTGCTGGCCATCCCGAATCTGTGTCGCAACCGAAGCGCGGGCTGCTAGGATCGAGTTTTATCGTGAGCATGGGCACCATGCTCTCGCGAGTACTTGGCCTGGTGCGCGACGTCGTATTAGCCAACTTGCTGGGTGCAGCGCCGAATGCCGACGCCTTTTTTGTTGCCTTCAAAATTCCAAATTTTTTGCGGCGACTGTTTGCCGAGGGTGCGTTCTCACAGGCGTTTGTGCCGGTACTCACGGAGACCAGGGAGCGTGGATCGCATGAGGCGGTTCGTCACCTCGTGGATCGCGTGGCGGGTGTTCTGGGTGGCTCGCTCTTCGTACTGACAGCGCTGGCGATGGTAATGGCTCCTTGGGTGGCGCTGATCTTTGCCCCTGGGTTTAGTCGGGATGCGGCCAAGCTTGCACTGACCGCTGATCTGATTGTCTGGACCTTTCCCTACTTGTTGCTCATCAGCCTCACGGGATTTTGTGGCGCTATTCTCAATAGTTACGGGCGATTTGCGGTACCTGCGTACACGCCTGTGCTGCTGAACCTTTCACTGATCACAGCCTCCGTCGTCTGGGCGCCAACCATGCCAGAACCTGCCTTGGGCTTGGCCATGGGCGTGATGTTGGCAGGGGTTGTGCAGCTAATGTTCCAGCTGCCCTCGTTGCATGCGTTAAAGCTTACACCTCGGCCGGTTTGGGATACCAAAGATGAAGGCGTCAGAAAGATACTGATACTCATGGTGCCCGCGCTCTTTGGCATCTCCGTAAGTCAGATTAATCTATTGTTTGATACTGTGCTGGCGAGCTTACTGCCCGACGGGAGCGTTGCCTGGCTGTATTACTCTGATCGATTGACCGAGCTTCCGCTGGGCGTATTCGCCATTGCGATTGCGACTGTTATTCTTCCCACTCTGTCAGTACTGAACACAAGGGCGGAGTCTGAAGAGTTTTCTGAAACGCTTGCCTGGGCCGCGCGGAATGTTCTGTTGATCGCGGTACCCGCGACGGTCGCTTTGTTGTTGCTGGCGGAACCTATCTTAGCAACCTTATTCCAATACGGTGCCTTTACCGATCGCGATGTCACGATGGCAGCGGCCAGCCTGCGTGCCTATACCCTAGGCCTTGGCGGCTTCATGCTCATCAAAGTGCTAGCTCCCGGTTATTACGCGCGCCAAGATATGAAGACGCCGGTGAAAATCGGCATCATCGCTATGGTCAGCAATATGGTACTGAACGTAGTCTTTGTATTTCCTTTGATGTGGTATTACGAGATGGGGCATGTGGGTCTCGCCCTTGCCACTAGCGCATCGGCGTGGATTAATGCTGGACTTTTGTACCTGGGACTTCGCCGGGGTGGCATCTCTCTTGCCGGCATCTTTGCGCCGAAGTTCGTTCTGAGGCTCGGTGTCTCCGTATCGGTCATGGGTGTTGCCGTATCCACACTGGCACCTGCTGTGCCGCTGTGGCTCGCTGCTGACCTTAACTGGCGCGCGAGCCAAATGATGCTCTTGGTGACAGTTGGACTTGTCAGCTTTGCTATCGTGCTGGCGGCACTCGGTTTCAGATTTAAAGAGGTAAAAGGACCGCCTGTTTCTTTATCGAAGTCCTCGTCCAAGTAACGCTCGTCGTCGTGGTTGAGGCTGTTCTGAAATAGCTCCTTTTGTCAGCCTTGTTGTGCCGCTCGACAGTGACGATGCTCAATTCTTTTTGATCACTGCGCTCTGACGTTAAACAGGCGATTGTCGCCTACGGCTCCTGTATACTTTCTCTGCGTCATATCAGCGTGCAAGGCACCATGAGGCTTATCCGCGGAAAGCACAATTTATCGAGCTTTTTTAAGAGCTTAGATACCGATGGCAGCGCTGTGACCATCGGTGCGTTCGACGGGGTGCATCGAGGCCATCAAGAGGTGCTCGGCCATTTAAAGCGGGAAGCTGAGGCGCGTGGACTCTCGACTGCGGTCATCACCTTTGAACCTTTGCCTGGCGAGTTCCTGTTTCCCGAGAGGGCGCCACCCCGGTTGATGACATTCCGGGAGAAATTTCGTGCATTGGAAGCACTGGGTATCGATCATCTTTTGTGTCTTCGCTTTAATGATGATCTGAGGACCATGTCGCCCAAAGCTTTCGTGGAGAGCATTTTTGTCGATGGATTGAACGCTAGGTATATCGCCTTTGGTGACGATTTTCGTTTCGGCAAAGAGCGCACAGGTGACCTCGCTTTTACCGAATCACTTGCGGGTGAGTTTGGTTATGAGGTGGTGCCCACATCGACCTATGATGTTGCCGGCGAGCGCGTGAGTAGCACGCGTATCCGATCCGTCTTATTAGAGGCTGACTTTGGTGCAGCCGCAGATCTTCTCGGAAGGCCCTTTAAACTTTCGGGAAAAGTCCTCAAAGGTAAGCAATTAGGACGTCAAATTGGCTCTCCAACCGCCAATATCGCGCTGAAGCGTGTAAAGTCGCCTCTTCACGGCGTCTACGCTGTGCGAGTGAAGGGTGCTGGAATGATAGATGCCCCAGGTGTCGCCAACGTTGGGGTTAGACCGACGGTGAACGACGGAACACTTGCTAATCTCGAGGTGCACTTGTTCGACTTCACCCGGGATATTTATGGCGAGCGCTTGGAAGTGGAGTTTATGACCAAGCTCCGAGATGAAAAGAAATTCGATTCGTTGGATTCGCTCAAGGCTGCGATCGCGCGCGATCAAATATCGGCGCGCGACTGGCACATTGCAAATCCAGCATAGTAGTGTGAGAACTCAGACGTACGATGAGCGATTATAAAAACACCCTGAACCTCCCCGAGACGGCTTTTCCGATGAAAGCGAATCTCACCCAGCGTGAGCCTCAACGGCTCAAGCAGTGGGAAGAGATGGGCCTTTACCAAAAGATGCGCGAAGCGGGCGAGGGTAAGCCCACCTTCATTCTGCATGATGGCCCTCCCTACGCGAACGGTGAGCTGCACGTTGGGCATGCTGTTAACAAAATCCTCAAAGACATCATCATCAAGTCGAAAACGTTCTCAGGGTTCGATTCGCCTTACGTCCCCGGTTGGGACTGTCATGGGCTCCCAATTGAGCTAAACGTCGAGAAAAAGGTTGGAAAGCCCGGCCACAAGGTGAGCGCTAGCGAGTTTCGGCAGAAATGTCGGGAATATGCGGCAAAGCAAGTGAATAGCCAGTGCGAGGATTTCAAACGCATGGGCGTTGTCGGTGACTGGGATGATCCTTACCTGACTATGAATTTCTCGTTCGAGGCTAATATTGTTCGGACCCTTGGTAAGATTATCGATAACGGCCACCTTCAACAGGGATTCAAACCTGTGCACTGGTGTTTGAATTGTGGCTCAGCCCTTGCAGAGGCCGAGGTGGAATACCAAGACAAGGTATCCTCCGCCATTGATGTGGCCTTCCCATTTGCTGATCAGCAGGCCGCCGAAGCGCTTATGGGCGTGAGCGGTATGGGTGAGTTATCCGTTGCCATTTGGACCACGACACCCTGGACATTGGCTGCGAACCGTGGCGTCAGTGTAGCCGCAGATTTAGATTACGTACTGATGCGTGTTGGCGGGAGAGCCGTCTTAGTTGCGGAGGCGTTGCTGCAGGAGTGTGCTGACCGCTTTGGGGTTGACTCGCCTAAGATCTTTGCTCGCGTCAAAGGCTTGGTACTTGATCGTGTTCACGTGGTTCCGCCCTTTTCTGATGATTCAGTGCCGCTAATGCTCGGTGATCACGTGACCACTGATGCGGGAACCGGCTGTGTTCACACAGCACCTGCGCACGGTCTGGAAGACTTCCAGATCGGTAAGGCCTACGACCTAGAGGTCTACAACCCTGTTGGTGGTAATGGCGTCTACGTGGAAGGGACGCCGGTGTTCGAAGGCAAGCATATTTTCAAAGCGAACGACGAGATTATTGAGGAATTGGAGGCGCGTAACCGGTTACTGTGTCATCGACCCTTCACCCACTCCTACCCACATTGCTGGCGCCACAAGACACCGATTATTTATCGGGCCACGCCACAGTGGTTTGTTTCGATGGATAAGCAAGGCTTGTTGACTCAGGCTCAGGCGGCCGTTGATACCGTTTCCTGGGTGCCAGATTGGGGGCGTGCGCGCATTGACGCCATGCTTGAGAGCCGTCCGGACTGGTGTATCTCTCGTCAGCGAACCTGGGGAGCTCCCATCACACTATTTGTGAACAAGGTTGATGGGTCATTGCACCCTAATTCGGTTGACCTCATCGAGCAGGTAGCTCTGCGTATCGAGGAAAAGGGCATCGATGCCTGGTTTGAGCTAGATGTTGCGGACATCCTTGGTGATGAAGCTGATGGTTACGAAAAGGTGACCGATACGCTAGATGTCTGGTTTGACTCTGGTGTTACCCATGCCTGCGTATTACGCGAGCGACACGGCCTTTCAGCTCCTGCTGATCTTTACCTGGAGGGGTCCGATCAGCATCGCGGTTGGTTCCAGTCTTCCTTACTCACTGGTATGGGTGCTTATGACGAATCTCCCTATCGACAAGTCTTGACCCATGGTTTTACCGTCGACGGCGAAGGCCGAAAGATGTCTAAGTCGATCGGCAATATCATTCCTGCTAAAAAGGCTATGAATGACATGGGCGCCGATATCCTGCGCCTGTGGGTAGCGTCTGCCGACTACCGCAATGAAATCGCTGCTAGTGATGAAATCTTTAAGCGAACATCAGATACCTACCGTCGGATCCGCAACACCGCACGATTCTTGTTAGCTAACCTCGCTGGCTTCAAACCCGCGCGAGATGCCGTATCGGGCAACGATCTGCTGCCTCTAGATCGTTGGATTGTGTCCAAGGCGCAGGAACTTCAGTCAGAGTTGATTGAGGCATATGAGACCTATCAGTTCCATCACGTTTATCACAAGGTACATAACTTTTGCAGCGGCGAACTGGGTGGCTTCTATCTCGATGTCATCAAAGATCGTCAGTACACCACGCAAACCAATTCAATAGCGCGTCGGTCCTGCCAAACAGCGCTTTACCATATGGCGGAAGCATTAAGTCGCTGGATCGCTCCCATCTTGAGTTTCACTGCCGAGGAAATTTGGGAGAACCTGCCGGGTGAGCGTGAAGCGTCTGTGTTCTTGACGGAGTGGCATGAGCTGCCTGCTTACGAAGCTTCCGATGGTATGGGAGATGCTTTTTGGTCTTCTTGCCTAGCCGTGCGGCAAGACGTAAATAAGGCCATGGAAACCGAGCGTGCTCAGGGAAATATCCGCGGCTCGCTAGACGCGAGTGTTGTCTTGTATGCCACATCTGAGCTGCGTCAGATGCTGGCGACGCTGGGCGATGAACTTCGTTTTGTGCTCATTACGTCAGGCGCTGAGCTCGCCGATATTGCGGACGCTCCTACTGAAGCCCTAGTGTGTGAAGTCGAGGGTTTGAGAGTGGTGGTAAGTGCCAGTGACGCGGAGAAATGCGAGCGATGCTGGCATCGTTGTGATGATATTGGCTCGGTCGCAGAGCATCCGAGCCTCTGCAGTCGATGTGTAACGAACGTCGCTGGTGAGGGTGAGGTCAGGCACTATGCCTGATAATACGGCCGGGCCCGTTGTCTCCATAGGCTCGAAAGCGCTGGGTAACCCTTGGGCGGGTTTCATTCTGGCGCTGGTGGTGATCGTCCTAGATCAGTACACGAAAATTTGGGCTAGCAACGAGCTGATCTATCGGGTTCCTGTCGAAATTACTTCCTGGTTTGATTTGACGCTTGCTCATAACACGGGAGCGGCATTCAGTTTTCTGGCAAGCGCCGGTGGTTGGCAGCGCTGGTTCCTTGCAGCAGTGGCAATACTGGTCAGTGTGTTTGTGGCTGTATGGCTGATCCGTCTGGAGCCTCAGCAGCGGGTATTGGGCGTATCGCTAGGGCTCATATTGGGCGGTGGCCTTGGAAACCTTATCGATCGAGTGACCTTAGGTTACGTTGTTGATTTCATCTCCTGGCACTATCAAAACTGGTATTGGCCAGCGTTTAATATTGCAGACTCGGCTATTTTCTGTGGAGCGATCTTTCTGCTTTGTGACAGCTTTTATGGCGAGCCAGGAAAGTCCGTATGAGTAATGACTTAAAGATTACGCCACATACAAAAGTCAGCCTCAACTTTTCCATTACCCTCAAAACGGGCGAGGTGGTTGAGACAAACTTCGATCGTGCGCCGGTTAGCTTTGTAATGGGTGATGGTTCTTTGCTCCCGGGTTTCGAAGCCTGTTTACTAGGTCTAGAGCCCGGCGATGAGGCGGCTTTCACCATTTCACCTGAAGAGGGGTTTGGCGAGCCGCAGGAGGCAAACTATCAAGATATTCCTAGGCATACCTTTAGTAACAATACCGAATTAGCAATTGGCATGGTGTTCTCGTTTGCTGATGCGGCCGGGGGAGAGCTGCCCGGAGTGATTGATACTTTTGACGAGGACACAGTCCGTGTTAACTTCAATCACCCACTCGCGGGACGCACCCTCAGGTTTGGGGTGAAAATCGACCGCGTGGAACCAGCGGAGTTGCACTGATGACAGTGATGCTTGCCAACCCGCGCGGGTTTTGTGCCGGTGTTGATCGCGCGATCGATATCGTCAACCGCGCTCTTGAAGTCTTTGGACGTCCTATTTACGTTCGCCACGAGGTTGTTCACAACAAAACGGTGGTGGATGACCTCAGAAACCGAGGCGCTATCTTCGTAGAGGAGCTTCATGAAGTTCCCGATGATGCGGTTGTTATTTTTAGTGCCCACGGCGTCTCAAAGGCAGTTCAGGCCGAAGCGGCTGATCGCGGTCTTCAGGTCTTTGATGCGACCTGTCCGCTAGTGACCAAAGTCCACGTTGAAGTGACAGCATTTAGTCGATCGGGGCGAGAATGCATTTTGATTGGTCACGAGGGGCACCCTGAGGTTGAGGGCACCATGGGTCAGTATGACAGGTCCAATGGTGGGGTGATGTATCTGGTTGAAGACGAGGAGCAGGCTTCTAGTTTGGAGGTTCGAGATCCGGAAAATCTGGCGTATGTTACTCAAACGACGTTGTCCGTTGACGATACGGCGAAGGTAATTGAAGCCTTACGTGAACGCTTTCCTAATATCCAAGGTCCTCGTAAAGATGATATTTGCTACGCGACCCAAAACCGTCAGGATGCGGTTAGGACTCTGGCTGAAAAAGCGAGCGTTGTGCTTGTTGTCGGCTCTCCCAACAGCTCTAATTCTAACCGCCTAAAAGAATTGGCCGAGCGGTGCGGCTCTAGCGCTTACCTGATTGACTCGGCTGAAATGATTGATCCCAGCTGGGTAGGTGAGGGCGACACTGTTGGCGTTACCGCCGGGGCGTCGGCGCCCGAGCATTTGGTGGAGGGTGTTGTTCAGTGGCTGCATAGTCAGGGGCATACGAATGTCGAATCCTTGGATGGCCGGCCCGAGAACATCACATTCTCACTGCCTAAAGAGCTCCGTATCCCGACAGTGGAAGTGAATTAAGACCGCTGTCGCTAACACCGCGCCAGTCGAGGCGCTCTAAGAAGAGGGGCGCAGTGCGCGCTGGTCTTGCCTTCCAGCCTATCCTCGAGCGATACCGTCAGTTGTAGATCCGCCAAATAAGTTGGTTGCTCGTTCGCACTGTCTAGGAGAAATAGGCCACGTGCAATAAAGTTAATTGGATGCATATCGTTTGTGGGAGAGACAATTACAGTGTCGCTTTCTGAGGTGAGCTTGGAACGGAGATCCAAGGTCGCAATAATAAGGTTGTTGACGATCAGGATGCTCACCACGAGCATTTTCCGGGGCACTTTATATGCCGCCAGTGCAGATTGTGTTGAGGAAGGTGGCAAGGCAGAAAGAACTGGGTCAATGAAGAGTCTGTAAACGTTGTAAAAAGCAAAGACCTCTGACCGGTCAATGTTATCCTTTGTGCTTGCAGACGTGTCTTTTGACATTGTTCGTAAACAGATTTGCGACTGATTATTGCGCTGTGTCAGTCACAAATCATCGAGAAAAAGACTCTTAGTCAGGAGAGTAAGTGCATGAAAGTTGTCATGGGACAGCTCAATACCTTTGTTGGTGACATCAGGGGCAATACTGAGAAGGTGATCCAGGTGTCGCGCGAGGCTGACACCGACGGTCGGGACATCCTCGTAGTGTTCCCTGAGCTGACACTAACCGGTTACCCCCCTGAAGACCTTCTCATGCGCGACAGTTTGCAGGCGCAGATCGAAGATGCATTGACGCGACTTGCGAGCGACCTTCCTTCTAACCTCTACGTGGTTGTCGGATACCCCCGGCGATGCGATGGCAGGTTGTATAACGCGGCCGGTGTTTTGCATGGCGGCCAAATGGTCGGTGAGTACTTCAAGCAACGCCTGCCCAATTATCAGGTTTTCGACGAGAAGCGCTATTTCAGTGAGGGTGATACACCCTGCATTGTTGATATGGCGGGTGTTAAAGTAGGCATCACGATTTGTGAAGATATTTGGCACAAAGAGCCCGCAGGTGCGGCGAGATGCATGGGAGCGGAGCTGTTGATCAACCTTAATGCCAGTCCTTTCCATAGAGGTAAACATAAAGAGCGCTGGCAAGTGTTGGCTGACAGAGCAACTGAGCAGTCTATTCCCATGATTTATGTGAATCAGGTGGGGGGTCAGGATGAGCTGGTATTTGATGGCGGCTCTTTCGCGGTGAACGCCGACGGTGAGCTGGCCGTGATCGCGCCGGACTTCGAGGAGGGCTGTTTTGACCTCTCGGTAGAACGCACGGTACGTGGTGTTGAGATCGCGCAAGGGGTCGCCACAACCGGATTCTCTGATGTTGCCGCCGTTTGGCAGGCGTTAGTCCTTGGTGTTCGTGATTACGTCGAGAAGAATGGCTTTCCAGGGGTTGTTTTGGGGTTGTCGGGCGGCATTGACTCAGCGGTGACACTGGCAGTGGCAGTTGACGCGTTGGGCGCTGATCGCGTACAGGCCGTTATGATGCCCTTTAAATACACGGCCGATATGAGTGTTGAGGATGCCGGCGAGCAGGCGTCGATTATGGGGGTTGAATACGATGTCATCTCCATTGAGCCCATTTATGAGGCCTTTATGGCGGGACTCATCGATCAGTTTGATGGGCTGTTGGTCGATACTACCGAGGAGAATCTTCAGGCACGTTGCCGGGGCGTTCTCTTGATGTCCATTTCTAACAAAAAACACCGTCTGGTGTTAACGACAGGGAATAAGAGTGAGCTAGCCGTAGGTTACTCCACTTTATACGGTGATATGGCCGGTGGTTTCGATGCACTCAAGGATTGTCCGAAGCTCCTGGTTTATGAACTAGCCCGCTACCGTAATACCTTGGGTTATTGTATTCCTCAGCGGGTTATCGACCGTCCACCGTCGGCCGAATTGGCACCCGATCAAACGGATCAGGATAACCTCCCACCGTACGAGGAGCTAGACGAAATCATTGAACGATATGTAGAAGAGGATCAAAGCCCCGAGCAAATTGTCACGGCGGGTTTCGCAGAGTCCGATGTAAAACGAGTTATTCGATTGATCGACTTAAACGAGTACAAGCGTCGTCAGGCACCGGTTGGCGTTCGAATCACAACGCGAGGTTTTGGACGAGACAGGCGTTACCCCATCTCGTGGGCTTGGCGTAAGAGCTGATCCGGCTATTGCGTCGAAGCCTGTTAAGACTCGAAGCCCGGACGGTAGTCGAACTGCGGTGCCTCTGGGGGATCAAGCAGACCAAACGACGCTTGGTTTAACCAAGATCGCTGTAGTCCATCGATGTCGTAGCCACCATCAAAGTTGCAATCGCCATCGAGGTTGGGATGCGCAGGGTAATTTACGCACAGTACTCGGACAGTGTTCTCAGCGAGGTCATTCATCCCCAGTAGAATGTAAGCTTGCGCCATAACCGCTAAGCCGTCAGCGACTGCTGTTGTTTCCTGCATGGTCTCTACAACGTTTTGCCCACGCTTCAGAGCAGCCATGAAGGCGCCTCGTTTGAAGTAATAGTTGGCGACATGGATCTCATGTCGCGCCAGCATGTTGCGGATATAGACCATACGCGCTCGCGCGTCCTGCGCATAACGGCTGTTGGGGTAGCGATTCAACAAATTGGAAAATTCGCCAAACGCTTCTCTAACACCAGAGACATCGCGCTTCGAGTCATCTCGCGGAATCAGTGATGAGAAAAAGCTCTTGTTAAGATCATAGGCTGCAACGCCCTTCATATAAAATGCATAGTCGACACTGGGATGCTGAGGATGCAGGCGAATGAACCGGTCAGCCGCTTCAATTGCCGCTTGATTCTGATAGGCACCGTGGTGCGCATAAATTAACTCGAGCTGCGCTTGTTCAGCGTACTTCCCAAAGGGGTAGCGGCTTTCGAGTTGCTGCAAGGCCCTGATCGCAAGATCGAAGTTTGAGCTATCGATATAACGCTGCGCCTGGCGATACATTTGCTGCTCACCAGAGTTGGCATCAACTTGCAACTCGTCATCATCGTCAAACAGCGAACACCCGGACAAACCGAGACTGACAACCAAGAGCAGCGCGCTCCACTTCAACTGAAAAAATACGGGCTTTGTCACTGCGGGTGCTTCCATCTGATAGCATCGTAAGCCGACATTCTAACCCGCGGTTTCACTTTGATCACACCTCTCATTCAATTTGGTTTGCAGCATGGCCACTGATGCACCTAAACAAGATTGCCTTGAGGCGCGCGTGCCAATCCAGTGCCATGGCATGCGGTTGGACCAGGTTGCAGCTGAGTTGTTCCCCGACTACTCCAGAAATCGACTAGCGACCTGGATTAAAGAGGGGCGATTAACGGTGGATGGTCGAACGGTAAAGCCGCGAGAGAAGGCGACAGCCAGTGCACAGGTCACGCTCATGGTGACGGATGAGCCGGTTATCGATTGGCAGCCACAGAGTCTACCGCTCGATATTATTTTCGAGGATGAGCACATCCTGGTGGTAAACAAGCCTGCAGGCGTTGTTGTTCATCCGGCGGCAGGTCACGCCGACGGCACCCTCGTCAATGCGCTATTGGCCCATGCGCCCGAGCTCGATGCATTGCCCAGAGGTGGCATCGTCCACCGCCTCGACAAAGAGACCTCAGGTATTATGTTTGTGGCTCGCTCGTCACTGGCTCATAAGTCGCTGGTGGCGCAATTGTCGGAGCGAACGGTGTCCCGGACTTACTGCGCAATCTGCACAGGCGCACTTACAGGCGGTGGAAAAATCGATGCTCCGATTGACCGTCATCCCACGGCAAGAACCAAAATGGCGGTGGTAGCCGACGGCAAGCCAGCAGTAACGCACTACCGCATTGCGCATCGGTTCAAGCACTACACCCAGTTACAGGTCAATCTAGAGACGGGGCGAACGCATCAGATACGGGTTCATATGGCGCACCGGAAATGGCCGTTGATTGGCGACCCCGTTTACGGCGGTCGTCAACGAGTCCCTGCCGGTGCATCGGACCTTCTAATGTCGATATTACGCGGTTTCCCTCGCCAGGCACTTCATGCCCAAGCACTCGAGTTCGAGCACCCAGCCAGTGGAGACTGGATGGGGTTTGAGGCAGACCTTGCCGATGATCTTGTAAACCTGTTAAAGGTTCTCGAGAGTGAGGACCGGTTTGGCAGCTGATGCTTCCAATTACTGGCTGCGACCTGATATTGGCGTTCCCGGTAGTCAGGTCATCAGTACCACCCGCGCTGGCGGTGCCAGCACGGGGAGTTTTGCGGGTTTCAACGTGGGTGGTCATGTGGGTGACAACTATGATGTTGTGCGAGCGAACCGGCAGGTGCTTTATGGGCAACTCCCACCGGCAAGCACGATTACTTGGTTAAATCAGGTTCACGGCACTCACGTGATTCATGCGCCGTCAGAGTATGTGGAAGGGGTGGAGGCAGATGCTGTCTGGAGCGATGAGCCTGGATTTGCTTGCGCTGTCATGACGGCCGATTGCTTACCCGTAATACTGGCTGACGTTGAGTGCCAGTGTGTTGCCGCAGCGCACTGCGGGTGGCGCGGTCTTGCAGGCGGCATCTTGAAACAGACGATCGAGGCGATGCCAGTCGACCCCAGCCGCCTTGTGGCCTGGATGGGTCCAGCTATAGGCCCTACTTCATTTGAGGTGGGTGGTGATGTACTGGCAGCTTTTTATCTCGCCGAGGATGATCTTGCGGTCCATCCCATTTCTGAAACTAACAACAAATATTTTCTCGATCTCAACATCCTCGCAGGGCGACAGCTTCTGGCATTGGGTCTTGATCCCAGCCAGGTTTCCGGCGGAGATACCTGTACATACAGTGATCCGCAACGCTTTTACTCCTATCGACGCGACGGCGAAACCGGTCGAATGGTCACCCTAATCTTAAAAAAATAGTGTCTTTGGCGTGCGTGTACCAGGGACTTGAAAAATACCCTTAAAAAACCCATGTCTATTGGTAACGAAAGAGTGAAAACACCCGAGGCGGTGTTTTACAGGAGATAGATATGCGAATGGACAAACTGACCAATCCGCTGCAGCAGGCGCTCGGTGATGCGCAGTCGTTGGCGGTGGGTCGTGATCATTCGATGATCGAACCCGCTCACTTATTGAGCGCGTTTTTGAATCAGTCGGGTGGTGCGATTACTCCGTTACTGCAAAAAGCGGGTGCAAATTTAGCAACCCTAAAGTCGGGTGTTGAGCATGCGTTGAGCAAGGTGCCTGCCTTGGCTGATAGCACGGGCGACGTGCAGGGGTCACAAGCGTTAGGCCGGTTACTCAATCGTGCCGACAAACTGGCACAAGAGCGCACGGATGCCTACATATCCAGTGATGTTGTCTTACTCGCCATGATGGAGAAACGCTCACCATTGGCACCTGTGATGTCTGAAGCAGGCTTGAGTGAGCCTATGCTGAAGAGGGCCATTGATGATGTTCGCGGCGGCGATGGCGTGCAGTCAGCGGATGCGGAGGAGCAACGTCAGGCGCTCGAAAAATACACCGTTGATCTCACAGCAAGGGCGGAGGTGGGTGAATTGGATCCGGTCATTGGCCGCGATGATGAAATTCGTCGCACGATCCAAGTGCTGCAACGTCGAACGAAGAACAATCCCGTCCTTATCGGCGAACCAGGTGTGGGTAAAACCGCGATTATTGAGGGGCTGGCTCAGCGCGTGATTAATGGTGAAGTGCCCGAGGGACTCCAAGGAAAGCGCATATTGGCGCTCGATCTGGGCTCGTTATTAGCGGGTGCCAAGTTCCGAGGTGACTTCGAGGAGCGTCTTAAGGCGGTCCTTAACGAGTTAGGTAAAGAGGATGGCCGGGTTATTCTCTTCATCGACGAGCTTCATACCATGGTGGGCGCGGGTAAGGCCGAGGGGTCGATGGATGCCGGTAACATGCTTAAGCCTGCATTGGCGCGAGGGGAGCTGCATTGCGTGGGTGCCACCACACTCAAAGAATACCGACAGTACGTGGAGAAGGATGCGGCCCTTGAGCGGCGCTTTCAGCGTGTCTTGGTCGATGAGCCCAACGAGGAAGACACGATCGCCATTCTGCGTGGCCTCAAGGAACGCTACGAAGTGCACCACTCCGTGGCCATTACAGACAGTGCCATCATTGCAGCAGCTCGCTTAAGTCAGCGTTACATCACTGATCGTCAGCTACCTGATAAGGCCATTGATCTCATCGACGAAGCAGCGAGTCGCATTCGCATGGAGATTGACTCCAAGCCAGAGTCGATGGATCGACTCGAACGTCGGCTTATCCAGCTCAAAATCGAGCGCGAAGCGGTCAAGAAGGACACGACCGATGCGGCAATTAAGCAAGTTGACCTCCTGGACGAACAGATTGATGCTGTTCAAAAGGAGTTTGCTGATCTTGAAGAGGTTTGGACCGCTGAGAAGGCTGCCGTGCAGGGATCTGCTCAAATCAAGAGTGAGATTGAGCAAGCCAAGCTTGACTTAGAGGCTGCGCATCGAGCCGGCGACCTCGCGCGCATGTCTGAAATCCAGTACGGCGTGATTCCCGAGTTCGAGAAGCGGTTAGAGGCGGCTGAGGGAGCGGATACGCCTGAGCCAACACTCTTGCGGTCCAGAGTGACCGAGGATGAAGTAGCAGAGGTTGTATCGCGATGGACTGGCATCCCCGTTTCAAAAATGCTCGAGGGAGATCGAAGTCGTTTGCTGCGGATGGAGGCATCGCTCAAAGAACGGGTTGTTGGGCAGGATGAAGCTGTGACCGTAGTCTCCAATGCAGTACGGCGCTCGCGTGCTGGGTTGTCAGATCCCAAGCGCCCGAATGGCTCGTTTTTGTTCCTCGGTCCTACAGGTGTGGGTAAGACAGAGCTGTGTAAGTCGCTAGCGGCGTTTTTGTTTGACTCTGAGCAGTCGATGATTCGTATCGACATGTCGGAGTTCATGGAGAAGCACTCGGTTGCGCGATTAATCGGCGCGCCACCGGGTTACGTGGGCTATGAGGAAGGCGGCTATCTCACCGAGGCAGTGCGCCGCAGACCCTATTCACTTTTACTCTTAGACGAAATCGAAAAGGCGCATGCGGATGTCTTCAATATCCTTCTTCAGGTGTTGGATGATGGTCGACTGACGGATGGGCAAGGTCGCACAGTGGATTTTCGTAACACGGTCATTGTGATGACCTCGAACCTAGGCTCCGACATCATTCAGGACATGGCCGACGGGGACTATGAGGATATGAAGCACGAGGTGATGGGTACGGTTGCGGATCATTTCCGTCCCGAGTTCATCAACCGTATCGACGAGTCTGTGGTATTCCACCCCTTGGGTACTGAGCAGATTCGATCGATTGCGGAAATTCAGTTGCAAGCGCTATCGCAGCGTTTGGAAGAGCGTGAGCTGAAGCTCGAGATCTCGGATGCGGTATTCGAGCAGCTGTCACGGGTCGGTTTCGATCCTGTGTACGGTGCCCGACCGTTGAAGCGCGCCATCCAACAGTTGATTGAGAATCCATTGGCCCAAGCCATACTTGAGGGGGAGTTCAGTCCGGGAGATAAGGTCTATGCGGCACTTGATGGCTCGTCACTTAAGTTCGCGAGCGAGGCCATGATCGATAGGGGTCCGGAACCACCGACGACAAAAAGCCTTCACTAACGCCTGCAAGTGATCGGCTGCCCATCAAAGACTGGAGACCCGCTTTTGTGGGTCTTTTTTTGGAGTCCGCTGACATCACAAGCTACCGATGCTCGTCTGCGGCTCAAAGATAGGAAAATATGCGCCGCGGCCCTTTTTTTAGAGCTCATTTTGGGTGCTTTTAACGTCAATAATCACGATTTACGATCATTTCTTGACTTCAATGGGGTCGATCAAGACACTACGATTCGTCACGCGAACGGCAACGGCTATTGGTGAGTACCCTCATCCTCTGGCCCACCTCTATAACGGGATAGTTATCTAGGCTGTTTGCGGGTTCCGTCAGTGTCTCACAGGGTTATGTGATTCACGCTCGGGCTCGACACTGCGCTACCTCGCAGGGCGGCCGAACACGGGTTTCGTGATCGATGTTCTGGTGGGTTTCCGGATCGATCCGGCCAGTGGTTCGTGCGACAGACCTCGGTGCGCACGCTAGGAGCCTATTCATACTCGCGTTCTCACCGTTAGGTATTAACACGGAGGGAGCGACACAATGGAACAATTGTCAGGCGGTGACATGATCGTCCGCGCACTCGAAGATGAGGGCGTTGAATACATCTTTGGGTATCCGGGTGGTGCAGCGCTGCACATCTACGATTCCATCTTTAAAGCCAATTCAGTACCCCACATTTTGGTGCGCCACGAGCAGGCGGCGACGCATGCGGCAGACGGCTATGCGCGCGCGACCGGCAAGGCGGGAGTGGTGTTGGTGACATCAGGCCCAGGTGCGACCAATGCTATTACTGGTATCGCGACGGCCTACATGGACTCCATTCCCATGGTGGTCATCTCGGGTCAGGTGCAGAGCCACTTGATAGGCGAGGACGCGTTTCAAGAAACCGACATGGTCGGTATCTCGCGGCCCATCGTTAAGCACTCCTTCCTGGTGCAGCGGACTGAAGATATTCCGAGCATCATCAAAAAGGCGTTTTACATTGCCACGACGGGTCGCCCCGGCCCCGTTGTTGTCGACGTGCCTAAAGATTTGACTCACCCGGAGCACAAGTTCAATTACGAGTATCCCGAGTCGGTATCGATGCGCTCTTATCAGCCATCCACGAAAGGTCATTCGGGTCAAGTGAGGAAGGCAGCGCGCTTATTACTGAACGCGAAGCGTCCTGTTATTTATGCCGGTGGTGGTGTGATTCAGGGTGAGGGCAGTGAGCTGTTGACGCGGCTGGCACGAAAGCTGAATTACCCTGTTACCAATACGCTGATGGGCTTGGGCGTTTATCCAGCTACTGACCGTCAGTTCCTGGGCATGCTGGGTATGCATGGCTTCTACGAAGCCAATATGGCAATGCACCACAGCGACGTGATTCTTGCCGTGGGCGCGCGTTTTGATGATCGTGTGACCAACACCGTCAGTAAGTTCTGCCCGGGCGCAAAAATTATTCATATCGATGTCGATCCGGCGTCGATCGCCAAGATTGTTCCGGTCGATGTACCGATTGTGGGTCCTGTTACCACGGTATTGAAAGATCTCGACGCGCAGATTGATCAACAGCAGTCTTCTTCAGAGCGGACTCTGCCTGATGCCGGGGCAATCGCTGACTGGTGGAGTCAGATAGATAACTGGCGCGCCGCGCATGGCTTGTGGCATGGCCGCCGCTACGGTGACTCTGATTTTATCATGCCGCAAGATGCCATTACCGCGCTGTACGAGGCGACCGACGGCGAAGCCTACGTTACCTCTGACGTGGGCCAACACCAGATGTTTGCGGCTCAGTACTACAAATTCGATCACCCCCGCCGATGGATTAACTCTGGTGGCTTGGGAACCATGGGTTTCGGTCTACCTGCGGCCATGGGTATCAAACTGGCAATGCCTGATGCCGAAGTCGCCTGTGTGACCGGTGAGGGCAGTATTCAGATGAATATTCAGGAGCTCTCCACCTGCGCGCAATACGATGTGTCGGTCAAGATTGTGAACTTGCGCAATAACTATTTGGGCATGGTGAAGCAGTGGCAAGACATGCAGTACGACAGCCGCTACTCAGAGAGCCACTATGCGAGCTCATTACCCGATTTTGTGAAGCTCGCTGAGGCCTATGGTCATGTAGGCATGGAAATCAAAGACAAGGCGGATCTTGAGCCGGCGATGCGCGAGGCGTTTGCCATGAAAGATAAGTTGGTGTTCCTCGATATTTTCGTTGAGCCGCATGAGCACGTTTATCCGATGCAAGTAGCCCCTAACGGTGCCATGAAAGACATGTGGCTAAGCAAAACGGAGAGGACTTGATTATGAGACGCATACTTTCCGTATTGATGGAGAACGAGCCCGGAGCACTATCGCGCGTTGTGGGTTTGTTCTCGCAACGTGGCTACAACATTGAGAGCCTGAACGTCGCACCAACGACGGATAATACATTGTCCCGCTTAACGCTAACGACAACGGGCGATGACCTCAAGATTGAGCAGATTACGAAGCATCTCAATAAAATTGTTGATGTGGTTAAGGTGGTTGACCTCACTGAAGGCGCGCATGTCGAGCGTGACATGTTATTGGTAAAGGTGCGTGCTGAAGGTGCCCAGCGTGATGAGGTCAAGCGAACCACGGACATCTTCCGCGGCCAGATTATCGATGTGGGTCCAGCGACCTATATCGTGCAGCTCACAGGCCCGATTGATAAACTCGATTCGTTCCTGTCAGCTCTAGGCGAAGCGGAGATACTCGAGGTTGTGCGATCAGGCGTTGCTGGCATGGCTCGGGGTGAGAAGGTGCTTACCATCTAGGGCGTAGAGCATCATTCATTGACGTTGGTGTTCGGTACTGAAGAACGAATCAAATAGCGACCCATCTGACCGGTCTCGGGGACGCTCTGTCTTAAATGGTAGGAAGCTGCGTTGACTTGCGAGCACTGCTGCGCGTTCATTCGTACATAATTCCTAGATAACGAGTAAAGAGCGCAAGATGCCGAGACCGCTGTGCCGTATCACCTCGAGTTTTTCTTTCATACCAGCGATGTTGCTAGCGCTGCTTGTAACTTCCTGCGGTGGCGGCGGAGGCGGTGCTGTTAGTGCACCGCCTATGGTCGTCGAACCACCACCTCCACCTGCTGATACGACGCCACCCGCGATTACGCTGTCGGGTGACGCGGAGATGCGTGTGGAGCAGGGTACAGAGTTTACAGATCCGGGCGCTTCTGCTTCTGACGACACCGACGGTGAAGTCATTGTGTCGGTCTCTGGCACTGTCGATACCGCCACGGCGGGGGTCTACACCCTGACCTATACTGCTAATGACGCTGCGGGAAATGAGGCGTCAACCGAGCGCGAGGTCACCGTTTCGGACACCACATCCCCTACAATAACGCTCAACGGCAGCGGTTCGATTACGCTTGAGGCGGATGCCGCCTACACAGAGCAAGGTGCCACCGCTGTCGATATCGTTGATGGCGCGCTCGAGGTTGTCATTACGGGTAGTGTTGGCAGCGCTGCTGGTACCTACACACTCACTTACACTGCGACCGATGCGGCCGGTAACTCAGCCCAGGCGCAGCGGGTGGTCACGGTTCTTGAACCTGAGCCCGAGCCCGAGCCGCCACCCACCGGGGGTGGCGGTAATGAGGTCGATGATCAGTTAGTCATGACCGATGGCGCAGTCCATGGCACTTGGGATCGCGGTATCAATGCATTTGACCAAGCCATTGGTTGGGGTGACTGCAGCAACGATGGTGGTGAAGGCTGCCCATCAATTGCTTGGGAGTTTGTCTCTGATCCTGATCGGGGTGACGTGCTTCAGGTGACGCACGCGAACAACCAAAATCTCGCCGGACTTTTTTTCGCTTCATCAACCGCGGTTGATCTGAACGGTTATGTTAATGGTCACATCGAGTTTGATATCCAGGTCGTGTCTGGTAACGCAGAAATTACGATGAAACTTGATTGTTTCTATCCCTGTACATCAGGCGATCAGCCTTTGGGTGAGAAAGGATTGGGAGGCTGGGAGACAGTCAAGGTTCCTATGTCGCAGCTAACCGGCGGCGGCTTAAATCTGAGCGAGGTAAACACCGGATTGGTAATTTGGGCGAGTCGATTTGAGAACACCGTTTTTCAGATTGATAATGTTCGATTTACAGGTTTCGATGCAGAGGCGGAGCCTCCTGTAACACCCCCCGTCACGGTTCCTTTCAATCTCACTCAAATGGGACTTGGTAGTTATTCAGACACCATCAATCCAGCGAGCTATCGATGTGTCTATGACTATGGCAACTGGATTTACAACGCGGGTGTGGTAGAGCCCGGGATTCCTTTTTGTGAGACGTCAACCGGAACGCCTCAGGGTGATCCAACGCCTAAGTATCCGCAGTTGGCGGGCCCCGCCGCGAACAAGCACACAATGACGCACCGTTGGTGGGGATCTGTCTCTTTCATCGGTGAGATGCGTTTAGGCGACCCTAACGGTGCGGGTTACATCACACCTGACCCTATCATGGCCCGACTGACTGAGCGTGGCGCACGGTTTATGGGTATACCGCCGGGTCTTGTTGCTAACGATGGCGGCTTTGGTTATGCCGTACCTGATCCGTTTGCCGAAGTCTTTGACGGTGCTGCGATTGCTAATAATGCGCATAGCAACATGGATGTGAAGTTGCTCGACTACTCGGAGGGTGCCATTACCGCGGGCTGGTACGAGGGCGACTCCCTGATCATGGAAGCTACCTTTGTCTATGGCTCTCCCTTTGTGTTCTTCGAGGTTTACTCGGGCACCCCAACGCTGAAAACCTTGCGCGCCAACAGCGGCGAGCGGGGCGTGTGGCATGAGGACGGTAACAGCCTAGGCATCTGGAGTAATGTTGCCGGTCAGCGCAACGATTTCTTGATTGTCGGCGATTCGGGTACAACGTTCAGCGGTGTTGACACGGACACGGTCACCATTTCTGCGCCAAGCAACTCCTTTACCTTGGTGTGGGCACCTGAGACGACTACATCAGTACGACAGACGCTCGAGAGCTATGCGCGCAACAAAGTGAAGCATGTCGCCATAGACTACGCCGTGGACCGTTCTACCAACACGGTCACGGTAAGTCATCGATATCTAGACGATGACAATGCGCCCATCGAGACCTTGGCCGGCCTCATGCCGCTACAGTGGAAACGTGCGCCGGCGATGGGCTATGCCACCTCGGTTCGCAGTGCGCGCGGTCTAGTGAAATTCGCGCCGGTCACCGGCTTTGATTACGACCTACCTTCTGTGGGGGTCCTACCAGCGCTGCCGCTGATCGATGGCTCTCTTAACAAGACCGAGCTGGCCGGCTTGGTTGCGGATTTCGTTGCCGGCGGCACTGCTTATTGGAATACCGCCAACGACACCTACTGGAACGGCAAGGCAGTGGGCCGCTTGTCTGAAGTTTTGGCTATCGCCGATCAGTTGGGTATGGTCGATGAGGCAACTACTTTGCGAGATTGGCTCATGGGCGAACTCGCTGACTGGATGAGTGCTGAACGTGATGGGACGTTGGATAGCGAAAACTATTTTGTGTATGACCCTAACTGGAGCACGCTATTGGGCATGGAGGAGTCGTTCGCCTCCCACCAGCAGTTGAACGATCATCATTTCCACTACGGTTACTTCATTCGAGCTGCGGCGGAAGTCTGCCGTGTCGAAAAGGCGTTCTGCAGCGACGAGCAGTATGGGCAAATGTTTAAGCTGCTCATTCGTGACTATGCAGGCGGCAAGAACGATCCGATGTTCCCCTACCTGCGCAACTTTGATCCAGCTAATGGTTTCTCATGGGCCTCGGGTCCTGCCAACTTCGTTCGCGGAAACAACAACGAGTCGACGTCCGAGGCGGCCAACGCCTACGGCGCTATGGTGCTCTACGGGTTGGTGACAGGTAACGACGATATAATGGAGCGTGGGATGTACTTGCACGCTTCGACTTCGGCAACGTACTGGGAGTACTGGAACGACATCGATGGTTACCTCGGTGCCGATCCGGATGCGCGCAACTTCCCGCCGGGCTACTCACGGATCACCACGTCGATCATCTGGGGTGATGGTAGTGCGTTCTCGACTTGGTTTAGCCCCGCGATTGCTCACATTTTGGGTATTCAAGGACTCCCGTCGAACCCATTGATCATGCACGTCGGCCTGTTTACAGATTATCTTGATGATTACGTTACCTTGGGTCTAGAGGAGTCGCCAAATGGCAAGCCTTCAGGTCTACCGAATGGTCACTGGACGGACCTCTGGTGGAACCTATGGTCAATGACGGACGCTGATGCTGCTATTGCAGATTATGAAGCCACGGCAAACTATGAACCTGAAACCGGTGAGGCACCTGCGCACACTTACCACTGGATCTACACCATGCGTGCCTTGGGTGAGCTTCAGACAGGTACGGGTGCTTTGACTGCAGATTATCCCGCGGCAATGGCCTTCAAGACAGACGCCGGCGTCACCAGCTACGTGGTTTACAACTACAGCGATGTCGCCATCGCGGTAACCTTCAGTGATGACACAGTGGTTGAGGCCGCGCCGAACGCGTTCGCTATTGAACAACGGTAGCTTTAGCGCTCCCTGTGCGACGTTGAAGTAATCCCGCGCATACTGCGGCTGGGGTATTTTTTTGTGGACTGTTTGCGGTCAAAACGCTTGTCTCTCGTTGCCCGTTGAGTGACCCTTACGGGCAAAAGTTTGTCGGTGCGTACCTGATTGCTTCCCACATGATGGGTCACCGAAAATCTGGCGGAGAAATACGTGAATAAATACGACGCCATCGTTGTCGGTGCCGGTCACAATGGGCTCACCAATGGGGCTTACCTCGCTAAGGCGGGGTTGAAAGTCGCCGTGCTTGAGCGCAATCCCCACATTGGTGGTGCGACGGTAAGTCGGGAGCTCTACAAGGGTTGGTATTACTCCAATTGCTCCTACGTATCCAGCTTGTTGCGTCCCGAAATTACCCGAGACCTTGAGTTACCTCGTCACGGTCTGCAGGTGGTGCCATTTGGTGGCGGTGCCACCTTCATGCAAAACGGCGATCACTTTGGGAGCTATAGCGACTACGGACGTAAATATCGTGAGATATCGCGCCACTCAAAGCGCGATGCCAATGCCTACGAACGCTACAGGGCTGACACCAGCCGCCAGACGCGACTCATCCGGCCCTTCCTACTAAAGACGCCGCCCGATCCTACATCGCTTAGATTAAGAGACCTCAAAGACCTCGTGGATTTTGCAAAACCCTTCCTCAATATGGGTGAAGAGGGTTTGCTGGATACGATCAAGTTTTGGACGACCTCCGTAGGGGATTACCTTAACGAGTACTTTGAGACGGACGTTATCAAGGCGCAGCACGCAGGTAGTGGCATCATTGGTACAGCTCTGGGTGTGTACTCACCAGGCACAGCTTACGTCTTACTTCACCATTACATGGGCGATGTTGACGGCAATGTAGGGGCCTGGGGCTTCGCGCGTGGTGGCATGGGTGCCATTGCCAATGCGCTTTCAAAATCACTTCAGTCATTCGGCGGCGATATCATATGTGATGCGGACGTGGAACGTATTATTGTGAAGGGTGGCCGCGCAAAGGGTGTGGCACTTAAGAACGGTGATGAATATCACGCTGATATTGTTGTCTCCAACCTCGATCCCAAGCGGACCTTGCTGGATATTACCGACGAGCGCGATCTCCCCAAGGACGTGGTTCAGAAAGCCAAAAACTTCAAAATTCGCGGCTCCTCAGGAAAGCTAAATATTGCGCTGGATGGTCTACCCACCTTCGACGGTCTGGATCCCAAGAATCCCCTAATGTCTGGCGATCTGCACTTCAGTGACTCGCTCGAGCGTATGGAGCGTGCTTACGATGATTGGAAGGCGGGAACCTGGTCGAAAGACCCGTACCTTGACATGATGATCCCTTCCCTGACGGATCCGACTATGGCGCCTCCGGGCAAACATATGATGTCGGTCTTCGTTCAATACGCGCCGCCCAAAGTTGAGGGTCGCGATTGGACTGACGAAGATAAGGACGGGTTTGAGAAGTCAGTTGTCGATCAAATTTCAAAATACAGCCCGAATTTTCGCGACCTGATTCTCCATTGTGAGACCCGCACTCCGCGTGAAATCGAGGCCGAAGTTGGGCTCACCGAAGGTAATATTTTCCAGGGTGAGCTGACTTTCGATCAGTTGCTATTTAATCGTCCCTTCCCGGGTTATGCGCAGTACCGGATGCCTATCAAAGGCATGTACATGTGCAGCTCTGGCACACACCCGGGTGGCGGTGTGATGGCGGCGCCTGGCGCGAACGCGGCGCGCGAGATTCTCTATGATTTAAAACGACCCAATACCGTCCCAGGGAGCTATGCCGATGACTAAGTACGATGCCATCGTAATCGGGGCGGGACACAACGGGCTTATTTCCTCGAGCTATCTCGCCAAGGCAGGAAAGAGAGTATTGGTAGTTGACGCCCTTAACCAAGCGGGTGGCTGTGCTAGTACCAAGGCTTTTGCCAACGGATTTCACATCTCGGACTGTGCCCAGTGGGTGCATCAACTTGATGAGAAGATTGTTAAAGAGCTTAGCCTCGAAATGCACGGTTTGCGGTTAGGGGAGGCCAAACGGACGATCGCGCTTCAGTCGAGTGGTGATCACTTAATCGTCGACGGCGATAGCCTCAGCGGTGCCGGGATCAGCGCAGCCGATAAGAAGGCCTACAAAGCGTTTCGAAGGCAAATGCAAGTCTTTGCCAAGTTGATGCTCAAGCTCTATCGCACCCGAGCGCCCAAAATGGTCGACGCAGATTGGGGTGATCGCATGACATTGCTTTCGCTGGGGCTCGGTCTGAAGATGATGGGCCGAAGAAACATGCGAGACATGATGCGGCTGGTGCTGATCAATATTTACGACGTGATGAACGAGCACTTTGAGCACGATGGGCTGAAAGCCGCGATCGCGCTCGACGCAATAACGGGGACCAATATGGGACCGCGTTCTCCCAATACGGTGTTTACGTATATACACCGTATGGTCGGAGAGGCGCTGGGTAATCGGGGCGTTAGTCAGGTGATGGGTGGCATGGGCAGTCTTGGCGGTGCACTGCTGAGTTCAGCAAAAACACAGGGCGTCGAAGTGCGGTTGGGCGAGGCCGTTACTCGCATTATCAAAACCGGTGATCGCGTAATGGGCGTTGAATTGAGCTCGGGTGATACTCTTGAGGCGATAGCGGTGGTTTCGAGTGTTGACCCCACGAGGACCTATCGTGATTTGTTGGGCTATCGCAATATCGAGGCGGGGCAAGCGCGTCGTGTCGAGCAATATCGAACCCGCTCTGGCACCGGCAAGTTGCACTTGGCCTTGTCGGGGCTGCCATCTTTTGTCGGTGTCTCTCCTGATGATCACAGCCAGCGTTTGATTATTGCGCCGTGTATGGATGCCATGGAAGCCGGCTTGAACCCCATTAAATACGGGGAGCTGACATCGCAGCACGTTTTCGATATCAGTATTCCAAGCATTGAAGACCCGACACTAGCACCCGCGGGTCAGCACGTTCTAACCGCGCTGGTACATTACGTGCCCCACGAGCTTAAGACGGGTTGGGACAACAACGAAAGTGCTCGCGAGCAGTTGCTTCAGTCGTTATTGGCGCAGCTTGAGGTGTATGCCCCGGGGATTCGCGAACTCATAATTGCTAGCGAAGTGCGTGTGCCCGAGGACTTCGAGGCGTCGCACGGTGTGACAGGCGGTAACTGGCACCATGGCGAGCTCTCCATTGATCAAGCTCTGATGATGCGGCCTTTCCCCGGATCGACGCAGTATACGGGCAGTGTCGTGGGGCTCTATCTCTGCGGTGCTGGATCGCACCCCGGAGGCAGTCTCATGGGGCTCGCTGGAAAAAATGCGGCGGAGGAAATACTCAAGCAGGGGGTCTTATCATGAGCGCTGCTGAACGCAAAACGATGTTACTGACCACGCCGTTTCACTCGCGGGTAGAGCAGTACTGCGAGCTTAACGATTGGGGCTTATGGCAGGGATATACCACGCCGAACTCCTACTTCGATATGGAGCTTGAGTACTTCGCCATTCGAAGCACAGCGGGCGTTCTCGATCTCTCCCCCATGAATAAATATCGCATCTTGGGTCCCGACGCGGAAGCTTTTCTCAATCGCTTAGTCACACGTGATGTCACCAAGATTGGTGTCGATCGGGTGGGTTACGCGGTCTGGTGTAATGACGGAGGCGAGCTCATGGACGATGGAACTATTTTCCACTTGGCCGAGGACGATTACCGTCTATGCTCGTACATGCGCGCTGATGATTGGCTTGAGTGGAACGCATCCGGTTTTGACGTGACGATCAACAACGAGTCCGATGACATCGCAGCGCTGGCCGTTCAAGGCCCCGTGTCCTGCACCATTTTGACCTTGATTGGCTGTGAGGGCTTAAATGAGCTTAAGCCTTTTGGCATCGCTAGATTTGATTTCGAAGGCGTCGAAATGATGGTAAGCCGCACTGGGTTTACCGGTGATTTGGGCTATGAAGTCTGGATCGACCCCAGTAAAGCTAACGCGCTGTGGGATCAGCTGTTCGACAAGGGTCGTGACTACCTGATTAAACCCATCGGTTCGCACGCACTTCACGTGGCGCGGATTGAAGCAGGTTTTCTGCAGGCTAATGTCGATTTCGTGCCTGCGGAAATTGCGGTGCGCCCCGGACGCACCCGCACGCCCCTAGAGATGGGCTTAGACTGGCAGGTCGACTTTAATAAGTCACTGTTCAACGGCCGCGCCGCACTTGTGAAGCAGAGAGAAGAGGGTCTGCGATATCGATTTGTTCTGCTCGATGTCGAGGGCAACAAGCCCGCTGAGCATTCGTTTATCTACAAGAACGGTAAGCAAATCGGTATTGTCACCTCTGCGGCGTGGTGCCCCACCGCAAAGTCAAACCTCGCTTTTGCGCAGGTTGAGATGCCGCACGGGGCTGTTGGGGATGAGTTTGTTGCTGAGATTTACTATCAGCGAGAGTTGCAATGGACGCGATTGATGGCGCCTTGCAAAGTCATCGACGGTCCACTGTTTAATCCGCCGCGTAAACGACAGACACCGGCACCTGCGCACTAACCTCATGCACCTCATTGCAACACAAGTTGACGACTCCCTCCAGCGGATGCGCGAGAAACTCGCTGCGGAGCGGGAGCGTCCGCGGCACGCAATGGATGCCTATTTCTATCGTTCGCATCTGGTGTACGAGCGTGAACTCGATCACCTTGTTTTTAAAAGCTGGTTGTATGCACTGCACAGCAGCGAAGTTCCGGCAAAGGGCGATTATCAGCTGGTAGACATTGGTGAGGACTCTATCATTGTGGTCCGTGGTGATGACGGGAAGATTCGAGCCATGCACAACATCTGCCGCCATCGTGGCGCACAAGTGTGCGAAGCCGCAACCGGAAACAAGCGCACCTTTGTTTGCCCATATCATGGCTGGGTCTACAACTTGGACGGTAGTCTCAAGGCTGCACGTGAAACACATGTCATACCTGACTTTGATGCGGACGCGCACGGGCTAAAACCGGTCCGCTGTGTCGAGTACATGGGGCTAGTATTCATTAACTGTGACCCAAACGCTGCTGATTTCCTGGGGCCACTTGAACATATTTCTGAGCCACTCGGCGCCTATGATTTGGCGAACGCGAAGGTCGCTCATCGTAAGACCTACAAGATCGGTGCGAACTGGAAACTCGTGCTTGAGAACTATTTAGAGTGCTATCACTGCGCCACCTCACACCGCGCTTACGCCAAGCTACACACTTTTAAAGATTTGCATGAAAAAGTAGCGCCGATTGTGGAGGCGTTACTCGAGCGTTCCGACGAGGTGACGGGGGTGCCCGGCATGTCCAAGCAATACACCAAGATTTACCGAGACGCACACGGCTTTGGTGCTTGTGTCCACACCATGCGATATGGACTATTTGACGGGAATGTTACAGGTAGCCGAGATGGGCAACCGGTAGCACCGCTCATGGGTAATATCAAAGACTATGACGGTGGGGCAGGTGATTATCAAATGGGTCCGCTGACCTTTATGTTGAACTACCCGGACCACTGCGTTCTTTACCGATTCCTTCCACGATCACTTACTGAGACCGATGTTGAACTGGTCTGGTTTGTGCGTGGTGATGCCGAGGATGGTAAAGACTACAAGCGCGAGGATGTCGTCTGGCTCTGGGACCACACCACACAGGAAGACGAGTACATCATTCTTCGAAATAATGCGGGTGTGAACTCGCGATTTTTTGAGCCTGGGCCTTACCATCCCGAGTTCGAAGCCACGCTTCAGAAGTTTGTTTGTTGGTACCTACATAGCCTCGAGAAAGCTAGTCACGCCTAAGCTGTGTCCCTAGCAGCGCGCCGATCAGAATTGACTGGTAGTCGGCGTGCGCCTGGTGTTGTGTCACCCGTTTGTCCCAGCTCCCCACCGAATGTTCTCGCCAGCGGAATCGCACCTGATGTTCCGGTTAATCAATGTGCAAGTATGCATATTCGAGCAGACAGTCGCTCTCCGGCTTTTGCATTCCCGCGATGCCCTGAGTGAAAGAGCGATTCACCATGATGTACTTATCGTAGGTAATAGGATGAATCCCTATTACCGCATGTATCCAGACACTGTTGCTATGGAAGCCCTCATTCATAGCCTGGATAGTCGACTACTTTCCAAGATAGTCGTCTCTAAAAGAGACGATAGTCACTTGCCTTAGGCTCTTTGTCTGATCTGCGCACTGGTCATGTCATGCGCCGAGTGAGAATAGACCTGAAGGCGACAGCGGCGCTTTTAAAAGCGGGCTGAGTTAGCGGATTTTTGGTGCTTAAATCTCTCGTGGTTGGAACGGCTTATCGACGCGGACGAACATCCACAGCGCAGCACCTATGAAGGCGACAATGGTGCCTGTGCTTAGCGCAGCCACCCAGCCTACCTTGAGGGCAAGAAAGGGCATGAGAGGGCCTACGATGATGCCTGAAACGCTACCACCCGTATTCATCAGCCCACAGGCGGGTGCCGAATAGGGCCCTGCAAGGTGTATCTGGGCTGACCAGAAGGACCCCTCAGCGAATTGCGTGCAGGCATAGCAGAGTGAGAGTAGGGCAACAGCAATGTAGGGTGATGAGGCGTATAGGCCGAGGTAGAGGAAGATGCCCGTGCCGATAAGACCGGTCATCGCAGGGATACGACAACCTAATTTGGGTCCAAGGCGATGACACAAGGTGTCGCAAACCCATCCTCCAACTGTCGCTGCTACGGCACCCAGTACCCAGGGAGCGGCGGCCAGCATACCCGACTCGATAATGCTGAAACCGAGTACGTTCACCAGATAATGAAAGAACCAGGTGGCGAAGGAGTAGAAGACGAAGTTGTGTGTGAAATAGGCGGACGCCAGTAGCAAGGTTTCTCGATGAGCCAGCAGCTGGCGCCAGGCGGCATAGCCTACATCTTGAGTCAAACCTGAGCGATTAGCTTCGATTTTTTCTAGCTCATCCTCGGACATGGCTGGATGTTCTCTGGGATTATCGCGCGCGTACCACCACCAAATTGAGAAGAACAACAGTCCCACTGGTACGAAGACAAGAAATGAAGCGCGCCAGCCGTAGTTGATAATAACGATCGAGAAAATGGGAGCCGCCGCCGCAGCGCCCAGAGACAAGCCAGTGCTCGAGACCGCACTGGGTAGGGCCCACTGGCCGACAGGGAACCATCGCTCCACAGACGCGGCTTGAACCGGGTATATGGGTGCATGCGCTGCGCCCATGACCACGCGAATGGCAATTAGCATACCAACGGTGCCTATGACTGATGACTCGAAACTGCCGGGCAATATGGCGAATAGCAAGCAAGCAAGAACCCATATAGCGCCAGCGACGAGGAGTGTCAGTCGCGGACCGAAGCGTTTACCCAGTATGCCGCCTGGAATCTGAAAAACGAGGTAGCCCCAGAAAAAGGCCCCGTACACCCAGCCCATCTGTAGTTCGCTGATGACGAGCTCTTTCATCATGAACTCGCCCGCGACAGGAAAGTGCTGCCGGAGCATGTAGGAGAGAAAACTCAGGATGAAGATGACGGAGAAAAAGCGCCACCGAACGGGAATTGTTGAAGTGCCCATGAAACGCACTCGCTACTGCCACCAGAGACATCAGCATAAGTGGGTTTAGGCAAAAACATCCAGAAAAAAATAAGCGTTGCCGCGCCCACAGGTGCAGCGCTCAATAGCGAGCCTCAGCCGGCTGTTGAGCATTCGATCTCGCTGCCTAATTCATCAGTTGCAGAGACTGTGTCTGTAGGCTTCAGCCGGTCTTCTTCAGCGATCTCCCCCGCACGCGGATCTTGCTGTAAAGCAGCCGGAGCCGAGGCTGACGTCGCAGGAACAAAGCTGCTTTGCTCGTCAGTCGCAACGGCTGTCGCTCCCTTTGGTTGGATAGCGATGAAGGCAGCAAATAGTGCAGAGGCGATCGCTATCAGTGTGAAGAGAATATCACCTTGGGCCGAACGCATGGCCCACCCAAAGATAAACGAACCAATGGCAGCGCCTAAGGCGTTCAGTAGAAGCACGGATGAGCCAATAATCACGAATTCGTCGCGCTCTGAGTTATCGGCTGCCTTGGCCAATGACACTGCATAAAGTGAGTTGCTAGCGGCACCAAAGGCAGCAGCACCCACAATGAGCGATGTCGTATCCGTTGCGCTTGATAGGCAAAAAGCAGTCAGGCTACTCATGGCACAAAGTAAGGTCAGTACATGGCGACGATCGATTCGATCAGACGCGATGCCAATAGGGTATTGGACTAACGCACCACCCAGAATGCTGACGGCTACAAATGTAGGTGCAAAGTCGGCATTTCCTGTAACGCTTACGACGTGCACGGCACCCAAGGTCCAGAAAGTACCGATAATGACACCTGAACCTAATGCGCCTGCGAACGCGGTGTGTGAGCGTCGGTATAGCTTCATAAAGTCGATGCGCGTCGCGGGGACAGGCGCTGGTGCCAAGGAGCTCGTGAGACTCACGGGAATGATGGCGCAACCAATGAGAATGGATATTAGGGCAAATACTATTGCGGCGTCACCGTAAGCAAGGCCCAACATAGCCTGGCCAGCGGCCATTGCACCTAATACAACCAGTGTGTAGATCCCGAGAACCCGTCCATGGTTTTGCGGGTCTGCTTGATCTGATAACCAGCTCTCGACGACTGTGTAGGCACCGCACATCACTGCACCGAGCAAAAAGCGCGCAACAATCCATATCCAGCCTGCGTCGGTCATTGGGAGTACTTGAAAGCAGCACAGGAATACGGCCATGAGCGTGGTGAAGCTGCGAACATGCCCCACCCTAGCAATAATATGCGGTGTCACCATGGCACCTGAAATGAAGCCGGCAAAATACGCAGACCCGGAGATACCAATCACGGTCTGCGAAAGTCCTATATCGCTCGCCATGAGCGGCAAAAAGGTCATGTGTATGCCGTGACCCGTCAGCAAGAATGCTGTGGTCAACAACAAAGAAAATATAGATCGAACGCTGCTCATGTCGCCCGGCCCAGTTGAATTTCGGAGCGCGCATTTTCAATATTTTTTATCGCCGCGCAAGTGTTGAAATCTGTGAATTTTGCGCTCTTTGTTAGGTGTGAATTTTCACTCCATTTGAGTGCAAAGTAATTTGCGATTTTTGTTGCTATGCGGTTGTTTTCAGCCGATCCGGCACACTTAATTTGTCGTGCTTTTGTCGCCTGCATGACCATGTTGCTCCTATGGTCCTCCGCATTACGTTCTCTCGAAAAATACCGCGGCCAATCGTGATCGAAACTCGCGATCACGGGAGCCCCGGGGTCTGCTGCAGCCTTTTCACTGATGTTGTGCGGTCGCCGACTACTTAGCCAGCACTTATCTATTTGGTGCGCGTATCCTCATCGTCCTGCTGTCACGGTTTATTCAACTTCGCAGTGTTTGTTTGAGCGCGAATCAATGTGGCCAAAAAAACCCTGAAAAAACGTTGCGGAAAATTTGCAGTGAAGTAGGTTAAAGTCAGTTGTGTTGGCTTGGAAGGGCGGCGACGATGCTGGTGCATAGCTTGCTCGGACTAAGTCGTAATGTGAGTAGGTGACACAGTAAAAAGTGGCGCAGCGCTCAACATAAGGCGAAGCAGAAAAATCGCCCTCATAATAATTATGATCACACACGCTGTCTGACACATGCGCCGCAGGAGGCGTTGGCACAATGAACACTCCAGTCTCGCAGGCACTAGCCCCCGACTTCTATCACTACGAACCTAGCCCACTAGCCGCTGCAGTCACCGAGGGTGATTTTGTCCATATCCGCTGGTGTGATGATGCGAAGCTGGCCTGCCATCGATTCTGGCTGCGCGAGAACGCGATGGGTCAGGGGGGTATCGACTTGGCAACCCGTGAGGGCATTCTAGATCCTGCGGCACTCACTGACGACATTGAAGTGAGATCAGCCGTAGTAGATGACGCCGGTGATCTCATTGTTGAGTGGGCCAATGATGGCCAACGCTCTATCTATCACGCAGGTTGGTTGCGCCATGTGGCCGATAATAATCACCGGCCCAGTAGTTGGCTTCCTGAGGTGATTTCGTGGACAACTGACTCTATCGGTGAGGTGCCGCGGGTGGATGGCAGTATGGCGCTTGAAAACGATGACGTTATCCTGACACTGCTCAATAACTTACTCGTTTATGGCGCCTGTGTATTGGAGAACTCTCCAACGCATGAGGCCTACCTGCTCAAACTCGCAGAGCGGATTGGCCCGGTGCGTGACAGTAATTTCGGTATGTTGTGGGATGTGAAGGCAGACGTTGAGCTCGCCGGCGATGCGAAGACAAATTCCACCGCGAACACGGGGTTGCGGCTGGGGCCTCATTCCGATTTGCCCACACGAGAGGTCCCCCCGGGATTCCAATTCCTGCATTGCCTGATTAACGAGGCCGATGGCGGCGAATCTACATTGACCGATGGGGCCGCACTTGTCGAGGCGCTCGAGCGCGACCACCCGGAAGCGTTTGAGCTTCTGTCTACACGGCATTGGATTTTCTTCAACCGCGGCCCCGGCATCGATCACCGATGGTCCGCGCCCATCATAGATTATTTACCTGGCTGCGATACGCCCACTATTCGAGCCTTTTATCCGGTCCGTGCCTTTCCGGCGATGGCCAATGAAGACGTGAGCCGCTCGTATGATGCGCTACGACTATTTCACCGCATGGCCGATCAACCAGAGTTTGAATTGAAGTTCCGCCTGATCGCCGGTGACATCATGTGCTTTGATAATCGCCGTGTACTCCATGGGCGGGATGCGTTTACGGGGTCAGGTAAGCGACACTTACAAGGTGTTTACATTGATCGCGACGAGATCATGTCTCGGGCTCGAGCTTTGAACAGGGCCGCGCGATCGAAAGGTCTCTGAGTAGCGCGTCTATTGAGTAGGCGCAGAAACAAAAGCCGACACTAGTAAGTAGAAACAAAAAATAACGACAACGAGAGCGACACAACAGGGAAACCGACCATGCCACTAGCCATGCGTAAAAAAGTTTTTATCACCGCTGCACTGACAGGCTCTGGATCTTCACAAGATCGAAGTCAAAAGGTGCCGCGTAGTCCCGAGCAAATAGCCAGTGACGCCATCGAGGCGGCAAAGGCGGGCGCTGCGGTTGTTCACTCTCACGTGCGCGACCCTGAAACGGGCGCGCCGGCACGCGACGTTCATTTGTATAAAGAAGTTGTTGAGCGCATTCGCGCTTCCGATACCGACGTCGTGGTAAATCTGACAGCGGGCATGGGTGGAGACATTGTCTTCGGCCCGCCCGAGGCACCGTTGCCCCTCCAGGAAGCGGGCACGGACATGGTGTCAGCGGCTGAGCGTGTCGAGCACCTTGAAGTCTGCCGGCCCGAGATTGCGACACTCGACTGCGGGACCATGAACTTCGCCGAAGCCGACTACGTGATGACCAATACACCTGGCATGTTGCGCGACATGGCGCAGCGTATGACCGACCTCGGCATTCAAATTGAGATCGAAGCGTTCGACACGGGGCACCTGTGGTTTGCCAAACAGTTGGTCGAAGAGGGTGTCATTAACGATCCTGTCATGGTCCAGCTTTGTATGGGTATACCTTGGGGGGCACCCGATGACATGAATACTTTCATGGCCATGGTGAATAACGTACCCAGTGACTGGGTTCACTCGGCCTTTAGTATCGGAAAAAACCAGATGCCCTTTGTCGCAGCAGCCGTTCTATCGGGCGGCAATGTCCGTGTCGGCCTTGAGGATAATCTCTGGTTAGAGCGCGGACGTCTCGCGAGTAATGCGGAGCTGGTTGAGAAAGCATCGGGCATTATTACGGCCATGGGAGTAGAGATTATGACCCCCGAGGAAGTGCGTGCCGAACTGAATTTGGTTAAAAGAGATCCGTTGTAATGCCCGTTAAGCGACGAACTGCCGCCATCATCGGCGGTGGTGTGATTGGCTCAGGTTGGGCGACGCGGTTTTTACTAAACGGCTGGGATGTTCGCTTCTTTGATCCCAGTCCCGATGCGGAGCACATACTGCATGCAGTCATAGAGCGTGGACGCGAGGCAATGCCCGCGCTCTGCGATGTTGTGCCCAAGGAAGGTAGCCTGTACCTCGCGACATCGACGGCGGATGCGGTTGTAGGGGCGGTCTATATTCAGGAATCGACACCGGAGCGTATCGAGGTAAAACACGCTGTTCTGAAGTCTATTCAAGAGTCTTGTGATGCCCATGCGATTATTGCTTCTTCGACATCGGGCTTCATGCCGAGTGAGCTTCAGGCAGGTGCCATTCGGCCCCCGCAAATCATTGTGTCGCATCCCTACAATCCGGTTTATCTATTGCCTCTGGTAGAGGTGGTAGCGTCGCCTATGGTGCCCGCTGAGGTCACGCAACGTGCGAGTGATTACCTTGAGTCGGTCTATATGAAGCCGGTGGTATTGGGTGCCGAGGTGCCAGCGCATGTCGGCGATCGCTTGTTAGAGGCGCTTTGGCGTGAGGCGCTGTGGCTCATCAAGGATGGCGTGGCAACGACCGGTCAGATCGACGACATCATCACGCATAGCTTTGGTCTGCGCTGGGCACAAAAGGGGCTCTTTGAAACCTATCGCGTGGCGGGTGGCCAAGCCGGTATGAAACATTTTCTTGAGCAGTTTGGCCCCTGTCTTGAATGGCCATGGACCAAGCTCATGGATGTGCCCGACCTTGATGAGGCGCTGATTGACCGCATTGTTGAGCAGTCAGACGAGCAAGCAGCGGGTCGAACCGTCACGCAGCTCGAAAACGAGCGCGACCGCAATCTTGTTGCATTGCTTAAAGCACTGCGGGCCGAAGACGCGGCCGCTGGCGCGTTTCTCAACGAGGTCAATCGACGCCAACAGGCAAACGGATGACCGATAGTTCGCTGGATGCTCCTAGCGAGGGTGGCGTAACCGAGAGCCCACCCCCGCTGTGGTGTCCGAGCCAAGATCGCGTTGCTCGTTCTGCGCTGACAGCATTTGGTGCTTTCGTTAAAGAGCGATTTCCCGAGGTTGATGTATCGACCTACGAAGCCCTACATCACTGGTCGATAACGGCTACTGATGACTTCTGGCAATGTATTTGGGACTACAGTGAGGTCATTGCAAGCGAGCCAAGCGATGTCGTGGTCCGCGATGCCGACAAAATGCCCGGCGCGTTATGGTTTCCTGACGCCCGTCTGAATTTTGCTGAGAACCTGTTAAGACGTCGCGGTGATGCGACAGCCCTTGTGTCACTGCTCGAAAATGGCAGGCGTAAAGAGACCACTTTCGACGAGCTTTATGCACAAGTGGCTGCCATTGCTGCTGCTCTGAAAGCGCGCGGTATTGAGCCGGGTGATCGAGTGGCAGGTTTCATGCCCAACGTCTCTGAAACCGTCGTCGCCGGGTTGGCAGCGACGAGCTTGGGTGCCGTATGGACATCGTGCTCTCCTGACTTTGGCTTTCAGGGAGTGATGGATCGGTTTGGACAGGTGAAACCTAAGGTTCTGTTTGCGGCGGATGGCTACTATTACAACGGTAAGGCGCACGATTCCCTTGAAAAGGTGCGTCAAATCGCCGAGGAGATAGATAGCCTCGAGCACGTGGTGATCGTCGAGATTGTCGAGACTGCCCCCAATATCGCAGGTATGAAAGGCACAGCACTGTTTTCAGCCTGGCAGCATGAGCAAGCGAGCGTCACCGACATCGCGTTTGAGCAGCTGCCTTTCGATCACCCACTTTACATCATGTACTCATCGGGGACGACCGGCGTGCCTAAGTGCATTGTGCATGGTGCTGGCGGAACACTCATTCAGCACCTGAAGGAACACCAGCTTCACTGTGATATTGGGTCAGACGACACGCTGTTCTACTTCACCACCTGTGGCTGGATGATGTGGAACTGGTTGGTCTCGGGTCTTGCCAGCGGTGCAACGCTAATTTTGTATGACGGCTCTCCCTTTGCTGATGACGGAAAGGTACTTCTCGACGCGATTGACCGGGAGCGTATTACCGTGTTCGGCACCAGCGCGAAGTTCATTTCGGGTATCGAGAAGGCAGGGCTTAAACCCCGCGAATCACATGAGCTATCGAGCCTCAACACCATTTTATCGACAGGCTCTCCGCTCTCTCACGAGAGCTTCGAGTACGTTTATCGGGATATAAAGAGCGACGTACTGCTCGCTTCTATTGCGGGTGGTACCGACATAATTTCCTGCTTTGTGGGTGGGTGTCCGACGCGACCGGTTTACACAGGCCAAATCCAGTGCCGCGCGCTCGGTATGGCGGTTGAGTTTTGGGATGATACCGGTGTACCTCTCAAGAGTGGTAAAGGCGAATTGGTGTGCAAGCGGTCGTTTCCCAGCATGCCCATTGGTTTTTGGAATGACGATGACGGCGGGAGGTACCACCGTGCTTACTTCGCTCAGTTCGATAACGTCTGGTGTCATGGGGATTACGGTGAGATCACGCTCCAGGACGGTGCCATCATTCATGGGCGCTCCGATGCAGTGCTTAACCCAGGTGGGGTTCGCATTGGCACTGCCGAGATTTACCGGCAGGTTGAGAAGCTAGACGCCATTGTCGAAAGCATTGTTGTTGGGCAGGACTGGGAGGACGATGTTCGAATTGTATTGTTTGTGGTGCTTCGGCAAGGTGAGATACTCGATGAGCAGCTAGCCCAAGCTGTGCGATCGACGATTCGCCAGAATGCGACGCCACGACATGTGCCTGCGAAGATTATTCAAGTGCCAGAAATTCCTCGAACCTTAAGCGGTAAAATCGTAGAGCTCGCTGTGCGAGAAGTCTTGCACGGAAGGCCTGTGTACAATATTGACGCATTGGCGAATCCGGAGGCACTGTCCTATTTTGTGGATATCGAAGCGCTTGTTTGTTAACACCGCAGTCAGTCGTCAGTCATGGATCTATTATTTTTAGAGTCTCGTCCAATCCCAAGCCATGCACTCACCGCACTGGCGGCTGTTCTCGTTGGTGGGGTGCAGCTGATGATTGCGAAGGGAACACCGCAGCACAAGGTGCTGGGCTATATCTGGGTAAGTCTCATGATGTATGTGTCGATCTCCTCATTTTTCATCTCGGAGATTCAGTTGTGGGGTGCCTACAGCCCAATCCACCTACTCAGCATTTGGACCGTGCTGACCCTATGCACGGGGGTCTATTTTGCGGGCGTTGGTAACATCAAAGCGCATCAGCTTAATATGCAATTGCTTTATGGTCTTGCGCTGATTCTGACGGGGTTGTTTACCCTGCTTCCCAACCGTGTAATGGGGCAAATATTCTTTGGTACCTAGTCTGCTGGCGCCTCGAGGCTAACGCTTACTAGAACTCCTAGGTAAGATTTCCAAGCGCTCCCGCTGTAGTGGTGTTTCTGGTTTTAGCGTCATTGAAGTAGCTTAATTTAGAGCGCTAAATGCTAGGTCAGGCGAGCTTATCGCGTCGGTAGCACTCCCAGTTCCAGGCACTCTGGGCAATCTCTTCGATACTGTCGTGGGCTGGTGTCCAGCCGAGTTCGTCGCGCGCTTTCTGTGAGCTTGCAACGAGGGTTGGAGGATCACCTTCGCGGCGCGGGCCAATCGTAAAGGGAATGTCTGATCTCACGGCTTTCTCGCAGGCGTCAATTACTTCCTTTACTGAGTAACCGTTACCATTCCCCAGGTTGTAGGTGCTAAACACACCCGATTCAGTCATGGCATCGATGGCCGCGATGTGTGCGTTGGCTAGATCATCAACGTGGATGTAGTCGCGGATGCAGGTGCCATCGGGCGTAGGGTAGTCATCCCCGAACAGGGTTAATGGGTTTCCCGTGCCAGCTGCAGCTCGCAGCGCATTGGGAATGAGATGGGTCTCGGGTTCACGCCACTCGCCCAGGTTGGCGGCATTATTGGCGCCGGCGGCGTTGAAGTAACGAAGGCAGGTGGCACTTAAGTCGGAGCTGGCTGTCACAGCTTCGAGCATCTGCTCTACCGCGAGTTTGGTTTGACCATAGACGTTGATGGGTGCCCTCGGGTGCGCCTCATCGATGAGGTCCGACACAGGGTTACCGAAAATCGCAGCTGTTGAGGAGAACACCAGTCGTTGGATATTCGCTGCCTGCATTGCGCGGATCAGATTCGTCGTTCCTCCCACATTGTTCTGGTAGTACTTGACGGGCTGATTCTTTGACTCGCCGACCAGCGATTTGGCCGCGAAGTGAAGTACGCCGTCAAAACCCCGGCCTTTCAGGTTGCGCACGAGGTTGGCCTCGTCGCGGAGATCGATGGTGACCAGCTCGCAGTCCTGAAGCGCCCACTTATGCCCTGTACTCAAGTTGTCGAGAATGACGACTTCATGGCCCTGCGTAAGTAGCGCATAGACCGCATGCGATCCAACGTAGCCTGCGCCCCCCGTCACAAGTAATTTCATCGAATCTCCGGAAAATTGTTTATTGGCCCCTGGCCCACGAGTGTGCAGTTAACCTTAAGAACATGCCATCTTTATGCCACGCTCCCTACTTTCAACGGCACACCACAACGAAACTAGTAAAAAACCGGCCCAGTGCTTAAGCAGTGAGCCATTTTTCTGATTTTGGTGGTTATTAGATGGCTTTCATCCCGGTCATGTAACCCCGAAGCTCTTCGCCAATCAATTCGACCGGGTGATTTCGGATTTCGGCATTGACCGCGATGAGAATCTTGTTATCGACGGCATTGCTTCCGGTCATGCCACTGCCGATGACATCAGCACCAAGACCTGCAACAAAGTCCTTTAGCATTGGGCGGGCCGCTTGATCGAAGAGGTAGTTGCCGTACTCAGCCGTATCGGAAATAACGACGTTCATCTCGTAGAGCTTTTTTCGTGCAATGGTGTTGGCAATGAGGGGTGTCTCGTGGAGCGACTCGTAGTAGGCCGACTCGTCAATGATGCCCGCCGAGACCATGGTCTCGAATGCAAGCTCGACGCCAGCTTTGACCATGGCGACCATGAGGATGCCCTGGTCGTAGTAGGTCTGTTCCTCGATGTTATGGTCGGTCAATGGCTGCTCCTCGAACGCAGTCGCATTGGTTTCGGCGCGCCAGGTGAGCAGGTTGATGTCATCGTTCGCCCAATCCGCCATCATGGTCTTAGAAAAGTGGCCAGACATGATGTCGTCTTGGTGCTTCTCAAAGAGCGGCCGAAGAATTACCTTCATGTCCTCAGCGAGGTCGTAGGCACGGATCTTCGCGGGATTTGTTAGGCGGTCCATCATATTGGTGATACCGCCGTGCTTGAGACCCTCTGTGACGGTTTCCCAGCCATTTTGGACGAGCTTGGCTGCGTAGCCAGGCTCGATGCCGAGCTCGACCATGCGATCAAAACATAGGATGGAGCCGGTCTGGAGCATGCCACAAAGAATGGTCTGTTCACCCATGAGATCAGACTTTACTTCGGCAATGAATGAAGACTCGAGAACGCCTGCGCGGTGACCACCGGTCCCTGCCGCGTAGGCCTTCGCAAGCTCAAGACCATCATCATTGGGATCGTTCTCACGGTGAACAGCGATGAGCGTTGGAACACCAAAACCACGCAGGTACTCCTCGCGAACCTCAGTGCCGGGACACTTCGGTGCGACCATGATGACGGTGATATCCTCGCGCACCTGCATGCCTTCTTCAACAATGTTGAAGCCGTGTGAGTACGAGAGGCAGGCACCGTGTTTCATAAGGGGCTGCACCGTGGTGACAACGTCGGTGTGCTGCTTGTCAGGGGTCAGGTTGAGAACCATGTCTGCTTGTGGAATGAGCTCCTCATAGGTGCCGACGGTAAACCCGTTCTCGGTTGCGCGAAGGAACGATGCGCGCTGCTCGGTAATTGCTGACTCACGGAGTGCATAGGAGACATCCAAACCACTGTCACGCAGGTTCAAACCCTGGTTCAAGCCCTGAGCACCGCAGCCGACGATTACGATTTTCTTGTCCTTGATGGCGTCCACGCCATTGGCGAACTCTTCAGGCTCCATGAAACGGCACTTACCAAGTTCTTCTAGCTGCTCGCGCAGGGGCAGGGTGTTGAAGTAGTTGCTCACTGGGGATTCCTCGTCGAGAATTTTAATATGATGCAGATACGGGGCGCATAATGTAGTGGTTGAACGCCGCTACGTAAATGTTAGGACCGCACAAACCGGATGTATTGGGCGTTTTAATGAGCGTTTGGCGGGATGATGTGTGTGGTTGCTAAAAGTTCAGACAATTTTTGCCGATTTCTAATTTCTAAAATCTGCTCGGAGCTAAAAAGCGCTATAAATGTCTGGCCCAGCGTATCCTTTCAAGGAACTCAATCAAGACGTTGAACTCAGGTACAGACATCTCCGTCACTGGAGGTGCGTATCAAGCTTAGAGTTAAAAACATTGAAGTTGACGCATCACTCCGTGTGCGCCAAAACAGAACAAAAGTTGAGAGCGAAAGTTATGAGTCGTATTAGCAGAACTTGGCGGTCGTATCCGCGGATTGATTCCTCCGAAATTACCCCTGAATCTGTATGGTTAAATCGTCGCAATCTGATGAAGACTGCGGCAGTCGCCGCGGGTATAACGGCTGCTGGTGAGACGGTTGCTCAGCCCAAGGTGCTCAAAGACCTTAACTTTTCCTCGGCGGTGGCCAATACGCCGTTCAAGGCCGGTGAAGACCTGACGCCCTATGAGGCGGCAACGACTTACAACAACTTTTATGAGTTTGGGACTGATAAGTCGGACCCGGCACGTTACGCGGACGCGATGACAACTGACCCTTGGGAGATAAAAGTGGGTGGGCTAGTCAACAAGCCCGGGAAGCTATACCTGGAAGATATCGTGAATGGGTTTGACCTCGAGGAGCGAATCTATCGTTTCCGCTGCGTTGAAGCCTGGTCCATGGTGGTTCCGTGGATTGGCTTTCCACTGTCGAAGTTACTCGAACGCTTTGAGCCCACGTCGGAAGGCAAATTTATCGAGTTTAAGACGCTTTATCGTCGCTCAGAGATGCGCGGTACTCGCTCATTCACTTCCATCATCGACTGGCCATATCGTGAAGGTCTGAGACTGGATGAGGCCATGCACCCCCTGACACTGATGACGGTGGGTTTATATGGAAAGACCCTGCCTAATCAAAGTGGTGCTCCGCTTCGTCTGATTGTTCCATGGAAATATGGCTTTAAGAACATTAAATCGATAGTCGAAATTAATGTGACAGATCGTCAGCCTAAAACGAGCTGGCAGGACTTGGCGCCGCAGGAATATGGTTTCTATGCCAATGTGAATCCAGAGGTCAGTCATCCGCGTTGGTCGCAAGCTTACGAGCGGCGATTGCCGTCATCGCTCTTTAATCCAAATCGTGTGAAAACACAGATGTTCAATGGCTATGGTGAGCAGGTGGCAGGCATGTATAAAGGCATGGACCTTGCCAATTACTACTAACGGCCAAACAGTAAAGTCGTTCATGAGCATTCCACTAGATTGGAATCCAGCGCTTAGGGTGTTGGTGTTTTTGGCCTGCCTCGGTCCATTCGTGTTGCTGGTTAACGGGGTCGTATCAAACTCGCTAGGGCCGGATCCTGCTGAGCATTTGATGCATATTACGGGTGAGTGGGTGATGCGATTTATGGTACTGGTGCTACTGGCAACGCCGCTTGCACGACATGGTTGGCCAAGACTCGCTCGTTATCGTCGGATGCTAGGACTGTATGTCTGGTTTTACGCGACGGTTCATCTGTTGGTATTTGCACAGGTGTTTATTGGTTGGTCCGGAGACCAGCTGGTCAGAGAGTTGGTCGATCGACCTTACGTGCTAGTGGGTTTTCTTGCCTGGCTTATTTTGGTGCCACTGGGTATTACATCGGTTCAGACGATCCGTAAAAGAATGGGAAGGTACTGGCGGCAACTTCACAAACTCACTTATGTTGTCGCTGTATTGGGCTGGCTACATTTGTTCTGGCTGTCAAGATCAGATGTGGGCAATGCGGTGCTGTACGGGGTTATTTTTGGGCTTTTACTTCTCTATCGCATTCGCCCAATTGCGAAGAGGGTATCGTTTAAGCTTCGCTCGTAACTAGATGTCTGTTAACCGATGGTGAGCGCCAATGTGTCGTATTGACCACATTTCCCTGTAAATTGAAGCTCAAGGTTGTCATTTTTTTGTATTTTTGCTCGCATATCTTTAGGGTGGCCGCGTTGGTTGAATGGAGAGTAGGGCGTGAGCTTTAGAGACCGATTGGGTTTGTCAGTATCCCAAGCAGTCGTCGCTTGGGGGCTGGTACTTCTTGTGGGTGGAGCTGCCGGTCTTATTGCGATGCTAATTTGTAATTACATACTCTCTTTTGGAGGGGAAGATTCTGCTGGTAAGCACGGGATCTCCGCAGTTGACGCTACTCGCCTGGGAGGGATTGCTATCGTTGCCTACATGCTGATGCATCTCGGTTACCAAATCTACATTGGGCTTCTCCTGCCACCCCTCAATGAGGCAATGATAATAGCGACATGCTTTGCTTATTTTTTGATTGGAGTCTACGAGGATCTTAGCGGGCTGTTGTCGGCAAGAATCAGATTCGCGTTGATGCTGTGTCTAGGTTTGCTCACGATGTACCTCGCTCCTGACATGGTCTTGTTGCCCGTCGGCATAGTGTGGGTGGATTTTATTATTGGAACCTCGCCGCTGAGTGCAATTATTTTTACTGCGCTTTGCGTTGCCTTCATTCCGAATGCTTTTAATACCGCGGACGGTGCTAATGGTCTGGTAGCAGGCACAAGCGCCCTCGCGTTCCTGGCGCTTATATCAGTTGCGCCGCCTGACTTGGTGCCATTTTTGTTAGCGGCAGTGGTTGGCTGTCTTGTCTTTCTCGTTTTTAACCTTGTAAGTGGGCGATTTTTCTTGGGCGATGGTGGCGCGTATTTTTTGGGTGCCATGGCTGGATTAAGTTTAGTGGTGGTCTCAAATAATACCGATGTATCAGTTTGGTGGCTCTTATCCTTGGTGTTTTATCCCGTTGCAGATTTGATCTGGAGCATGGTACGGAGACTGCGACAAGGATTGTCACCTTTGAACCCTGACAACCAGCACTTCCACAACCTTTTATTTGCTTACTTAAGCGCTGGCAACACATCACCAATGCGTGCCAATAATATTACGGGTCTTAGTGTAGTCGCTACTTTTTCGGGGATTCCCTTCTTACTGACGTTGTTAGAAGTTTGGCCTACTGCTGACGACCAATGGTTTTTCCTAATTATTGGTCAGTGGGCTTTATATCTACTTGGATCGAAGTATTTGAATGATCGTCTTTGTGTTCTGCCCGATGCAAATGTGCGGAATGTGACAACTTAGCCAGATACGCAAAAGTTTATTTGCTTTGAAATGGAACTGTAACAACGCCTCCTGATACTATCTTGCATATTGACGTTACGCGAACTTTACGTCATAAATGTGGGTCAAACTGCGATTTGGCTACTTCTTGAACGCCATAGAGGGTTTCTGGT
>CAJWEV010000013.1 GCA_913031575.1 uncultured Halieaceae bacterium | reverse complement strand
GATATTGGAACTGGTAAAAAACTGGAAGTACATCGTAGCGAAGGTCTGTCAAGCGCAGCGAAGACTCGACCTTCCGCCACAACGACCAAAGATCCAGAACCTTATGGTTGCGTCACACACCGATAGCCTGACTTAGCCAGACATAAGCGACCACACTTGCCATTGGCCGGTGATACGTTAGATTTAGGAAATTAATATGAAGCAAATGTCACTTCGACGTGACAGGGAGTCATTGTGTCCAAGTTGAAACTCCAGCTATTTTTCTTACTACTCCTAGGTATAACACTAGCAACACCCTCTCAGGCCAAGGATATCATCGACACTGCGCTATATGAGGGTCTTGAATGGCGAGAAATTGGCCCGTGGCGAGGTGGGCGAGTCACTGCTGTGTCGGGTGTGCTCAGTAACGACCGAACATACTACATGGGAGCCACTGGCGGGGGCGTATGGAAAACCAATAACGCTGGAAACTCATGGAGTAACGTGTCAGATGGCTACTTTGGTGTCGGTACTATTGGTGCCATCGCGGTTGCCGAATCAGATGAAAACATTGTCTACGTTGGAACAGGCGAGGCTCCGATTCGCGGGGTCACCACCAGTCATGGTGATGGCATGTACAAGTCGACCGATGCCGGTAAAACCTGGAAACACATAGGACTTAAGGACGCGGGTCAAATTGCCCGGGTCATTGTCCACCCATCTAATCCCGACCTAGTCTATGTGGCCGTCCAGGGACAAATTTGGGGACCAAATGAAGAGCGTGGTGTATATCGATCGACTAACGGCGGGGACACGTGGGAGCCGGTGCTTCAGATTGACGATGAGACGGGCGCAACAGATCTCTCAATGGACCCTACCAACTCTCGAATCATGTACGCATCGATGTGGGAACACGGTCGAACCCCCTGGTTCATCAAATCAGGCGGTACAGCCGGTGGGCTTTATAAAACTACGGACGGGGGTGATAGCTGGAAGAAGCTGGGTGGCGGCCTTCCTGAGCTCATTGGTAAAACAGGAGTCGATGTATCTGCCAGCAGTCCGAATCGCGTTTATGCGATTGTCGAAGCAGAGATCGATCAAGGTGGTTTGTGGCGCAGTGACGACTATGGCGAAACCTGGTCTCTGCTGAATAACGAGCGAATCATTTGGTCTCGTGCTTGGTATTACATCCATATAAAAGCCGATCCACAGAATGCCGATACGGTATGGGTACTTAACGCACCCCTCATGAAGTCGATCGATGGTGGGAAGACCTTTGAAACGCGATCGGCGCCCCACGGTGATCACCACGACATGTGGTTCAACCCTAGAAACAGTGCAAACTTCATCAATGGTAATGATGGAGGAGCCACCGTAACCTTCGATGGCGGCGCATCGTGGTCCAGCATCATGAATCAGCCGACCGCTCAGTTTTATCGGGTAATAACCGACAACCAGACACCCTTCAGGATTTACGCAGGACAGCAAGATAACTCCACGGTCTCCATTCCCAGCCGGACATTTGGAGGCGGTATTGGGCACGGCGACTACTTCGCTGTTGGCGGTGGTGAAAGCGCGCACATCGCCTTTAATCCCGACAATCCTCGACTGATTTACGCAACCACGATTAACGGTACGCTGACCGAGTATGACCACGTTAACAAGCGTACTCGCCCGATCAAGCCTTATCCCGAATACGTTTTCGGCGAGCAATCGAAAGATCTCAAATACCGCACAAACTGGAATGCCCCGGTAGTGGCGTCGCCACACGACCCCCAAATTCTCTACTACGGCACCCAGAAGTTACTGCGCAGTGACAACCGCGGTGTGACCTGGACAGAAATCAGTCCCGACTTAACCTTCAACGATAAATCCAAACAGGGCTTAAACGGTGGTCCGCTGACGCCAGAAAATGTGGGTGCTGAGTTCTACGGCACGATTTTCTACATTGCCGAATCGACCCATCAAGCAGGGGTCATATGGGTGGGAACAGACGACGGTCGGCTGCAAATCACGCAGAACGGCGGCGAGTCATGGGTAGATATAACACCGAGGAATTTGAAAGGCGCTCAAATTAACGCTATCGACGTCAGTCCACATGAACCGGGCGTTGCCTACATTGCGGTGGCGGGCTACAAGATGAATGATTTCCGTCCCTACATTTACAAGTTGACCGACTACGGGAAGCGCTGGACGAGACTCGATGGCGACCTCCCCGACGACAATTTTGTGCGCGTGGTCCGCGCCGATCCCGAGAAAGAGGGGCTTCTATACGCGGGATCCGAAGGCGGGCTATTTGTCTCTTTTAACGACGGCGATCACTGGCAGTCCTTGGACATGAATTTCCCCACCGTGCCAATCACAGACTTGAGGGTTCGGCAAAACACACTGGTTGCGGCGACCCAAGGCCGAGGGTTTTGGGCATTGGATGAGCTCACGGTCATCCGCCAACTCACTGCGTCGCTGACAGAGAAAAAAGTACATGTTTTCGAACCAAAACCGACGACGCTAATGCGCTGGAGTGGGCGCGGCGGTGCCAACAAAGGGAAAAACCCATTATCGGGCGTGGTTCTCTCCTACTTCATCGGGGACGAGATTGAGGGTCCACTATCCATACAGATTCTTAACAAAGATGGTGATTTGGTAAGAACGTACTCGAGTGAAGAGCGCGAGTTTGACCGCTGTGTAATAGGTAATCTGACTCCTCGATTGGCCTACACAATGAGCTACCCGACCATGAAGCAGGGCATCAATAACTGGTCCTGGGATATGCGTAAAGATGGCCTGACCTGTATTGACGATATCCGTCTCTTCGCTGGCTTCAGCGGACCAACGGTAACGCCCGGGCAGTATTCGGTATCTGTGCGTATTGGCGATCACTCAGACTCAACAGACTTCGTCTTATCTGCCGATCCCCGGGTAGACGCGAGCCCAGACGACTATGCGTTTTTAGATACCAAACGATCCGAGGCGGCGGCAATGCTCAATGAGCTGCTGCAGGCACTGAATAATGCGCGAACAGCGCGAGACCGGATCGAGGCCCTTGTCCTCGACAGCGGTGATAACGAATCGCTCAAAGCGCTCTCTGCAAAGGCCATCAATAAGCTGAATGCGTGGGAAAATCTCGTGACGCAAACGGGCTATAAAACCTATGAGGACGAGGACAGTATGCCGCCCATGTTAGATGTACATATCCGACACGTGTTTGACGTGATCGATCGCGCGGGTGCACCTGTCTCAGAGGGGTCGCTGCAACGCCTAGCGGACCTCAGTGAGCAATGGCATGTTGCAAAGGCTCAGTTGTTGGCCATCACAGAAAATGAGCTACAGCGAATAAATGAGTGGGCGCGGGAGAATAATCTGGCGCATATCGTCGCACCGCTCGATTAATCAAGCCTCTTTTTATATGACGTATCGGAGGTACCCATTGTCCAGAGGCGTCGATTTGATTTTTGCCTGATATGGCAAATACAAGACGTGACTTCTCAGGTGATGAACACGCATACTCAGGTCAGCATCGCTTACCGTTCGATGGGTGGCCGCGTCATTCTTTAATGCGAGTCACCCTCTCCAAAAACAATAATGAACGTTAATTTCTCTAGGGAAATTTTTTAATGACAGCAGTATCCAAAACCGAAGGTCAGCAATCATCAGTCGAAAACGCCGGGTATGGCACAAAGTCCTACCGAACCTACGTTCTCTCAGCCCTGACACTCATTTACATTTTGAACTTTGTCGATCGCGGACTTCTCGCGGTGGTGGGTCCTGACCTGGTACCGGAGCTCGGGATTTCAGACACCCAGTTCGGCTTGCTTACGGGCTTTGGCTTTGCCCTGCTTTACACCATCGTCGGCATCCCCCTGGCGCGACTCGCCGATACCGGACATCGCGTGTGGATTATGACCATCTGCATCGCCCTCTGGTCGCTAATGACCGCGCTGTGCGGCCTTTCCACTGAAGTCACCATTGGCTCGATAACCATCGGGGCGTTCTGGGTCCTGCTGATGTGCCGAGTCGGGGTTGGTGTTGGTGAGGCCGGGTGTACGCCCCCGGCAAACTCTCTTATTGCCGATTACTTCACACCGCCTGAGCGCTCCCAGGCGCTCGGCGTTTACGCCATGGGCGTCACACTCGGTGGTATGTTCGCCAACCTGATTGGCGGTTGGGTCACCGACGCTTTCGATTGGCGAACGGCATTTTTTGTCGTTGGCTTACCCGGTCTGCTCATCGCCGCTATCTTCAAGATGACGGTTAAGGAACCACCTCGCGGCTATACCGATCCCGTCGGTACAACACCTAAAGAGCGTGTTGAACTGCGTGAGGCCATTCGGGAGTTAATGACAAAACCCGCCTTCTGGTTGATGACAGCAGGCGCCACCATTGCGGCTTTTTGCGGCTACGGCATCTCGTCTTTCCAATCGATCTTTCTCGTGCGTGCTCACGGTATTACCACCGGTGAGGCCGCCATATGGATTAACACGCCAGTCGCACTCGTCGCCGCCAGTGGCACATTCGCTACCGGTTGGATGGCAACCCGGCTCTACAAGAAATACCCGGGCGCCATCGCCTGGGTACCTGCCATTGGTTTAGCGCTGTCGGTTCCTTTCTATCTATATGCTTTCACCACCGAGAATCTGCTCTACGCAGGCATATGCTTGGGCATTGGTGGCTTTGTGAAGTACGGCTATCTGGCCGCCCAGTACACGATTGGTCAAGGCGTGGTCACAATGCCCGTGCGCGCGACAGCGACCGCTGTACTGCTCTTCGTAGTTAACCTCATCGGTTATGGTTTCGGACCGCTCTTCATTGGGGCCGTCTCCGACATCTTTTTCGTCAACGGGATTGTGGAGTTGGGCGTCACCGCCGAAGAACTAGCCAGAAATCAGTGTCATCCACGAGTGATTGCCGAACTCAGTGAGCCGCTGCAGAAAGTCTGCGGTGCGGTTTATGCCGACAGTCTCAGATCCGCCATGCTGATTACCGCGAGTCTCTATGCGGCCTGTGCCTTCTTCTTCCTCTTAACGTGGCGGCGTCTCGATAAGGACATGGTCGATCGCAATCCCGCGCAGGCAGCCTGACAGTGGTAACTTTTTAGCGATCGAGTGAGTACAGTAAGCGCTCAATGCCAGCTAATCCCAGTCGCTCGAGCGTCTGAATATTGCGCTCAGGGATCCGCTCCGGGTTCGGGTAGGTGTCCAGCGCGCTCGTCACCGTCGTCTCGCGGAGCAAATGAATAAGTGGGTATGGCGCACGGTTAGTAAAGTTACTGACCGCGCCTACAGGCTCTCCCTCAAAGCGATATTCAGGATGAAAACTGGCGAGCTGAATCTCGCCATCCAATCCCATCTCCTCGAGCAGCGTCTGCGCGTCATCGAGAAATCCTAGATAATTATCAAAATCCTCTAAACCCTCTGGGAAGACGAGCACTGACGTGGCGATATCCGACTCCTCTGACTGGCTGAGCAGATCAAGCTCCGTGATGAGCACTGTTGCAATGGCCTCGGAGGATGCCGACTCAGAGGCAACGATGCGCAGTGCATCTGATGAGACAAGAGGGCGTGCAAAGGGGCATAAGTTGAGACCGACTACAAACAGCTCGATCCAAGCGCGAACGCACGTGATCGCCTGTTTATTGGTGATGTCCGAGACCGCGCTCACGAAAGCAGCAATATCAACTGAATTGCCGAGGAAAAGTGCTCAAGACTAAGAGCACTGCGATATCAATCAAATTGCCTAACACCATATATAGCCCTAGAGTACGACAGTATCTTCACATACAAAAGACGCCGATCGAGATAGGCCCTCACAGAAATCAATTAAGCCTGTGTTCCACCACCATAGGTAAAAAATCTCCTCTTGCATGCCGATATTGGTGCGGGCAACCTGCTAACTTTGATAAATGCCAGTAACCGTTTGAATCTTTCAATGAGATAAACAATGGAGAAATCTCCCGATCTTAAGCCTGAGTTGATAGAGGCGCTTCTTGAGAGCTTAGCGAGTTGGGATCCACGTGCCTCGGTTCCACTAACACTGACTTTCATGGAGCATGCTGACCCTACTGCACTCGACGGATTTTCTCGTCTGATGGCATCTAGCCCTGGCGCTGACTCCATGCTCTCCGATCGGTTTTTGAGCGAGTCACCCGACATTGAGATGTTAAAAACATGTCCAAATGGTAGCTTGGGACGGGCGTATTGGCAGTATTTAGAAGACAACGAATTGGATGCAAATTTACTCCGCCAGTCCGATTTCATACCCGCTCACAAGGTGCGTGGCACGGACGAGGGGCATCTTGCCGAGCGCGGCTTTCAACTTCATGACTTATTTCATGTCTTGACCGGCTACGATACAACGCCGTTGGGCGAGGTAAAGGTCGTCAGCTTTACAGTCGCTCAAGCGCCGGCTCCCTATCCCGCCATGATTATTGCAAGCCGTCCACTGCAAATGGTTCTTTATCAGCCTGAATTACTTCCTTTCGTAATGGACGCTATTACTGAAGGGTGGATGAGAGGTCGCAAGGCTCAGCCATTACTACCTGTTCACTGGGAGAACCATTGGTATCAGCCACTGAACGAGCTCCAGGCCCGATATAACTTAATCTGACGCACAGTATCCGCTCACACATCCGGAACTTTTTTTGAAAATCAATAATTTCTCAACAATACTGCAACAGGGAAATTAAGCTAATCCGTGACAATAACCCTTATTGTTAAGAGAGACAGTGTTGAGCCATACATTTTTTGACTACGCAGAGAGCGATATCGAAATACGCTCGGATCTGGCCGATAGCTTTAATGTTTACTGGCGCCAACTATCAGCTGTTGGAACCTGGTTTACGGCGAGCGAGAGAATTGCAATAGCGGCAGAATCAAGAGCCGCGTTTGATTGTTCTCTTTGTCGACGGCGCAAAAATGCGCTATCCCCAAGCTTAATAACCGGAACGCATACGGCGGTGACGGATCTGCCGCCCGTTATTGTCGAGGCGATTCATAAAGTCATTACCGATCAGGCGCGGATCACGAAGTCCTACGTCACGGAACTTCAAAAAAGCGGACTATCTGAGGCAGCCTATGTAGAGCTCGTTGGTATCACAGTGACAGTCTTCAGTATCGATGAGTTTCATCGGGCAATGGGACTGCCGTTGGAAACCCTACCCGAACCATCTGAGACGTTGCCGCCAAGTATGTATTCACCACCGCAAGCCGTGCATGGAACGGGCTTCGTCGCCATGCTTCCCTCCGATGGAGCGGTTGGGCACGAAGAAGACCTTTGGACTAACAAAACAGCCAATGTGCACAGAGCTCTTAGTCTCGTGCCAAACGCCGTCCGAGAGTGGGTAGCTGTTATGAAAGCCCAATATATGTCCATGACCGACATCGCTACCATGCAGCAAAAGTTTGATCGCTCATTAAGCAGGGCGCAGATGGAAATTGTCGCCGCAAGAGTGTCTTCATACAACGATTGCTTTTACTGAACGGTCTCACACGCCATGATGCTCAGGTTGAGTGTCAATAACGACGAAACGTCATCTGATCTGGACCTTATCACTGGGGAGTCTCGCGTTGCACTAAGAGACGTCCCTCTGTCAGCGGAGCTGGCTGCCTTTGCTGAGTCAATCGCTAAACGGGATGAAGAAAATGCGCTTAGCGTCATAAGAGAATCCCTCGCCGCAGCTTCCAGTCAGGAAGTGGTGGTCGACGCCGCCGCGGTGGCTGCCAACTTTCAAAGGATGGTAAGAATCGCCGATAGCACAGGCATTCCCTTGGACAGACCCCAGCGAACATTTAGTGAGAAGGTCTGGGATGAACTCAATCTAGATAGGATGCCGCGAGCCTATAATTAGCGCCGTCGTCGCTCTATTAGTAAATACCGCCCGAATCTACCTAGGTTTGTCGCCTAATCACAGCGCTTAGGAAGTTAACCTGCGCAGCTCCCAACCTAACCTTGTAGTTGCTCCAAAATGCCCGCCATCGATAGTTTGTTATTCACAATCTCATCCTGACTTAAGCCCTGTAGCTCATAAGGTAGTACTAGCCACTCATCGACCTCGTGAACATAATAATCAGGAGACCGGCCGGTTTTGTTTCTCGCGGGTTTGAAATACGGAGTTGCGACTCGGACCTCAGACGGCATATTCAATCGAAGCTTTTGTTGAAGGTCTGTGATGACTGCCTCAATGCTATAGCCAGAATTAAAGACATCATCAACTAACAACAAACGATCATCTGCATTCAGGTTCTCGAGCAAATATTGCAATCCGTGCACCCGAATACTCGAAGGGTCATCCACAGACTTTTGGTACTCGGGCAATCCCGCATAGGACGTACGAATGGAGATGTGGTCGCTTTCAACACCCAGAAACTGTAGGCATTCCTGCACGTAAATGCCTACAGAGGAACCACCACGCCAAATGCCCACAATGAAGGTGGGGGCAAAACCGCTTTCATACACGGAAACTGCCATGCGGAATGCATCATTGAGTAGGGCCTCTTCCTCAACAAACGTTTTTTTGATCATTTGATCCAAGGGCTGATTTCCTGAGAGTTGCTTGCTGATATCATAGGGTTTTAGCGGTTACCAAGATCACAGTCATGAGCGCCACGAAAACATACCTGTCCGCTAATCAATTATTGAACGATTCGTTTCAATTGGGTACCCAAATCATCAACAGCGGCTTCAAACCCACCTTCATTGTGGGCATTTGGCGCGGCGGAGCGCCGGTGGGCATCGCGGTACAGGAAATCCTTGCCTACGCAGGCATTCAAACTGACAACATTGCTATCCGGACATCTTCCTACAAACAGGGCATAGACCAACAGAAAGGCCATGTTGAGGTCTATGGCTTGAGTTATCTGGTGAAGCGCCTCACACACGAGGACAAACTCCTGATTGTCGATGATGTCTTCGACACCGGCCGCACCATTGACGCGGTCATCGACCGGTTACACGAACTACTGCGCCAAAACATCCCCCGCGATATTCGCGTTGCCACTCCCTACTTCAAGCCCAGTCGGCGAAAGGTAGACCTAACCCCCGACTACTACCTCTACGAGAATGAAGACTGGCTTGTGTATCCGTATGAAATACACGGATTGACTGCTGACGAACTTAGAGAGAATAAGCCTGCGCTATTTGAGATCTTAAAAAACCACATAAAAGCGTAGCTCTAAGATCCCGCTACTATTCGTTTCAGAGTAGAGCGAATTTGATAACAAATAAGCCGGCGATCACTAGCGCACTCCAACTCACCTTGCGCTCCACGGACGCGAGTAAGCTCAACGCGACATAGCTGATGAACCCGATGCCGATGCCATCTGCAATCGAGAACGTCAGAGGGATCATGATCATGATGAGCAACGCAGGGATCAGGACGACTGGGTTGTCCCAGCTTAAGCGTCCGAGCCCTGAGCACATGATCAGCGCCACGTAAATCAATGCGCCCGAGACCGCAAAGCTTGGAATCATCATTGCCAGCGGCGCGAAGAAGATAGCCAACAAGAAGAAGAAGCCGACGGCACAGGCTGTCAGACCGGTTCGACCGCCTGCGGCAACGCCCGCGGCACTCTCGACATAAGACGTCACCGGCGAATTACCGAGCAGAGCACCCAGTACACTCGACGTGCTGTCCGCTTTTAAGGCATTGCTGAAGTTCTTGTAATTACCCTCCTCGTCGACCAGGCCCGCGTTTGCCGCAACGCCTACCAAGGTGCCAGTGGTGTCGAATAAGTTCACGATTAGGATCGAGAAGATAACGCTAACGAGAGAGGCATTAAGCGCTGCCATGATGTCGATTTGACCGACCAGAGGTGCGATAGATGGGGGAGCAGACACAATGCCCTGATAGGTCACCTCGCCCAATAAAATACCCAGCAAGGTGACGGCGAGAATACCTAGAATCAGGCCGCCCGCTGCCAATCGCGCCGACAAGATGGCAACGAGTAAAAAGCTAAGCGCGGCGAGGGCTGTGGGTATTTTACTGAAGTCGCCTATGGTCACGAGTGTGGCCGGATGATCGGCGATGATCCCGCCGTTCTGAAGACCGATGATGCCAATGAACAATCCGACACCCGCGGTCATACCGATCTTCAAATCATCAGGGATGCTCATGATGATCCACGCGCGTATTCTCGTTGTACTGATGATCACGAAGAGGACGCCCGCAATGAATACGGCGCCCAAGGCGGTCTGCCATGGGTAGCCCATATCCCCGACGATGGTATAGGCGAAGAGCGCATTCAGGCCCATGCCAGGCGCCAAACCCACTGGCCAATTGGCATAGAGCCCCATCAGAAGGCAGCTCACCGCTGCGGCCAGACATGTCGCGACGAAGCTGGCGCCCTGGTCGATCCCGGCGATAGCCATGATCTGCGGATTGACGACAAGGATGTAGGCCATGGCAGCGAACGTGGTCGCACCGGCCATAATCTCGCGTCCAACCGATGTACCGTGCTCCTGAAGCTTAAAAAAATCGCTCATGCGCCCTACCCCAGTTAATTATTGTCGCGCCTCAGTCTGCCGATGAGCGCGATCGATTGCCACCCGCGGGCGGCTCTTCCCATAGTGATAACGAAAAATGGCAGCGTGAGGCTGCCATTCTCAATCAACTCAGTTACGTCTCAAAGCCAGGTACGATTTTAGAGCCTTGAGAGGTTTAGAGATTGCTGGTTAAAAGTCGACACCCGCACGGACCATGATTTGGCGTGGCTGGATGAACTGGTCACCCGTCGCACCCACACCAAACACGTCAGTAAATCGCGCATTAATACCTGCATCGTCGGTAATATTCTTACCGATTAGCTCAACCCGCCATGACGCATCATCAGGTGAGAGTTTCACCATGACATCGAGGGTCTGGTATGACGCAACGTTGTCCGTTGTTGGGTTGTTAAACACACGGTGCTTGAAATCACCTCGGTAGGTGTAGCTCAAGCTAGACCTAACACCGCCCCAACCGTCAATAGATGTGGTGTGTGTCAGAGCAATATTAGCGGTCACTTTAGGTGTCTTGGGCAGAACGTTGCCGCGAACATCAGCAATCTGGGCTGCACGAGCCACTTCAACCTCTGGACTAAACAAGTTGATGCCCTGAGCAAGCAGCGCATTCGTCGCCGCTTCAGACGCCACGTTATCCAGTGCAAGGTGACTCCTGGTGATTTCAGTGTTCAGCCACGCCAGGCGTGCATCGAACAGCAGTGACTCGCTCAAGAACGCGCCCAGCTCGAGTTCAGCGCCAAAGATTTCAGATTCTGGGATATTACCTACACCACCCTGGAATACTTCGGGGTCGGTCGCTTGATACTGTAGATTCTCGTAGTTATAGAGGAACGCTGCCGCGTTCAATCGCACGCGTCCGTCGTCAAGATCAGTCTTCAGGCCCACCTCGTACGCATCAATAATCTCTTGCTCGAAAGTAGGAAGCACAACAATAGGCGATACAACGCTCTCGCGACCGTAAGTCAGGTTTGAACCACCTGGCTTAAAGCCGCGGGTATATGAAACGTAGCCCAAGGTCACCTCGTCAAAGTCCTTCTCGTAAGCGATACGCCCTGTGACTTCGTTACTGTCGATCTCGAGGATGTCGGTACCACCGCGACCGAAGAAGTTGGTGACTTCGCTGTAGACTTCGTCACGCGTGTAACGCAGTCCACCAATGAGGCGCGTTGTATCGGTAAGCGCCAGGGTGCCCTGACCGTATACCGACATCGACTCGCGCTCTGGCTTAGAGTTTGAAATGAAACCAGCATCGGCTGGACCGAAGGTCACAATATCTTCCACGGTGAAGGGATCAAACGTGCCGTCAAAGCCGAAGTCGAGACGTTCGGTAATCGCAATATCCACCTCAGTATCAAGATAGAAAACACCGGCCACCCAATCCAGCTTCCCAAACGCAGGTTCCGAAGAAATCAGGTTGAACTCCTGTGTCGTCGTGGTTTGGTCATTCGTCTCAGGATCAAAGTAACTCTGGAGCAAGAAGAAAGGTGGCAATGTCGTTGGGTCATGCCTATCGTTGTCACGCAGCACTCTGATGTCATCGCTCTGGTAGCTAGTGATCGACTTAACTGTGAAGGCAGGAAGATCCCACTCAACCGTCGCACTGTACATTTCCGAAGTCAGCTCGTAAGCCGATCGGGAGTCCTGAGCCAAGCGCCGCGCGCCCGGTGTTGGATCATAAATACCCTTCTGAGCTTGTCCGTTCACACTCTCATCAAACAGCTGCGCGCCGAGCTTCACGGTTACATTGTCGCTGGCCTGCCACAGCAGTTTGACGCGAGCAGAGAGACTGTCGGCGTCGTCGAGGTCCTGGCCATTAGATACATTTTCGGTAAATCCTTCGCGGTTATTGCGCAGCAGCGAAACACGCGCCGCCAACGTATCGGAAAGTGGGAGGTTAATGCTTGCGCGAGCGCGCACACCCTTGTACTGGCCCAGACTGAAATCAGCGGTACCGCTGAACTCTTCAAAATCAGGGTCCATGGTGATGACATTGATCGCACCGCCAGTTGAGTTCTGGCCGAACAATGTACCCTGTGGTCCTCGCAGCACTTCGATCTGTTCGAGATCAAGAAAATCTGTCTGTAAGGCGAAGGGTGATGCAATGTAAACGCCGTCGAGGTGATAGGAGACCGACGGATTGGCAATCGCGTTCTGGTTCGCCTCGTTACCGATACCACGAATGGTAATTACTGTCTTGAAGCCTTCGTTCTTCGCCACGTTCACACCTGGCGCGATAGCGCTTAGATCAACGAAGGAAGTCAGCTGACGGTCTTCCACGTCAGCGACCGTCAATGCCGTGACGGCCTGTGATAGGTCCTGCAGACTCTCTGATCGCTTTTCAGCAGTCACGATGACTTCTTCAAAAACGGGGCCCGTCTGCGCGAGCGCACTCGTGGCAAACATGGACAAAACAATGGATGCACTTAAGAGTGCTTTAGGGAAATGAGGCTTCACCGGAATAGGTCCTTTTCTGAATAAAAAATGGGTCCGACTCGAGATCGGATACATCGTTTTAGAGTTGTACGGATGCCAAGCACATTAGATGCCAAATACACAAAACTGATGGCTCACAGGTAGCTAGATTATTTGTGGAGAAAATGCCTAACTATCGGAGCTGTATTCGACTCAAAAATTGCACCAAACGAGAGCAAAGCCAAAAGGCATGGCACTCAATTTGTACAAAGTGGCCGCATTATACGGTTAGCCACGCACATTGCTACAACTGTGACACTTGTGATTGCCCGAAAGCGACGACTTCTGATGCTTGCACCGTTATCAGTCCATGAAAGTTTCATGGAGACTTACGATGAAGAAGTGCACTGAACGGGTGTGACGAGAAATGCGAGGAAGCTTTGGAAGTTACTGTGACGTAGAGCCCAAACCCCTGCGCTCTACCTCACGCCACACTCGCAGAAAGTTACCTCCCCAAATTTTCCTGATCTGGGACTCGGAATACCCGCGTTGCAACAAGCCCAGAGTGACATTCAGCGAGTCACTCGCATCGACGTATCCCGGTATGCCGCTGCCGTGATTGAAATCCGTCCCAATACCGACGTGGTCTGCACCCACCAGCGCTACGATATGGTCAATATGATCCAGCATTGTATCCAGCGAAATGGGCCCCAATAAGCCTCGAACACCGGCGAGAAATTCCGTTTTTACGGACGCATCGTCGATTTCCCAGTAAAGCTCAAAAGGATAAAGATAATCTTCGTCGATTCCGGCTTTTCGTCTCAGCGCACGGATACTTGCATCAATGTCGGGATTTTGCGAATCAAACAAGTAGCCCGCAAATGGTGCTACGTGAATAACACCGCCGCGTTGCGCTAACCTCCTAACTTCCGCATCGCTCAAATTTCGACTGACGTTGGTTAACGCCCGAGCGTTCGAATGGCTAGCAACAACGGGGGCTTGCGACAAACTGATCACTTCAAGTGCGGCCTCGGTCGATAGTTGTGAAATATCGATAACGGCACCGAGTTCATTAAAGCGTTGGACGGCAGCCCTGCCCTTCGCCGACAGCCCCCCGTGCTCAGACGGTGCCTCTCGCATGCCCGTCTCAGCGTCAAAGAGCGGTCGCGATGAGTCTGCAAACTCGTTGTGCCCCATGTGAGTTAGCGCAAAAATCCGAACCCCTTGAGCATAAAAGTCATCGATGACAGCCACAGCATCACCAAAGATCAGCGCATTCTGAAGGCTCAATACGATAGCCCGCTGACCATTACCCACCGCAGCAACTAATGCGTCACTACTGGTAACCAACTGAACGGGCTGATCTGGATTCTCCGTCAGTGCGACCGCTGCGGCGAGTTTCTCATCAGCAATGCGCCGCGCTTCAGCAAAGCCCTCCTGGTTTCGGGGCAGCGGACCGACAGCCACGGCCATTGCGACCGCATCTAAGTTCCCTTGCTGCATTTTCTCGATAGCGACTTTTGATAAACCATCGGCACCCACATACATCGAGGGTTTGCCTGGGATTTCAATGTCGGCGTGGGCGTCAAAGGTAAGAACACGCTGATGAATCGCCCGTGCGTCTGCAAGGAGGTTTGCGTCTGCTTTATCCCACGACTGCCCATCGATGGCACCAGCCGACGCCGCGAAGACTATTGAGCACGACCAAGCAATCGTCCCCAAACAGTCTCTCAGGCGCGCTTGGCCGGTTGACCAGAGATCACTCACCGGCTGCTTTTTTGACCGCCAGTAAGTCCTCGTATTCAGGCTTTTCGCCTTTAGACTGCGCCACAAAGGTATTTCGAATAGCCTCACCATCCAGCATTGAGGCGTTCCATGTCGCAATGTAGTCAAGACCGTCGGCCGTGCTGTGATCGCGCGCGTAATTCACCATGCGCTTAGCGCCAGATACGGCAAGTGGTGCATGTGCGGCAATTTGACGCGCAATGTTCATGACCGCCTCTAACATTTCCTCAGCCGAGTCATACACTTCGTTGACCAATCCAATGTCTCGCGCCTTATCGGCACTCACCCGCTCTGCGGTATAGGACATCTGCCTCGCCCAACCCTCGGGGATGAGCTTAACCAATCGTGGGTAGGTGCCCACATCGGCTGTCATGCCGATCGCGGTCTCATGTACCGAGAAGAACGCATCACGGGTGGCGTACCGACAGTCACAAGCCGTAATGAGGTCCATTGCACCGCCGACAGCCGCACCTTGTATTGCCACTAGAACGGGCATGCGGGCTTCTTCAAGACAGGTGAACGCATCCTGCAACGCCATGCAGTGGTGGCGGAAAGCCTCAGCGCGAACGAAGCGACTACCGCTCGCTGGTCCATCAAGACCGCCCTCGGTGAAGACCGATATGTCCATACCCGAGGAGAAGTGACGCCCTTCAGCCGACAGAACAATCACTCGTGCTGATGCGTCACGCGATAACTCGTTAACAACAGTTGGCAACTCGGTCCAGAACGATGGAATCATCGAATTAGCTTTTTCAGGGCGATTGAAGCGAATGTGGGCAATGCCCTCTGACAGCGTTAACTCGAAACACTCGTAGCTCATAACACGTCTCCTCCTGGTCTTTCCTATTTGTTTTTTTATGACGGAACACCGCCATTCTGGCACATGGTGTAAGCGTAGTCGCTTTTCAGGCATAAAAAAGCCGCCCGAAGGCGGCCGGTACTTTTTAAGCTCGGCCTTTTATAGCGCCCGCATATCCTCTGCATTAACCGAAGGCTTGAATTGAGGCACTGGAGATCCAGAGCCCGTCTTTTCGAATCCCAGCCCCACGGACAACAGCAACGCATCTGCATTGCGGCCACTCATGAACGAGACGCCAACGGGTACACCAGCGATGGTACCCATGGGTACCGTCAGGTTGGGATAGCCGCTGATGGCGGCCATAGAGCCGGCACCCGCCCAAGCCGGCCAAACATCGCCATTGACGACGTCGGCTCGCGGCGACACCGGACCACTGGGCCCCATCAGGACCTGAACATCATGATCGCGAAGCAAAGCGTCAATGCCATCATCGCGAGTCGTCTTGCGGATCAGCGCTAATGCGTCCTGATAAGCATCGCTATCCATTGCGGGCGCTTCGAGTGATGACTCTAGAATGTCCTGTCCAAAGATCGCCTGCTCAACATCGGCATTCTCATTATTAAACGTAACCAGGTCAGCCAGACTTCGGACGGGAATATCGGCTGGCGATCCACTGAGATAGGCATCAAGGAATACTTTAAATTCTGAGCCCAGGACCAGGCGAGACGCACTCCAGAACTCGGGCGGTATGTCATTGCTCTCAATACGAACAATCGTAGCGCCAGCCGCCTCCATACGGTCGATCGCGGCATCAAGCAACGCGTTGAGGCGCGGACTGTCATTGCGAGAAAAATCAAGCACACCTACCCGTAATCCATCGATCACACTGGCGTCCAATGACCCAGTGTAGTCATTCTGCCAGCCGGTCATACCGTCGAGCATGAGAGCAGCGCCCGCTACCGATTTTGTAATGGGCCCCGCCGTGTCCTGCGTAGCAGCAATGGGGACGATATGGTCAATCGGCAAAAGACCGTGCGTGGGCTTGAGACCCACCACCCCATTCACCTGCGAAGGACAAATGATCGAGCCATTGGTCTCCGTCCCTACCGTACCGGCGGCAAGGCTTGCTGCAGTCGCGGCGGCAGAGCCTGAGCTTGAACCGCAGGCTTGCCGATCGAGCACATGCGGATTTTTTACGAGTCCACCCACGGCTGACCAACCCGATACCGAGTGCGATGAGCGAAAGTTCGCCCACTGACTCAGATTGGCCTTACCCAAAATAATGGCACCAGAATCACGAAGGCGCGCCACCAGTGGACTGTCCCGACCTGTGACGTTGTCGATGAGCGCCGTCGACCCTGCCGTCGTTGCCATCAGGTCTTTCGACTCAATGTTATCTTTGAGCAAAAAAGGCACACCATCCAGCGGACTTTTTGCCTTGCCTTGCGCGCGCCGCATATCGCTTTTCTTTGCGAGTTTCATCGCACTGGCGTTGAGGGAAATGATGGCGTTGAGCGTGGGCCCCGCGCGGTCAATGGTCTCTATGCGCTGAAGGTAGGCGCGAGTCAGATCCTGGGAACTAAATTGACCCGTCTTCAGCCCGCTAACAATTTCCGGCAGGGTCATTGCCACCACATTGACCGGGTCTTTCGTAGGCTTCTCACCCACATGATTGTGGGCCCAAACCTGAAGACTCATGACGGCGGATAACACAATTACTACGAGGGAAGATTTTCTGCTGTGGCTCATATAGGGGGCTCCTTCCTTAACTCTGTCGTCACTCGCGCTTGCCTCGAACTCACATTGAAAGAGTCACATTAAAGAGGCCGACGACTCGCTAATATCTCTAAAATACGTTTTCTCACACCGTCAACGGTGGTGGGCTCCGAGTTAATGACACGTGTACTCAAGCGCTCATCATCAAATGGTGTCCATGCATCCTCACCGGATAGGTTTGGATTGCCTGTTTTAGCAAAATTTGTCCAATGCGTAACCATCTGCGCAGAGACCAACTTGTCCTCGTCGGTCCAGTCGTACCCCACCTTGTCTAGCGATCCAAACACCAACGCTAAATCACCCGAATGGTAGGCGCCACCGCTTCGCGAGCCGTCCTCTAGCGACAGATAAGGCTGCTCCGGCATGTAGAGATGAAACGCAGGTGGCACGTGGTCCATGAAGTAGAGGTACGTGGATTGCCCGGCAAGCGCGTGGTACTCAGCCCATCGCTGCATGCCAAAGGCCATGAAAATATCGGTCGATACCGCATGCTGAAGCTGACCTGGTCTGAGGTTCTCGGCGTCGTATTCGCCCTTGAGCTCCTCAGCCAAATCGCCTGCCACGTAACTAAGAAACCCGTCGAGCCCGGCTTGCGTGACAGAGTCATCAACGGGAAACAACTGCTCACCCTCGTTGTCCAGGAATCCGAGCATCAACGGGATTTTGGACTGAAGACCCTTAGCGTAGGTTTGACTCGGCCACTCCCTCAAGACATCACCATCGATCACAATGCGACTACCTGCCTCCCAGTCTGAGTCGACCATCGCCGACAGCAAGGCATCAGCGTCAGCTACTTGCAATGCCTCAAGTGAATCTGCACCCAGCGATTCAACCAGTGCCGAACCGCGTAGATGGCCGTTGGCATCGTCAACCGAGAGCGGATTGACGCAGGCCGCGGATTGACCAATAGCCTTATGAAATAGGCCTTGGGCCGCGGGAGACACCATGAGCGAGCAGACGCTTTGCGAACCGGCAGACTGACCAAAAATAGTGACGTTATTGGGATCACCACCCATCGCAAGCGCGTTATCTCTGACCCAGCCCAACGCAGCGATCTTATCCATCAGTCCGTAGTTTCCGGAAGCGCCCGACTCGGACCCCTCGCTCAGCCACGGGTGCGCGAGAAACCCAAAGGGGCCCAGTCGATAATTCACCGTTACGACCACAACTCCTTGCTGGGCCAAAGACGTACCGTCAAAAATGAGTGAATGTCCTTGCCCGCTGGTGTGCGCACCACCGTGAAACCACACCATGACCGGCAGGTCTTTTGCATTGTCCGGGGCCCATACGTTGAGATAAAGACAGTCCTCGGAAACCGGAAAGTCCTCCCGTCGCCAGACAAAATTTGAGGTGTGGCGGAGCTGAAAGCAGCTGTCTGCAAAGGTGTCCGCAACACGAACGCCGTCCCAGCCTGCGGCGGCCTGTGGTGGTTGCCACCGCAAATCATCGATCGGGGCCGCGGCGTAAGGAAGGCCTCGGTAGACCGTAATTTCGTCATCATACGGTGAGGGAATACCTCTCACCTCTCCCTGAGCAAGAGACAGCGATACGCCTGCCTTCATGTCATGATCAGGCGTCTCGTTACTGCAAGCAGCCAGTCCCGAAAGGAAGACAGTGACGACAACACGTTTGATACTCATACAACGTCCGTTTTTTATTATTAAGCTTCAACTAGTACCGATGGCTCCTAGCACAGCCCCTCTAGCTGAGCGGCCTCGTGCCTGACGGCTTCAGGCGAACCCAGTAGCTGCCGGTTAAAGCCTATCCGCTTGAACCAGTAGTGCAGGCCAACCAGGTCAGTAAAGCCCATACCGCCATGTACCTCGGTGCTGGTTTTCGCAACAAACTGTCCCACTTCCGCCAGATGTGCCTTCGCGTGACAAGCGGTAAGTGCCGCATCGTCTGTCGACTCGTCAAATGCATGCCCCGCATACCATGCAAAGGCGCGGCAAGGCTCGAGTTGTGATGCCATTTCGGCACACATGTGTTTCACCGCTTGGAACGACCCAATCACCCGGTTGAACTGCTTACGATCAAGTGAGTAAGCCACGGCCTGATCCAACATGTATTGCGCGGCGCCCAAGGTGTCGGCAGCTTGTATAGCGCGCCCTCGATAGATCGTCTGCCATACAAGCTCTGGGCTACTCGATACAAGACAGGCCGGGGACTGATGAAAGGACAGCTCACAAACACTTTGCGTGACATCAATGGTCGACAGCGACGACCTCGTTACTTCAGAGGCCTCGATCATAAAGACGCGCCCATCAGACAACCCAATGAGATAGGCATCGGCAGTCGCGTCGAGCGCGAATAGCGACTGACCTGTCAACTTGGAATCAGCCTCGGTAACTTCCCCTTTTCGCGAGCCGATGACGTCGCTGAAGGCGATACCGACCCGATAGTCACCTGAGGCCATGCGCGCCAGGGGGTCAGTGGCTCCAGCCGCGTTCAAGAGATAAGCCGACATGATCGCCGTGCTTAAAAACGGGCCCGGGCAAGCGGCGTAGCCTAAAGCCTCGGCGATTGCTACAGCGTCCAGCATGCCCAGCTGGGCACCACCGTGGGCCTCGGGGATAATCAGCCCCGCAAGCCCCATGTCCGCCAGCCCCTGCCAGACTGATGAATCATCAGCCTCACCTGCAGCGAGCTGTCGTACTGTGTCTAGAGGCACTTCCGAGGCAAGAAACTTACGGACGCTATCGCCGAACATTAATTGGTCCTGTGATAGTCCAAACTCCATCTCAGGCCTCCTTGACTGATTTTGCTGTCGGAATCTTGGGTTCTTTGGGCATGCCCAAGCCGCGTTCACTGATGATGTTTTTCTGAATTTGCGACGTCCCGCCGCCGATGATCAGCCCAAGGTAGAACATGTACTGATACTGCCAGCTTCCGTGGCCACGCACGTGAGGGTTGTCACCGTAACTCAGACCAATTTCACCCATAACATCGATGCCCAAGCATTCAATTTCATGGCGAAGCTCTGTGCCTATGAGTTTCACAATCATGCCGGCGAGGCGGACGTCCTGATTCTTATTAATCTTGGCAGACAGCAAGCGCATATCGTTGTATTGCATCGCGAGCACGCGGCCCTCGAGCTTCATAAGGCGGTCGCGAAACACCGGATTAGACATAATGGGCTCGCCATTGATGCTTTCCTCGCGCATAAGTCGCTTTACACCATTGAGTCGATTCATCGCCGCATCGGGTGTAGCCAGTGAACCACGCTCGTGCCCGAGGATGGCATTTGCCACCTGCCATCCCTGACCGCGCTGACCAACTATCTGGTGCTTAGGCACCCGCACATCGGTGAAGAAGACTTCATTGAAGTTAGCATCTCCCGTCATATCCACCAGCGGCCTAATTTCAATACCAGGGGTGTCCATTCGGAAGAGTAGAAATGAAATGCCCAAGTGCTTCGGTGCATCGGGTTCGGTTCGAACAAGACAGAAAATCCAGTCCGCGTGGTGCGCGGTGCTGGTCCAAATCTTCTGACCGTTAATCACCCACTCGTCACCATCGAGCTCCGCCTTCGTCGTGAGACTTGCCAAGTCACTGCCAGCACCCGGTTCCGAGTAGCCCTGACACCAAATCATCTCGGCTTTGATGGTGGGTTCGACAAAGGCCTTTTTCTGCTCCTCAGTACCCATCTCCAGCAGGACTGGGGTAAGCATAGTGACACCCTGGCCATTAAAGCCGCGATGCACCCGCTCAGCGCCAAATTCCTCTGCAATGATGCGCGACTTGATAATGTCGGGCTCCCCGCCATAACCACCGTACTCGCTAGCGATCGTTCGGCTGTGGTAGCCATGCTCGATGAGAAGACTTTGCCAATCACGCATGCCTTGGCTCTTGATGCCATCACCCGGTTTTGGCTGCTTGTGCTTATGGGAACGAATGAACGACCTCACTTCCTCGCGAAACGCGTCGTACTCACTACCGTATGACAGGTCCATTGCCGTACCTCTATTGTTTTTCTTCGACAGTAGCACATCCTCGAGCCTGCCGGCGTGCCCCATTTACTGACGCAAATGAGCGATCTGTCGTATCCTGCGCTCCACTAGCCAACGAGTCATTCATCGCCGTGGACCTGATCGATCAATACCTGCCGCTGTGGATGTTTATCATCCTCATGGTGTCCACACCCGGACCCGCCAATATGCTGCTGATGACGGCGGGTGCGCAGCAAGGTTTGGGTCGCACCTTGCCGTTTATTGCGGGGCTGACGGCAGGAAAACTGGCTCTGAATGTGGCGTTGGGTCTGGGTCTTATGGGTTTACTTCAGGCTAATCCCACCATCGCCACGATATTTGTCTATTGCTCCGCGGCCTACATGGCCTATTTAGCACTGCGCAATTGGACGCCACCCGAGCCCGGGAGTGCTAACGCTAGCTTTACGTTTCTCTCGGGGAGCATTGTCCACCCGCTCAGTCCGAAGACTTGGATGATGGCCACGCTGGCCATCACGCAATTCGCTGACAGCTTTGAATCAGCCGCGGAACGCCTATTGATCGTTCCTCTCAGCTTTCTGGTCGCGCAGGTATTTTTTGCCGTTGTTTGGTGCGGCCTGGGTGTCATGATGAGTCGGGCCTTTGAGCAAAGCATTGTCATGCACCGAGCATTGATTTTATTGACGTTGGGCGTCATCGTTTGGGCTCTGTTGCAGTAACGTATGATCACACGGCGTTAAAGCCCGTCGCGTACTGACTAATAAAAACAGGCTTGTAAACACAAAAGGCTGCGAGCAGATACGATGTCCTCGACTTGGAAAACACCGTCACGGCGACGACTCCTTAAGGTACTGGCAGCGACCGCTGTTCTGCTACCGCAGGTGTCGCTGTCTGCAGTGAAGCGGCTGCTACCCGCCAACAAAGCATCGAGTGACTTCATTGAACACAACGACCTACCGCTGGCGCTAGAGACGCTGCGCAGCGCCTACGGACAGGGACCCATCACCGCTATTTCGCAATTTTTCGTGCGCAATAATCTGCCCATGCCAGAGTCGCGGATTGTTGCTGACCGAGACCTTTGGACAGTCGCCATCGAAGGGGCTGGACAGAGAGCCGACCCTTCAACCACCCTCAGCCTTGCTGAGCTCAAAGCCTTGCCGACCACCACAATCGCTAGCGTGCTTCAGTGCTCGGGTAACGGACGCGCCTTTTTTGACCATTCACCGTCAGGCTCACCCTGGGGTGTTGGCGCTGCAGGGTGTGCGCTGTGGACGGGCGTCAAACTCTCTACCGTTTTTGAACATCTAGGTGGCACGCAGACTGAAGCGCGCTTCATCACCGCTACCGGCGGCGAACTGTTACCGGACGGAATCGATCCGAGCTCAGTGGCTGTCGAGCGATCGGTGCCCATCGATAAAGGGCTCGACGACTGTCTATTGGTATGGGAAATGAACGGCGAGCCCTTACCCCTTGTGCATGGCGGCCCCGTGCGATTGCTTGTCCCCGGCTATTTCGGCGTGAATAACGTCAAGTGGGTGAAGCGGCTCGCCGCCTCAGTCAATGAGTCAGATCATAAGATCCAACAGTCTGGCTACCGATTGCGCGCTGTCGGCGAGAGCGGAAACGCGACCCATCCTTCGATGTACCGAATGCCTGTGAAATCCTGGCTCAACGGACCGGGTGCGGATTTGAAGACACTGCCTCCAGGCAGACATCAGCTTTTTGGTGTGGCGTTCTCTGGCGAACGCGGAATCGACCACGTTGATGTTTCGCTGGACGGTGGCGCAAGCTGGCAGCGCGCTAACCTGTACGGTCCTGACCTCGGGCCCAATGCTTGGCGGACATTTTCACTCGAGGCCAATCTTGTAGCAGGTAACCATTTGCTCGTAAGCAAGGCCACCGATACGGCGGGTGAGAGCCAACCCGAGCACTTCCCCGCTAATCATCGCGGCTATGGCCATAACGGCTGGCGTGATCACGGATTAGCCATCGAAGTCAGCACACAAGCGATGAACGAGCAACGTACTGCCATTTCTAAAACGAATACGGGCATCGCAGCCGCTGCCGGTGTGTCTAGCAAGGAAATCGACAGGGCGAGCGACAAAGGCGGTTTAGGAAAGCGCTTGTTTGTAGAAACTGCCAATCCACCTTGCGGCGTCTGTCACAGCCTTGAAGCCGCAGGTGCCAAAGGTGTTATAGGACCCGATCTCGATGCGCTCAAACCCGACGCGCGTCGAATTCGAACGGCTATCGCTCATGGGGTTGGGGCAATGCCTGCCTACGCAGAGCAACTGACCGACCAGGAAGTCACGGCACTAGTGGAGTTCATCACCTCGAGTCAGTGACGTGCACTCGCGACTTGTGCCGCATTGAGAAACTCGCAGAGCGCCGCATCGGGGTGCGTCTGGGTCGAGACCTCATCCGCGATGACAAGTGCCTGTTGCTGTTGAGTCCAAGCGGGCCATGTCGCGTCAGTGATTTCTGAATCGCCAGATTGAGATTCATTCGGGGAGCTACTCGTTAAGAACGCCACCCAATAGTCGACCACCGCATCGGTGATCTTAAGATCAACCGCGCTGGTAGGCATCCACGGGTCGTGGGTATCAAAGACGTAAGGCAGCTCTGCGCCGTGGTAGGCACCAATGGCATCAAAACCTTCACGAACCCGGTCAAATCGATACACGTAAGCAGCCCCTCCGGCTTCCTGAGTGGCTTGGGCTAGCGCAAGGCTTGGACAGGTGTACTGCACGGCCGATCGCAGTCGATCCATTTGTGCGAGCTCTGACAAGTCACCACCGAGTATGGCCTTGATGTCTTCCCAGTTTTCCGGCGGAAAATAGCCCTCAAGATAATTCGTCAGCACCGCTCCATCAGGGATATACATCAACGACTCATTGCGATTCGATCCGATAATGAGATTCAGCACCGGCAGTGAGTCACCGGCCACTGTTTGTTCAAGCGACACCGGTAAAGTCTCGGGGTCTGGGATAGGACTAAAATAATGTCCACTGAACACATCAATCTGCGAATCGAGTAGTTCAGCAGCCGATATCTGTTTCAAGTCAGCAAAAGTACCGTCGGCGCCCAGATGATACTCGGCCAAGGCTTCACCCAAAGCAAACCCATCCTCGGGTTTTAAGGTACTCGTCACTGACCAGCCTGCACTTTGATGTATTACCCCCGCTAGCTTGCCAGCCATGGCCGGTGCGAGCGCTAGATGAAGCGCATTGTCCGCGCCTGCGGATTCACCTGAGACGACGACACGATTGGGATCCCCACCGAAAGCGCCGATGTTTGCGTTGACCCAATCAAGCGCAACGATCAGGTCATGCAAACCCGGATTGCGTATGGCCATATCCGGATGACTTAACCAGCCAAAGATGCCTAACCGATAGGCTACTGTGACGACTACCACCCCTCTCTCGGCAAGCGCATGTCCATGGTAGTTGGGCTCGTAGCTCCAACCCCCGGTATTCGAGCCGCCGTGAATAAAGACAAGCACAGGCTTTAGCTCGGACTGATCACCGGCAGTCCACACATTCAAATAAAGGCAGTCCTCAGAGTACTCCGGTCCTTCCATGAGACTGGGATCAACGCCTACACGCGACATCATGCCGTGATACCAGGCGAGCCCACTCCCGGTTTGCATACAGGCCGGCTTGAACTGAGTTGCGTCGACCTCGTCGAGAGAGCCCTGAATTGGAACCGGACGCTCCCAACGCAGTTCATTCACCGGTGGCTCGGCAAACGGAATACCCAAAAATGCCTGCACACCTGAGCCTTGTTCAATGCCAAGGTAACGGGTCCCTGATGCCTCAACCGACGGCTTTTGTGTTGCAGAGTCACAACTAACAAGGAACGCAGCCCATAGGATGATTAACGGTCGAAGCAGGTATTTACAGAGTGACGCAGGACCTTGCTGAGGCCGCTGCGCATTGGAAAGATTATGGTTCACCATGGGAGTTACCTAAGGTTTCAGTGTGACCGTCGAGCCCAATGGCCTGACCCGAGATTCTCACCGCCGCATCACTCGCGAGGTAACAGACCATCGAGGCAATATCCTCGACGCGCGTAAAGCTTTGAAGCGAGCTTTGACGTTCATAAATCTGTCGAATCTCTCCGACAGAAACACCACGCTCCTCTGCGTCACGTGCCATGACCGCCTCAATACGGGCACCATCAACGCTGGCGGGACAGAGTGCATTCACACGCACCTTGTGAGGCCCCAGTTCGATCGCCCAAGTTTTGGTCAGTCCGATCAAGCCCCACTTAGCCGCCACATAGGCTGATCGATTCGGGCAACCCATGAGACCCGCATTCGAGGCTATGTTGACAATGGCACCCGATGACTGCGCCTTCATGATTGGCGCGACAGACCTTGTCACATTAAAAGCTCCAGTTAAGCCAACGTCTAAGGTCTTCTGCCACTCCGATGGATCCACGGCCTCGACGGGCGCCGTGGGGCCTGAGATCCCGGCATTATTTACGAGAAGATCAATCCTGCCCACCACATGAAGCACGCCATCAACCTCGGTGGCGACTGCCGCAGCATCAGACACATCACATACTTGTGCGCGCGACAGCGGATGGCTGGCGTTGTAGTTATCGACGTGGTGCAAATTATTATCGAGTACAAATACGTCATAACGGTCGGCAATCAACGTCGCAGCAATGCCAAGCCCAATGCCAGAGGCACCGCCAGTAACGATGGCAACCGGCTGATCACTCATGGCCTCACCTGCGCCACAGCGTATCCTGCGACGAGTGCCGAGCCCACACCCTTAGGTGGCTGAAGTGTCTCGAGCTTCACCGTGATCTTCCTTGAGTGATTTGAATAACGAGATGCCCGACAACCAGAAGGTAAATACTAGAGGTAACGACACCACGAGAACCACCGTCTGCGCGGTTTTAAGGCCGCCAGCGTACATGAGGCCTATCGGTAAGACCGTAATGGCAAAGGCCCAGAACACACGATGCCATCGAGCCGGATCTTCCGAAGGCTTGAGCGACTTCGTTGCACTCGCTGACAATACATAAGACGCACTGTCATAGGTTGTTGCCGTGAAAATACTGGTCAGGAAAATGAAGGCAATGATGAACAGCGTTGCGCCCGGCAGGACGTCCAATCCAGCGATAATAGCCTGACTACCATCAGACTCGGCCATGATGCCAAGCACATCGACCTCGCCACTCAATTGCAGTCCAAGGCTGTGATTACCAATGATGAGATAGAACAACCAAACGCCCATCGAGCCCATGCCCAACATTCCAAGCACCACCTCGCGTAGCGAACGGCCCTTGGAGATACGCGTCACAAAAATACCAATAAAGGGGCCGTAGGCCAGCCACCAGGCCCAGTAGAAAATGGTCCAGTCTTCGATGAAACCTGTGTCGTTGATGGGATCTGTCCAGAACATCATGGCTACAGTGTTTTGCAGTGTGTGACCAATCGAGTTGATGGCCATTTTCAACAGGAAGACCGTATCGCTGGCGAGGAGAACGCACACCAAAATCACGAATGCCAGCACCATGTTGAAGTCGCTGAGTCGTTTGATGCCTCGCTTGAGGCCCAGCCACACGCTGGTGCCAAACATCGCGACACAGGCTGCCACCACAAAAAGCTCCATCTCAAAGCTTACCGGTATCCCTGTTAATCTCGAGATGAGCGCAGCAATCATGGGCGTGGAGAACCCTAGTGAGCTACCAATACCACCCACCAAGGCAATCATGAAAAAACTATCCATGAGGCGTGCACCTATGGACGATTCACCACCCTTGATAAAGTGTGGAGCCGAGATGCTGTACTTGAGCTTGGATACCCCTCGCGCGTAGTAAGGATAGGCAATGGCGAGTGTTGGAAGACAGTAAAACGACCAAGCAACCAACCCCCAGTGGTGCAGACCAAAGGAAGACGCCCACACGTAGGCCTCAGGCGATCGGGGCTCAGCACCAAACGGCGGCGCATCGACATAAAACGCCCATTCGATTGACGCCCAGTACATCATGCCGGCGCCAATACCGGCTGCGAAGAGCATGGCAATCCAGCTGGCAGTGCTGAACTCAGGTGTGTCATCGCCCAGCCGCACATGAGCATAGGGACCGAACGCAATAAATAGAACAGCCCCGAAAGCAACGATCGCAGTGAGTATGTATAACCATCCCAGCTCAGTGGCCAGAAAGTTGTAGGCTGTTTGCAGTGCCAGGGCACTGGCCTCTGGGAAGAGCAGGAGCGGTATCGCCATGGCTAGCATGACAGAAAGGGTCAAAATGAAGTTAACGCGATCTACAGCCTGCGTCATAACGCATCCCAGAGTTATTGTTTTCGTGTCACCACAGGGTAGCCTACTTTGTGCGCTGTTTTCACGCCTGATTTCTCGCGCCTGTGTTGGGGCGACTTTTGGGAGTGATTTGTTTGGAGAGATTTGTTTGGAGCAAATTTAGGGCGACTCCAAAGCACTTTTTATGAAGCGCCCGCTTTAGTACGCGACGCCTCGCTCATCAAGCACTGCTTTCAATGGGTCCAGGTGCGCCTCGTATCGCTGCCACACCGAGAGGGCGTCGCGGTAAATGGGCTGTCGAACCTGCTCTGAACTGGCCGTGCGCACCGCCCTGTCCTTCTCGTAATAGCGCAGACACTGCTCCTCAAAGGGGAGATTACAGTGCTCCAACAGTGCCCTTACCTGTCGTTCGAGGTCTTCCACCACGGTTTCGTATTGCACTGTCATCAACCCTTGCGGAAGCACCGAATGCCAGTGATCCATCAGATGCAGATAGTCTGCGTAGTAGTGACCAATCTCCTCGAGTCCGTATGTAAATTCCTGCCCGCGCGCGAAGAGCTGTTTGAAGTTCGCAAAGCAGGCCGCCATGGGGTGCCGCCGCGCGTCGATTATGGTTGCGTTAGGGAGAATAGTTTTAATTAGGCCAATGTGGACCCAGTTATTGGGCATCTTGTCGATAAAGAAAGGCTTATCCGTCCGATAAGTGCTAGCGCCATCTAAATAGCGCTGACCAAGCGCCTCGCGCTGATCTTGACTCATCGACGTTAAACACTGCGGGTAGAGATTCTGCTCGGATCGTCGACGCCCACCCCCCAATTCACCGGCAATCTGACTAATCAGCGGAAGCTCGGCGGTGGCCTCGACCGACGAGTGACTTGCCAAAATCTGCTCCAGGAGCGTTGACCCCGCTCGGGGCAAACCCAAAATAAAAATCGGCTCATTAGAGCTATGGCCGCCGGGCTCAAAGAACCCCACGGGGCAGTGCTTGATCATACTAGCTACCTCATCCGAGGTACGCTCGGTGGTATAGGAGCTAAAGGTGTTTTTAATACTGTTACCGTCGGCATAGGCAGCAAATGATTCGGCGTAGTCACCCCTATCCTCCAGGGCCTTACCCAAAGCGAAGGCAAGGTGATAACGATCGCTGCTCAACTTTTCCATGGAAGCGTAGCGCTCGCGCATGCCATCGAGTTGCGAATCGTCAAATTTAAAGGTTTTTAGATTCGCGAGACTCCAATACGCCTCACCCGCATGAGGCTCTGCGGTTATGGCTCTCTGATAGGCGACCGCGGCATCATCACCACGTCCACCGTAACGCAGAGAGTGACCGTAACTGGTCAAAATGCGCGCATTATCCGGGATGTAGGTAAGCACCTCTTCGAATTTTTCGTGCGCCGGCTCGAAACGACCAGCCATCGCGAGGATTGATGCGTGCTGGACCTTGTGCGAGAGATTGCCAGGCTGCTCAATTTGGAGTCGCCCGGTCCTGTCCAGCGCTTCATCAAATCGCTGCCGACGTGCTAGCGCTGTCGCATAGTTCGCCTGAGCGATGGTGAAGTTTGGCGCGAGCTCCAAGCAGCGCTCGAGCAACACGATGGACTCATCTAACATTCCCAGAGTAATTCCGATTTCAGCCAGTAAGCGAATAGCATCCACATCGTGGGGGCGTCGTTTCAAGTACTCTCGACAAACACCCTCAGCGACACCCAAACGACCCGCTTGCATCAAATCAAGCACCTGAGTCAGGAGTGGATCAAGGCCCTGCTGGCTTCCTAGGGATCGTCGGTAAGCATCGGCAGCTGCGACATCGTCACCCTCTGAGGCTCGCAGCTCATAAAGGTCGCGCCACGCCGTCTTCAAATTTGGCTGCAAACGCACAGCAGTCTCCAGGGAGACGATGGCCTCTGACAACCTGCCTTGTCCTTTTAGCGCAAGGCCAAGCTCGTGGTGTGCCAGCACCAGATTTTCCGCTTCTACGAGTATTTGACGCAGTAAAGGCTCCGCCGCTTTGTTCTGACCGTTGCGTCGAAGCGCAACACCATGCATCAAAACAAATCGCGAATCATCGTGAGCAAGCTCTCGCGCTTCTGCCGCTAACTGGCGCGCGGTTTCCGCATCACCATTTTGTAAGGCGACTTTTATCTGTTCGTAAAGGTCTTCAGCGGATCGCATAGTCTTCTGCTTTCACATCACAAGATTAATTAATCAAGCGGTCACAGCGCCACTCATAAAAAAGGGGCACCACAAAGGTGCCCCTTTCTGCTGCTTCAAACAAGCTTAGAACGATCGCGTGAACGACACACCCAAGCTTCGTGGCTGGTTGATAGTGACTCGCTGATCCCAAGTCACAGCGTTGATCCAAACTGAGCCACGCTGATCAGTCAGGTTGTTTACAAATACCTGAGCTGACCAGTTTTCCCGCTCCATACCCACTGAGGTATTTAGGACCTTGTAGGATTTCTGCGTGCGTCGCTGCGTAGAGATTGTTCCGCCGTCAAACAATGTGTTGTACGAATCGCCTGTGTACATAAAGGCGGCTTGCATAAAGAAGTCATTACCGAACCCATAGCGAGTCGATAGATTCCACTTCGTCTCAGGCACCCGCGGTAAGGCAGTTCCCGATTCGGCGTCTACATCCACACCATTACGAGCGTAGTCAGACGTCAAGTTCGAATCGACAAAGCTTGCCGCACCGCTCAACGACCAGTTGGCCGCAAGCATCGCAGTGAAATCGAACTCGAAACCATTACTCTCCGCATTACCAACGTTGTAGGTCAGCGTAATGGGTGAGATTGAGGTATCCAGCCGTGAGAACTGGAAGTCATCCCACTTCTGCCAAAACGCCGCCGCATTCATGCGAAGCTTGCCGTCCAGGAAAGAGCCTTTGAAACCGATCTCCTGTGCTGTCAGGAAGTCCGGCAAGAACTCACAACCAATATTCGATGCACCTTGATTACCAAGGCCATCTTGCAAGCGCGTCGCACAGAAACGGTTCAAGCCACCCGGCCGGTAACCCTCACCCCATGTGGCGTATGCCATCATGTCATCATTAACTTGCCACTCGGCTGAAAGGCGATATACCGAATCTGTCGCCTCAGTAATACGTGGTACTGGCGCACAATCTTCGCCGTAGTTGCTTGAGGGGCGATCGCCCTGTGGACCCCAACCACCGCATGGCCAGAACACCGTGCCCGAGAAGCCGTTTAGACCACCCTCGTAGTCAAACTCCCTTGCACTGGCAGAGACAGTCAGTGCCTCCGTAACATCAAACGACACCTCACCAAAATAAGCGGTTTCCTCATAGGCACGCACGAAGTCAGTCGTCCAATAAATATCGGGAGCATCTACCGCCATTGGAGTGCCATTCAGACCCATGACGTGCCAGTCATTGTCAGATGCCGTATCGACATCAACGCCGTAAAAACCAACCATGTAACGCAATCGCGCTTCTTGGTCGGACACGTAACGGATCTCATAAGTGGATCGTTCGATTTCCGTTGTGTTCGTATACTGCTCTCTGGGGTCACCGCAGAAACCTGTGTATGACACATAGCAGTTGTAGTACGGCTCAACATAACCGTACGACACGTAGTAGTCGCTGTAGAGCGAGTAATCGGCGTACTGCTCAGTATCGCGCTCCAGGTCACCGTAAGTTGCGGTCAAGGTACCACCAAACAATTCGCCCTCGAGTTTCAACGACGTTTGAGTCCACTCGTCCTTGCTCCAATCAGGCATGAGACGCATGACTTTAAGGTCACCGACTGTAGGGTCGTGGTCCCATACACCATTGGCCTCCACGTCTTGCATCATCATCGCAGCTGTCAAGGTCCAGCTATCGTTAAGGTCGATAGCCAATGCTGCACGGGCACCACGGGTTGTGGCGTCGTTGAAGTTATTTTCTGCTACTGCGCTGTTATCGACCGTGATATCCGCAGCAACATCATTTAGTGGACTAGCCGCATCAAGACCCGCTCGGATATAGCCTCGCTTGAACGTGTGCGTACCAGGAACGTTGTCGATGAAACCGCCCTGCTCTTTGTTGTACCCAACAAGACGCAACGCCATGCTGTCGCTCAGCGGAATATTTACGAAGCCCTCGGTGAGGTGACTGATGTCACCACTCTTTGGTTGCTCCATACCGAAGCTGATGCCGCCCTCAAACCCTTCAGTGCTAGGCTGATTCGTGATGATTCGGATTGCGCCTGACTGAGCGTTCGCACCGTAAGTCGTCCCCTGAGGGCCCGCCAATACTTCGATACGATTAACGTCGTAAACATGCGGGTTCAGGTACTGACCCACGGCCGTAACAGGTTGCTCATCTAGATATACTGCAACCGATGGGTTAGCGCCTATGCTACTTTCACCGCCACTCGAAATACCTCGAATATAGATATCACCACTGCTGGGGCCCAACGTCACAAAGCTGACGTTCGGCAGCATCATGATGTAATCCTCCATATCGGTGATATTAAGGTCCTCCAGTTGTGTTTCGCCCAACACACTTACGCTCATTGGAATGTCTTGAACACTCTCAGATCGTCTTGTTGCGGTGACTAAAACCTCTTCCATTTCAACCTGCGCCTCGGTTGGCATGGCAATCGTTGTTGCACCAACCAACCCGCAAGCAGCAGAAACTGCCAGCGCTAAAGGCTGTCTGAAAAATGAGGTCTGATGTGATGAGTTATCACTCTTCATAGTTTACTCCCTCAATGACTTCGCATCGTTTTCATTGTTGTACTGCGTTTATTTTTCGGGGGTAGCGCACCTAACCCGACTGCCTATCTGACCCCCGGCACCGGTTACCCCGGCTTATTTCGCAGAAACATGGCAGCATTACTTAAAGCGCTACCCGTGGTATACCGATAAATGAGACGAACATCAAACAAAAACCAGTTAAAAATAATAAGCTCGCGATAAGAGTTGTTGGAGTTAGGATGAAAATAATCGAACCAGCCAAAGAACTGGATGTCATTCGCTCCACCGAAGTATTGGTTGTTGGTAGCGGACCGGCGGGACTCGCCGCCGCCATCGCAGCTGCAAGGGCGGGTGTCAGCGTCACCCTGCTAGAGCGGTTTGGCTGCTTTGGCGGCAACATCACGGCCGTGGGTGTTGAAGGCTTCGCGTGGTACCGACACGAGCAAACAGTCGACAGCGAGGGAATCGGTGTGGAGTTTGAAGCGCGTGCAAAAGCTGCCGGTGCTTCAGTGGCGGAACCGCAATCTCAAAGCCATGCCATCGATGGAGAGGCCTTCAAGGCGGTAGCCGATGAGCTGGTACTTGAGGCTGGGATTACGCCGATGCTTCACCGGCTATTCGTCGCTCCCGTTATGGATGGCAATCGAATCACTGGCGCTATTGTCGAGAGTAAAGCTGGACGAGAAGCCATCCTTGCAGAACGTGTTATTGATGCAACCGGCGATGCGGACGTTGCGCATAGGTCCGGAGCACCTACCTTCAAGCAAGCCAAGGAAGACATGATAGGCGCCTCGGTGATGTTCTCGCTATCGGGTGTCGACAAGACGAAATTCATCGAGCACGTCAAAGCGGCGCCTCACACCTACGCTGATTGGGCCTATGGACAATGGACTATCGAGACGACAGGTAAGGAGGATGAGATGTTCTCGCCCTTCCTGCGCAAACCGTTTGAACGTGCGCGAGCTGAGGGATTGATCCCACCGAATCTCGATACAATTTCGGGTACCTGGGGCGCGCTTTATGACACAGGCGACCTCACCTACATGAACCTCGTCCACCTCCTCGGTTATGACGGCACCGATCCCGCAGATCTCACCCGCGGCGAGATGGAAGGTCGGAAGCAGGCGATGATGGCAGTGAAGGCACTCCGAGCATTCCAACCCGGCTGTGAGACTGCCAAGCTACGAAACTTCGGGATGACATTGGGCATTAGAGATACTCGGAAAATAGATTCCGCCTACAACATGACTGAAAACGATGTCCGCGAGCAGGGAAGATTTGACGACTCAGTCGGGATTTTCCCCGAGTTCATCGATGGTTACGGCATCCTCATCCTTCCGACGACTGGTCGGTACTTCCACCTGCCCTACCGAACCTTGATACCAAAAAATGTTGAGAACCTCATTTGCGCGGGGCGCATTACCGGTGGTGATCGCGTCAGCCATGCGGCCACCCGAAATATGATGTGTTGCACAGTCACAGGCCAGGCTGCCGGCACAGCTGCCGCCTTGTCTGTCAAGCGAAAGGAACGCTTTGAGGACTTATCTGTATCAGCGCTGCAGGGCGAACTCAAACGTCAGGGCGCACGCATACACTGATCGATCTATGGTCTTTGCGTCGTCGGCGCTTGAGGCGCACCGCCAGTCAGTTCGGCACGTCTAGCGAAGACAAGTAGGTAAATGGCGACGTACAGGCCAATCACGATCATGCCGATCCACTCGATTTTTAGCGGCGTGACCTGATATAAAACAACCAGACCAGCTAGCAGGCTAGCATGCGTCAGCACGTAGCGGGACCAACTCAGCGCTTCCACCGTAAGGCCGAGGTTCTGTGAATACAGTCGCGTTAGAGAGTCCAAGCTATTAATCACAAACAGGATGCCAACGACAATCATCAAAAGGGTAATAGGTTCACTGAGGGGCGTCCCACCTGCAAAATAACCAAAGAGCGCCGAGAACCACAGCGCAATGGGGATGGATGGCACAATTAATATCATGATTAATAGTTTCCATGCCGCCATACCGTTAACAAACCGAGCGACAAACTGACCAATCATTATCGACCAGGCAAACCACCAACTCAGGTAGAAACCATGATAATCGTTGATCGGCAGAATAAAGCGATCGAGGTTATTCAAATAACCACTCAAACCGCTCATCGTCCCAAGAAGACCGTTAACACCCACGCCCGATGCTAACCACGCAGTCGCAATCAGAATGCAAAACAAGCCTGTCGAGCTCAAGCTTAATACCCGTAACACGGTGAGTCGCGTGCTCGAAACAACCGCCAATACAATCACCGTTCCCACTAGCAGGTAGGTTGCTGCCGGGCTGATTCCCTCGATGTAGCTGGGTAAATAAGCTAGGAATAGATAAGCCGTAAAAGCGCAGGTCGCCATGACAACCAGGTTGTGAATCCAGCGTATCGGCGCGAGCTCAAAGAGTTTAAGCCGGGGCTCTATCGCACAAAAATAAAGCGTTGTAAGGAAGTAAAACCCCCAAACCAATCCTCCCCAAAACCCAAATTCAATCACCAGAGGGCTTGCAAAACTATAATCGGCCTCAGTGGCATAGGTCTGAAAATCGATGAGTGGAAACATGATGAGTCCCACATCGAGGCCCGAGGTAAAGAGAATGGCCAAAAACGACAGTGTTGGTAACGGCGTGTCGCCCACGCATTGGTAGTTGGGCCACCGCAACACCACAATGGCTGCAGAGAACAATGCAACCACCATAGCAATCGACAGTAGCGTCATCATGGCGCGGACCTCAACAAGTCCTCATCCAGAGGTCGGGCAGGCTCACCAATGCGCTGCGAGGTCTCCCAGCCCTCGGCAATCCAGGTTGCCGCATCAGATATCTCCATGGACTCGCCTCGAATCAATGCAGCCGCACGCTCGGCCAGCATGATAGTGGGCGCATTGAGATTACCGTTCGGGATGCTAGGGAATATCGAGGAATCCACTACACGGAGACCTGATACACCTCTGACCTGACACTCAGGATCGACCACCGCCATTGCGTCTTCATCCGCACCCATTCGGCAACTGCACGAGGGATGGTAGGCGGTTTCCACATTGGCTCTAACCCAGGCGTCTACAGCATTGTCGTCGGATAGATCAATCGAGGGCTGGATCTCATCGCCTCTGAATTCATCGAGCGCCGGCTGACACAGAATTTCGCGCGTCAGACGAAGACAGATACGCCAATCCTCACGGTCTTTTTCGGTGGCGAGATAATTGAAGACAATTTCTGGTGCGTTTGCAGGGTCTTTACTTCGTATACGAACGTGACCTCGACTATCGGGTTTGTTAGGCCCCACGTGAACCTGAAAGCCATGCCCATTGAATGCTGCATTGCCGTCGTAGCGAATCGCTCCCGGCAGGAAGTGATACTGAATATCGGGCCACTCCACACCCGCTCGCGTGCGGATAAAGCCGCAAGACTCAAAATGGTTACTCGCGCCTAAACCCGTTTTCGTAAGTATCCACTGCACACCGATCTTGAACTTGCCCCATGGATTTAGATGTCCATTGATGGTGATAGGTTGGGTGCACCGGTATTGAAAATAGACCTCCAGGTGATCGGTGAGGTTTTCACCAACGCCAGGGAGTTCATGGACAACGTCAACTCCTGCGTCTCTGAGCACCTTGGCAGGTCCAATGCCTGAACGCTGAAGAATACTGGGGGAGCCAATACTACCGGCGCTCAACACCACCTCGCGTCGGATCGATGCAAATCTCACCTTCCCAGCTTTTTTGTAAATGACGCGCTTGGCAACGCCCTGCTGTAGCACGATTCGATCAACCTGGGCACCCGTAATCACAGTGAGGTTACTGCGATGGAGAATCGGCTCAAGATACGATCTGCGCGTCGAGGAGCGAACGCCACCTTTCACCGTCATGTGCATGGGCCCAAAGCCTTCTTGCCTGTAACCGTTATAATCATCAGTCAGGCCATAGCCGGCTTCTTCCCCCGCTTCGATAAAGGCCTGATACAGAGGGTTTCTGCGATTGTTGCCGTTAGATGTGCCCAGTGGGCCGTCGCCGCCACGATAGGCATCGCCCCCATGCATCCAGCACTCGGCGCGCTGAAAGTAAGGCAAGCAGCTATGGTAATTCCAGCCGGTTGCACCCAATGACTCCCACTCATCAAAATCCCGCGCATGGCCCCTCACGTACACCATGCCGTTGATGGCTGACGACCCACCCAAGCCGCGACCTCGCGCCACATCCATCGGTCGCCCGTCCAGTGCGGGCTCGGGTTCGCTGTAGTACCCCCAATTGAAAACTTTCGATGCCATCGGTATGGAAAATGCCGTTGGCATGTCTACAAATAGACTGCGGCCATTACCTCCAGCCTCTAACAGCAAAACAGTGGTGGCGGGATCCTGAGATAGTCGATTCGCCAACACGCAGCCGGCGGATCCACCGCCCACAATGATGTAATCGAACACCTCGGACACCCTAACTCCTCACTCAGATAACAGCGATTGCCCTTCGAGCTTCTTGGCAGTCTCATCGGGCAGATCAAAATGCATGTGCTCGACAATCGTAGGATAGATATCCACGATGGCCGCACTGCGCCCACGCGGGGAAACCATACGCGGAGTATTACTTGCAATCCAGATTGTGCGCTCCCGATCCGATTGCCCACCGTGACCCTTACCGTCTGAAGCCGTTCTGCCGTGGTCGGTCGTGATAATCACCAACCAATCCTCGTTGACGGCTTGTTGCTGCCGAGCCTGAACAGCCGACCACAGATCGTGAATACGCGCGTCAACCCAACGCACAGCAAGATCCATTGCCTGTCCATCGCCATCGCGATGACCAATATCGTCCGTGTGCTGTAAATAGACCCATGAGAGATCTGGGGCAGACTCAAGCAGCGTTTTTGCTGCTAACGTCGTCACATGTAGATCGATGGCTTGAATTCGCTCGACATCATCGAGCGCAGGCGCGAACTCTTGATCTTTATCAAATCCGTCAGCTACGAAATCAAACTTGTAGCCCCCCGCCGCTTTCAAGCCATCGCCCATCAAGATGGTTCTATTGTCCGTCCATGTCGAGAAAAGACCTGTCGTTACTGCTCTAGCTTGGTGCTTGGCGACGCGAAAAATATCCCAGAAGGCGTAGTTTGGCTCGATACCATAGTTAGCACGAACATTGTGTTTATTGGACCAGGTGCCGGTCAGCAGACTCATGTAGCCCACCGCAGACACGGTAGGACTCTCGGTCGGCATGCCGAGCTCGCCTCCGACGTACGCCCGCAGATAGGAACCACCCTTGGTAACTGCATCGATACCGGGTGTGTTCACGCGTTCGATGACGTCGGCGGGAATACCATCAACGATAACAAACAGCGTTTTTGGCGATGTATTTACTGCGACCCCATCGTCTAGCGCATCGGTATTTGCATTCGTGATCTGAGCCAAAAGCGCTCCCAAGCTAAGAAGCAACGGCAGTCCGAGTCTGGTACCAGCCCGAAACCCATGTAAGCCAACAACCACAAACGCCTGCAGGGAAATGGACAAAACAAGGGGACTCTTTAGTCTAATCATCATGATATCAGCCGACGCTAGCCACTTTTGCCAAGCGCAAGAGCGACGCTCCCTTCAATAGGTTTTTTCAACCTTACCCAAGTTGGCATAAATCGTTTTTGTTTGAGTAAAGTGCTCAATTGTTTGCAGCCCGTTTTCACGGCCAATACCCGACTCTTTATAGCCACCGAATGGAATTTCAGCTGGGGTAACGTTGTATTCATTTATCCATACAATACCAGCCTGCAAGGCGTTAGCTACTCGATGAGCTAACGAGAAGTTCTCGCTAAACACAGCGGCAGCGAGTCCGAGACGCGTAGAATTAGCGCGATTAACAACATCGGTTTCACTAGAGAATTTCAGCACTGTCATCACGGGACCAAACACCTCATCGGTAACCACCGAATGGTCTTCATTGTCGGTCACCACAACAGCCGGTGAGACGTAATAGCCATCCGAGCACAAGGCGTCAAAATCCGTGTCGCCACCACACAAAAGACTCACGTCATCCGCACTTCGAACCTCAGACAGGTAACCCGCCACTTTGTCCAATTGCTGCTGTGACACGAGTGGCCCCATCTGAGTTTCCGGATCAAAGGGATCACCCACAATAATCGCATTCGAGCGCGCTACCACCTCGTCAACGAAGGCATCGTAGATCGCTTCATGAACAAACACGCGGGTGCCATTCGAGCAAACCTGTCCCGTCGAGTAAAAGTTACCAGCCAATGCCGCGTTAACTGCGCTATCAAAGTCGCAATCATCAAAGACCACAATGGGCGATTTACCACCCAGTTCGAGGGTCACCTTCTTCAGTGTCTCTGCTGCCATCGCAGCGACACGCTTCCCGGTGGCAACCGAGCCTGTCAGCGACACCTTTGCGACATCCGGGTGCTGTACCAGCGTGCTACCCGTCTCACTGGCACCAAGGACAACATTAAAAACTCCCGCGGGCAGCCCCGCCTCGCGGTATATTTCCGCCAGCTTTAACGCCGTTAGAGACGTCACCTCAGAGGGCTTGAACACCATGGTATTGCCGCAGGCTAGTGCCGGTGCTGACTTCCACAAGGCAATCTGAATGGGGTAATTCCATGCCCCGATCGCCGCACAAACACCAAGGGGTTCACGTCGCATGATCGCGAAGGCCTCGGGCGGAAGATCAACATGCGATCCCTGCAGGCTCTGCGCAACGCCCGCGTAGTACTCGAGTACTTCAACGCCGCTGATAATATCTATCGCGCTTGTTTCCTGAATGGCCTTGCCCGAATCGAGTGTCTCAAGCTCCGCAAGCTCCTGATTTCTCTCTCTCAGACGCGCCGCAGCCCGTCGCAAAATAGCGCCGCGCTCAGCAGCGGGCGTTTCCGACCAAGCTGCAAACGCCGCGTGGGCTGAAGCCACGGCTGCGTCTACAAGATGATTATCGGCAATCTCCACATCGCAGATCACATGGCCCGTGCCCGGGTGCCGCGATTGAAATGTTTCCCCCGAAAGGGATGAAACAAAATCGCCGTTGATGAAGCTGCGCTGCCGCTCCAAGGTGCTGGTCTTGTCATAAAACGGTGCGTTGTTAGTCGCGTCCATCGTGTGGCTATCACTTATTCTTCAAGGCTCGTTTAGCAATGATTGCATAGATCGACATTAGTAGCCGAGCAGTCCTTCGCTTTTTATCTGCCTTTTCTGGACCCCTAACGTACCCCAAGCACATCAGTTGAAGACTCCTCGCCCATTGACCCGCGCGCCATCTCGCTATTAGATGAACACGGACGTGCGGGGCAACATATTCACGATTCAGATAATTCATCGCTTGCTGATGAAGGAACTAACAATAAAAGCCAAGACTGAGAGATCGAACAATGAGTGACACAACTGGGCAGGACCAGCAGAGGAACATGCGTCGGGTCGCACTGACTTCGCTGGCAGGTACGAGCATAGAGTGGTACGACTTCTTTTTATATGCCACTGCGGCGGCGGTTATTTTTCCGATAGCATTTTTCCCGCAGGAAGACCCCACAACAGCCCTGCTAATAAGCTTCAGCTCCTTAGCCGTTGGATTTTTAGCCCGACCCCTCGGTGGAATCGTTTTTGGCCACTTTGGCGATCGCATCGGGCGAAAACGAACACTCGTCGTTGCGCTAATGATGATGGGCATTACTACAACGCTCATCGGCTTTTTGCCGACCTATGCGTCCATTGGTGTCGCTGCGCCAATTCTGCTGGTACTGCTCCGATTTGTTCAGGGCTTAGCTATCGGTGGGCAGTGGGGGGGCGCCATGTTGCTCGTCACAGAGAGTGCGCCGGCAGATCAACGTGGCTGGTATGGGGCCTATGCTCAAGCGGGTGCACCCTTGGGCGTTGTATTGGCAAACCTAGCTTTCATTGGTGTTAGCAGCTCTATGAGCGACCAGGCGTTCATGGACTGGGGTTGGCGACTCCCATTTATCGCCAGCATCGTCCTCATTGGTATCTCGATGTACATACAGCTCAAAATTGAAGACACGGAAGCCTTCCGATCACTCAGCGATGCGCAATCAGTGGCAGAAAAACCCACTGAGACTGTGAAGCGCTCACCTGTTTTAGAGGCCATTAGAAAATACCCTAAGCGCATCATGTTGGCGGCCGGGGCGTTTCTCTCGGTTCAGGTGACGTTTTATATTCTCATCGCCTTCGTTATTTCCTACGGGATGCAATCCCCCAATCTGATGCTGTCCAAGGACTTAATGCTCACGGCAGTCCTGATAGCAGCCGCTATTATGGTGCCCACGCAGTTCTACTTTTCGGGCTTGTCGGACAGGCTGGGAAGGAAAAATGTCTACCGCTGGGGTGCCATCCTGACTGGGATTTGGGGCTTTGCCCTCTTCCCCCTCATTGATACGGGCGACCCCCTGTTCATTTGTTTCGCTATTACGATGGGACTGCTGTTCTTGGGTATGCAATACGGACCGCAGGCCGCCTATTTTACTGAGCTGTTCAGTACTGAAGTGCGCTACTCTGGAGCCTCACTGGGGTATCAACTAGGTGCGATTATCGGTGGAGCTCTTGCTCCCACGATTGCCGTTTTACTCTGGGACAGCTTCGGAATCTTTTACGTGTCTGTCTACATTGCGATTGCCGCGCTATTGACCCTTTTGTCGTTGTCACAGCTCGAGGAAACGAAAGGCACTAGCCTATAAATCGCAGTGGCCTTGGTCGTCAGGTTGTTACTGGCAACTACCTGTGACTTGGTGAGTCCCTACAGCAAGCCGCAGGCTTCGAGACGCGGCCACTCTCTGGCGGGGCATTTGTCGATCACGATAGATAGCCCCTGATCCAGTGCCTTTTTCTCAGCCACGAGGTGTCTAACGTTAAGCTGCGTCCAGAGAGATGGGGCTCCTATAGCAATCGCCTCATCCACCAGGCCCGGTAAGGCACTACCCTCTCTGAAAACGTCGACCAAATCGACCGGGTCATCGATATCACTCAGAGAACCCACCACGGTCTGACCCAGCAAGGTTTGACCTGCGAGGCCAGGGTTCACGGGCGTCACCCGATAACCTTTTTTGAGAAGAAACTCCAAGACTTGATAGCTCGGCCGCTCAGGCTTATGGCTCGCACCCACAAGCGCAACGTGGCGCACGGCCTTGAGTAACTTGGCGAGACCCTCGTCAGTCTCGATCAACACTAGATCACCCCCAAGTCGGAGTGCGCTTCTCGAAAAACGCTTTCACGCCTTGGCGAGATTCATTGGAGGTCATCGCCTCAACCATGACCTGGTTGGCATGTTCGAAGGCGTCGTTGAGTGGCATTTCAATTTGCGTGTAAAAAGCGGTTTTGCCGTCTCGTATGCTCTGTGGTGAACGTGAAGCAATTCGCTCGGCAAGTCGCTGAGTCTCAGGCAACACCTCTTCCGAGGGCACGTGTCGGTTGATTAGCCCGAAGCGCTCCGCATCAGCCGCATCGAAAAATTCGCCCGTCAGCGCCATTTCGAGTGCGTGCTTACGTGAGAGATTGCGACCAATGCCAACCAACGGTGTCGTACAAAAAGCACCGAGGTTCACGCCGGGAGTACAGAATCGAGCATTACTGGAAGCGATTGCCATGTCGCAGGACGATACGAGTTGACAGCCCGCTGCTGTTGCCGTGCCCTGTACGCAGGCAATCACGGCTTTGGGACCGTGGACGATGCGCCGCATCATCGCGGCACACGCTTCAAGGACATCCATAATACGACGCTTCCACGCCTCGCTGGTCTCGCCTGACCGCCGTGCCATCTCGGTCAGGTCATGTCCGGCGGAAAACACTGGACCGCGAGCCGCTATGACAATGCAGCGTATCTCGTCGTCGTCATACGCAGTCTCCAGCGATGAAGTGATCTCAGCAAGCATGGTGCTGGATAACGGATTGCGCTGATCAGCATTGTTCAGCGTCAGCCAGAGCACACCACGCTCCCGCGTTTTTTCGATTAATGCATCGGTCATCTTGCTCACTCCGAGCGGTGCTAATGACTCTGATTTAACCGGAGAATTAGGCAGGAGGCAAAGTCTGATGATTCAGATTAGGTTTCAGCGTGCCGCTCGCCATCTCGCTGCACCTGCCTTGTCACCACTCATGGTCAGGAGTTGCGCCATTCGCTGGTTCAACCGTGGATAGTTCTCACTCGCGCCAGACGCGACAAGTGTGTCGGCGTAATTCTCGAGCGAGGCCAGGTATTGCTCTGTAGTCTGGGCATCACTGGCATCCACACTGTGCTTAATGAGGTTGCCGTAAGCCCGCAGACTCATACCGATTTGATCGGGGTATTCCTCTGGGATAGAGAGCAAAAGTTCGGTGGCCTTGGCGGTGTTACCTATTTTCAAATGCGCCGTACCCAGCCAACCAATGGCCTCAACGACCAGTTCCTCACGGCCACGTGTGTAGCTCAATGATCGCTCCAGCAAGGGAATCACCTCACCCCAGCGCCCGTCTTGACTCAGCAGGGTGGCGAGATTGATGTAGCTCTCGCGGTTATGTGGATACAGCTTGAATAGTTGATCCAGATGATAATATTGCGCCTGCTTGTTCTTGAGGTGTCGTGCCAGGGCAGTCATTTCAAAATGGAGCTTCCAGTCGCCCTCGCCACCTACGAGCACCTGCTGACGCCGGCGCACAACATCTTTAGGCTCCCCGACCTCAGCCGTAACGGAAGAGAGCTCAGTTGCTAGGAAGGCCAAATAGTCCTGATAGTTACTCTGCCCCGGAAACGGTGGCTGCTTTGCCATGCCCTGTAGGTTCGTCAGATTTTCAATGGTCTCGTGGTTTGGAAATCCGACACGAGCAGCCACTTCCTCGGGTTTTAGGAGCTTAGCTGGCGTCGTCGGCGAAAGGTGTCGCGAAATCGCTCGCGCAAAAATTTGCGCCAGGACTGCGTTACCCAAAAAGTCGTAGTGAACGTGCTCTACCAGTAGATCCCAGCCTGGTGCGAACGGTGCGCTCGCCCGATCGAAGCCCTTTGCGCTATGTACAAAACTTACCTGGCTTGCGTCGTACTCGCGCGCCACTCGCTCAATAACCGCATTAACGCGCGTATCCGCTCTAAAGCGGAGCCCATCGAGATCCAAGGCTCGCTCATAGTGCGAGCGTGCCAACGCGTGCTCACCTAAGTTTTCCAGGCTGGTGGCCAACTGAAAGTGCGAGTCGGCATGACCGGCATCGAGAGCAATCGCCTGTTGCCAGAGGTCTTGCGCCTCCCGCCAGCGACCATTCAGCGCCTGTCGCTCTGCGCGCTCTCGAACTGCACTTAATTTGGCCTCATCACTAACCGATAGATCCTCCCTACTGATGGACAGGAAGGGGGCTGAATGACGAAGATTAACTGGCACCGTGGAGAGCACAATGTGCATCCCCTTGGCAGCAAGGGTGTCAACAATATCCCGTAGATTGCTCTCGAAATGTTCATAAACGACTGACATACGGGGGTCATCTTCTGCTACGCCATTATCGACAAACATTTGCATGCCCTGCCACTCAAGGTCCGCTTTAGCATCGCTGCTCTGCAGGTCAGCTAATGAGCTATCCAAGAGCTGCCAGAGACGTGTCCGCTTGAGCGCCTGAAGCGCGCGGATGGCCGATAAGCTCGAGAGAAAATTCTGGTTAAAGGTTCCGGGTCCATAGGGGCCCACCACCTCATTATTTCCCATCAGGATCACCGCAACGTCGGCGGATTCCGGGGGTAAGGTCTGCGCGACTTGGTAAACCACATGTGAGTTGACAGAGGTCATTGCGGTATTCACCACCTCGACCTCCCTATTTGGGAAAAGCATCCTCAACTGCGCAGCCAATAGACGATCAACGCCATGATTTTTGTGTGGAAAGCCCATGGCAGCCGAACCACCTAATACAAAGACTCGCAGGCGATCGTCTGAGCGCTCAGCAGCAAAGGTATTCTGCAAGGGCCCTACATTTAGCGATGGCGGGTAAAACTGATCGGCGAAATCTGGGTTCTCCTGATAGAACGCCTCACCGTCAATGTTAATTTGATTGAAATACTCGTAGTGAGTGCCAATGCCCACGAATCCCAAGGAAAATTCAACTAGGACAAAAAATAGCAGTGGGGTGACCACAACCGTTATGATCGTAAACAGTGTGTTTCGCATGTTTGCCACTTAAAGCTATCCTTCACCAGTTTGTGCGCTACAGCTTAGTTAACGCACCTGTCTTTCCCGAGAGCGGCGGTAGTTAACCTGCAATGACCAAATCAATCAACGTGCTTGGCCTCTCAGCTTACTACCACGACAGCGCGGCTACCCTATTGGTGGACGGGCTTATTGTGGCTGCGGCTCAGGAGGAGCGGTTTACCCGAGAAAAGCACGACGCTGCGTTTCCTGCAAATGCCATTGCCTATTGCCTCGATGAGGCGGGACTCAGCCTCGATGAGATTGACTACGTCACCTTCTATGAAAAGCCTTTGGTCAAGTTCGAGCGTTTGCTCGAAACCTATCTCGCGTTTGCACCGAAGGGCTTCCGATCCTTTGTCATGGCCATACCCGTCTGGCTCAAGGAAAAGCTGTTCTTAAAAGTGACCTTAAAACGCGAGCTCGCTGCCTTGTCAGGGCTCGAACAAACAGACTTACCACCCCTCTTGTTTCACGAACACCATGGTTCGCATGCGGCATCCGCCTTTTATGCCAGCCCGTTTAAAAAAGCAGCGGTTCTCTGTCTAGACGGGGTAGGAGAGTGGGCAACCAGCTCGGTATGGCTGGGCGACGAATCAATACTGACGCCACAATGGGAAATCCAATTCCCGCATTCCCTAGGTCTCCTTTACTCCGCCTTTACCTATTACACGGGCTTCAAGGTCAATTCTGGTGAATACAAACTCATGGGGCTTGCGCCCTACGGGAAGCCTAAATACGTAGACCTCATCAAAGCCCATCTCATCGATATCAAGCCCGATGGCACCTTCAGACTCGACATGCGCTACTTTAATTACGCGACGGGTCTGACGATGACCAATCGTCAATTCGATCGGCTATTCGGTGGTCCACCACGACAACCGGAGGCGGAGCTCACTCAGCGCGAGATGGACATCGCCGCATCGATACAAGTCGTCACCGAAGAGATTGTCTTAAAGCTGGCCAATACGATCCACTCAGAACTCGGCACGGAGCACCTGTGCCTCGCCGGTGGCGTCGCGCTCAACTGCGTCGTTAACGGTCGCCTCGAACGCGAGGGCCCCTTTCGCAGTGTCTGGATACAACCCGCCGCTGGCGATGCGGGAGGTGCACTCGGTGCGGCACTTGCCACGTGGCATCAATATTTGGATCAACCCCGCATCGCGGACGACCAAACTGATTCCATGCGCGGCGCCTACCTCGGCAAAGCATTCGATCGGACCGACGTCGAATCCTGTCTTGAGGCTATCGGCGCACCGTATCGGTGGATGAGCGATGATCAGCTGATGCCCGAGGTCGCATCGGCTTTGGCCAGGGGTGCCGTGGTTGGATGGCTCAATGGGCGCATGGAATTCGGCCCACGGGCGCTTGGTGCTCGGTCCATTCTCGGTGACGCGCGATCACCCAAGATGCAGTCGGTCATGAATTTAAAGATCAAGAACCGTGAGAGCTTCCGCCCCTTCGCGCCAGCGATTCTAGCGAATGCCGTCACCCATTGGTTCAACACCGACTTCGACAGCCCTTACATGCTTAAGGTCGCAACGGTCAAAGACGAGCACCGTATTGCCATGTCCGACGAGGAAACGGCTTTATTCGGTATCGAAAAGCTCTATGTGGCCAGATCGACCGTGCCAGCCATTACGCACGTCGATTACTCAGCACGCTTACAGACCGTGCACTCTGATACAAATCCGCGTTTCCATGCCTTACTAACGGCGTTCGAGGCGTTCACTGACTGCCCAATACTCATCAATACGTCATTCAACGTCCGGGGTGAGCCCATCGTTTGCTCACCTGAGGATGCCTATCGCTGCTTTATGCGGACGGAAATGGATGTCCTGGTGCTGGAAAACGCCATGCTACTGAAAAGCGATCAACCTTATTGGGAAGACGACGGATTATGGAAAGAAGAGTTCCAGCTGGACTGACGGCTAACAAATGACAACAGAATCAAACACAGCTTTGAGTGGTCCTGAACTTCGTCAGTTTGGCCTCCTGTTTGGCGCCATTCTCCTATTCCTGTTTGGTCTACTACTGCCCTTCCTTGTCGGCTACAGCTTTCCTCTGTGGCCTTGGGTAGTGGCGCTGATATTCACTTTATTGGCACTGCTTGCTCCGACTGTACTGACACCGTTTTATCGCAGGTGGATGCGCTTTGGTCTAATCGCAGCCTTTATCAATACGCGCATCATCATGTTCGTGCTTTACTACGCACTGCTTGTACCCACGGGGCTTGTCATGAAGCTTTTCGGTCGCGATGCATTGGCCCGCACAACAGGTGGCAAGACCGCTGATAGCTATCGTGTGGCAAGTGCCGTTCGCCCCAATGATCACTTCGAGAGGCCTTACTGATGCTCGATCTCTTAAAAGACCTATGGGGCTTCATGCGTGAGCGGAAGAAGCTATGGATGGCACCCATCATCGGCATCATGCTATTGCTCGGCATTCTGGTAGTCATGACCCAAGGCTCGGCGTTGGCACCGTTCATCTACACACTTTTTTAACGGCTACCAAGGCCCATGATCAGAGACGCCCTACCCGGCGACTGGCCTGCCATCTGGCCTATTTTTGAGGAAATCGTTCGCGCCGGCGATACCTACGCCTACCCCGCAGACACGGACAAGCCCACGGCCAAAGCCCTCAGGATGAACAAGCCTGACCGCACCTTTGTGTTTGAACACGATGGCAAGATCCTTGGAACCTATTACCTCAAAACCAATCAGGAAGGACCGGGTAAGCATGTTTGCAGCTGTGGCTACATTGTGTCATCGGATGCCCGCGGCATGGGCATTGCGCGGCAAATGTGCGAGCACTCACAAGGCATTGCAATCACGATGGGTTTTAACGCAATACAATTCAACTTCGTCGCCTCCAGTAATGAAGTCGCCGTCGCACTTTGGAAAAAAC
>CAJWEV010000012.1 GCA_913031575.1 uncultured Halieaceae bacterium | reverse complement strand
CTCCGGGCGGGCCATACATTAAAGCGCCTCTGTTAGCGGGCGTTTTGCTACGTGGGGCCTGTAAGGGGGTAGAACTCCCGGCCTCGAATCAACCGCAGTTAGGCGGGGGCGTAAGCGTCTCGTAGAGTGCTCTTGAATCGACAACTCGCCATGGTGTCTACTAAAAGCCTCTTTAATAGCTTAGGTAGTGGCCATGTGTGACGAGCACACCATCAAAGATGAGCAAGATCAGTCCAGCAATCTGACGAGGCGCGAGTTCAACACGCTTGCTGCCGGCGCTTCCGTGGCGTTTTCGTTTCCTGCGCTGGCTAATCCATTAAAAACGGTAGCTCAGGATGTCGACATCCCCACGACAGATGGAGTCTGCGATGCGTTGTACGTGCATCCAGCCGAGGGTACCCACCCCGCGGTACTGATATGGCCCGATATTCTCGCATTGAGACCCTCGTTTCGTGCTATGGCGACGCGGCTAGCGGAGAGCGGTTATGCCGTGCTGTGCATCAACCCCTACTACCGAGACGCGCGATCGCCCGTGGTAGAGACGGGAGAAAGCTTCAGGGACGATGGGACGCGCAAAAAGATTTATCCCCTTTATCAGAACCTCTCGCCTCAAACACACGTGCGTGATGCACGTGCCTTCGTCGATTGGATTGATACCCAATCTGCGGTCGATAAAAGTCGTCCCATTGGTACCATGGGTTATTGCATGGGTGGCCCCATGGTTATGCGCGCGGCCGCCGAGCGAGCAGATCGAATAGGTGCGGCTTGCGCTTATCATCCCGTATCGCTGGCAACCGAGCAGGAAGACAGCCCGCATTCACTCATTCCCAAAATCAAGGCAGCGTGCTTAATTGCGCTAGCTGAGAATGACGATGAACAAAACCCGGATGATAAACATGTGTTGCGGCAGGCTTTTGCCGCCAACGAGTTGTCGGCTGAGGTCACCGTCTTTGAGGGTGCGTTGCATGGTTGGTGTGTCTTGGATTCCCGCGTGTATAACGAAGCACAGGCTGAGGTTGCTTGGTCTAAAACGCTCGCATTATTCGATCGTGCGCTTTAGAAACAACACGAAGCTAATAACGAGACAGATCGAGTTCGCCTAGCGATGTGCGGGCGGTACACGTTAACACCTTCAAATAAGCCCGATTTGGCGCACCTGAGTCTGGACATTCCTGATCGTTACAATATCGCGCCACAGGCCGATGTGTTGGTGGAGACAGCCCAAGCAGAATTTACCGTCATGTCATGGTCTTTCTCACCCGCTTGGGCCAAAACGCCCATGAATCTTTTCAATGCTAGAGCTGAGACCTTGACTGAAAAGCCATCATTTAAGGGCGCTCAGCGCTGCGTGTTTATCGCTGACGGTTGGTATGAGTGGCAGCGGGTGGTATCTCCCAGCCGACCTTGGTATCACCACGCTGACGGCGAGCTTCTGCGATTTGCCGGTGTTTACGAGCCAACGAGTGGCTGCGCCATTGTGACGATGGGTGCTCAGGCCGAGATTACCCACATCCACCACCGACAGCCGCTCCTATTGTCTGCAGATGCGTCTGACCAGTGGTTAAACGGAGCACCTGCGGGCGACTGTATGACGGATATCACCTTCGATTTTCATCGGGTCAGTTCGGCAGTCAATGATACCAAGGTGGATGATCCGGAGCTTGCTCGCCCGCTTGAAGAATCTGGCAGTGAGCCCGAGCAGGGCGCACTGTTTTAGTGGGACGTTTTAGCGCAATTTTTTGGTGCAGCTTTTTAGCTCAACTCGGCATTTCGTCACCTTCCGTGAAGTGCTGACTCGAGGTGGTCAAGATAGTAGCCCGCAGGCGCTCTAAATTTCAGGGAGAACTACCATAAAAACGTTGTGGTAGCGGGGGTTTAGGGTTGATACCATCCTGCCAATAATTAATAACAGCCGAGCTTTTAAGTTGGCAGAAAAAAAAGGGGGAAAATCGGTGCAGAGCAGGCACTCATTACCGATCACAGCGATGAAAGCCTCTTTTGAGAAAACAACAGAACAAGCAGTAGAACAAACTGCAGCCAAGCACGCCACATCGCAAGGTGGTTTACTGCCGTGCCTGCATGAAATTCAAGCGGAGCTGGGTTACATCCCCAACGATTACTTGAAAAATATCGCCAGCGCGTTTTCACTCTCGACGGCGGAGGTCCATGGCGTCGTCAGTTTTTATCATGATTTTAGAACATCGCCATCTGCTCAGCAGAGTATCCAGATTTGCTGTGCTGAAGCCTGCCAGGCATCCGGATCACGCGAATTGGAGGCTGGCGTTGCTGGTGTTTTGGGTGTTGAGTTTGATGAAACGCACCCAACGGATAACTACCGCCTCGAGCGAGTCTATTGTCTGGGTAATTGTGCCTGCGGCCCCTCAGTGCGCATCAATGACGACGTTTACGGGCGTGTTGATCTCGCAAGCCTACCTCAGCTAGTGAGTGAGGCGGTGCAGTCATGACGATCACGGTTTATATCTCGCAAGATACGACAGCGGTCTCCGTCGGTGCGGAGCGTGTCGTGACAGCCTTCGTTCAGGCGGCGCTCGACGCAGAGTTAAGTTACACGCTGGTGAGAAATGGATCGCGCGGTGCCTTTGGTTTGGAGCCCCTGGTCGAGATCGAAATGGGTGAGCAAGGGCGATTGGCTTTTGGTCCTGTCTCTGTGGCTGACGTTCCTTCACTTGTTACTGCGATTACCGACGGTGAGTGCGAGTGTCATTCAAATTACTTGGGCCGGGTGAACGATATTCCCTGGTTGGAAAACCAAACACGCATTACGTTCAAGCGCTGTGGCGAGGGTGATCCAGCTGACCTCGGTAACTACCGCGCACTGGACGGATACCGTGGCCTTGAGCGTGCGCTAACACTTTCGCCGCAAGCCATTGTCGATGAGATTAAAGTGTCGGGCCTTCGGGGACGAGGTGGCGCCGCGTTTCCAACGGGCATTAAGTGGCAGACAGTTCTCGATGCCGAGGGCGAACAAAAATACATTGTTTGTAATGCCGATGAGGGCGACTCCGGCACCTTCGCTGATCGATTACTGATGGAAGCGGACCCGCACCAGCTCATTGAGGGAATGACGATCTCGGGGTTGGCGGTTGGTGCCACCAAGGGGTTTATCTATCTACGATCTGAATACCCGCGTGCACAGAAAATGCTGGAGAAAGCGATCGATGTTGCAATGGCAGAGGGCTACTTGGGAGCAGACCTCTGTGGTAGCGGACAACGATTTGAGTTAGAGGTCCGAATGGGCGCGGGCTCTTACATTTGCGGTGAGGAAACGGCCTTGCTCAATAGCCTCGAGGGGAAACGTGGGGTTGTGAGAGCAAAGCCACCTTTGCCTGCCATTGAAGGCCTCTTTGGTAAGCCCACGGTGGTGAATAATGTCCTGACCCTGGCGTCTGTTAGCTCGATTTTGGCCGACGGCGGCGCTGAGTACGCGCGGCACGGTGTTGATCGCTCAAAGGGAACAATGCCGTTACAGCTCGCTGGCAACATCAGAAACGGTGGTCTGATTGAGGTTCCTTTTGGCGTCTCGCTCAATGAGGTTATCCATGAATGGGGCGGTGGAACGCGCTCAGGGCGTCCGGTCCGTGCGGTGCAGGTAGGTGGCCCACTCGGTGCTTACCTTTCTAGCGATCAGCTAGACGTACCCCTGACCTACGAGGCTCTGGCCGAGCTTGGCGGAATGCTTGGGCATGGCGGCATTGTTGTTTTTGACGACACCGTCGATATGGCTAAACAGGCTCACTTCGCAATGGATTTTTGCGCAAAAGAGTCCTGCGGAAAGTGCACGCCGTGCCGGATTGGAGCAGTCCGTGGTAGAGAGGTACTGGACCGCGTGGTCGACAATAGGGCGTCATCGAACGACTTAATTTTATTGCGTGATCTGTGCGAGACGATGGAGCAAGCATCGCTCTGCGCCATGGGTGGTTTGACGCCTTTGCCAGTGAAGAGTGCTATGGATAACTTCCCTGAGGACTTCTGGGTTACATACAATCAGTATGAGGTGGCCGTGTGAACAGTATGGTCGAATTTTATCAGCCACAAGCAGACTTCGGCACACCCAGTTCAAAGTCCACTGAGCTTGTGACCTTATCCATTGACGGGCGGGACGTTTCTGTACCTGCGGGCACCTCAGTTATGCGTGCTGCCTTTGAGGCTGGCATTAAGGTCCCGAAACTGTGTGCTACCGATACGGTTGAGTCTTTTGGATCCTGTCGAGTGTGCTTGGTTGAGATTGAGGGGAAACGGGGCTACCCCTCGTCTTGTACCACGCCGGTAGAAGCCGGTATGACCGTCACTACTCAGAGCGATCAGTTGGCAAAAATTCGACGCGGTGTGATGGAGCTCTACATCAGCGATCATCCACTGGATTGCCTCACTTGTCCGACCAATGGCGACTGTGAGCTACAGTCGACGGCAGGTGAGGTGGGCCTGCGCGACGTACGTTATGGGTTCGCGGGCGAAAATCACACCGAGCTTGAGAAAGACGAGAGTAGTCCGTATTTCACCTTCGATTCGTCCAAATGTATTGTTTGCTCGCGTTGCGTGCGCGCCTGTGAAGAAACTCAAGGAACTTTTGCGCTAACTATTTCGGGGCGCGGCTTTGATTCTCGCGTTAGCGTAGGGCCTGAGACGAACTTTTTAGATTCAGACTGTGTCAGTTGCGGTGCCTGTGTCGCAGCCTGTCCTACGGCCACGTTGACCGAAAACAGCATCATTGAGAGTGGGATACCGGAGCATTCGGTGACAACAACCTGCGCTTACTGCGGTGTTGGCTGTGGCTTCAAGGCTGAAATGCGAGGTCAAGAAGTGATTCGTATGACGCCGTGGAAAGATGGCAAAGCTAACGAGGGGCATGCCTGTGTAAAAGGCCGTTTTGCCTTTGGCTACGCGACTCACAAAGATCGCATGACCGAGCCGATGATTCGAGATTCGATTGATGATCCTTGGAAGCGCGTCAGCTGGGATGAGGCTCTGACATTTGCAGCCAGTCGGTTGCGGGCGATTCAAGACAAATACGGCACCAAGAGCATTGGCGCTATTTCCTCTTCGCGTTGCACGAATGAGGAAGTGTGGCTGGTCCAGAAAATGGTGAGGACCGGATTTGGCAATAACAACGTAGATACCTGCGCTCGCGTCTGCCATTCGCCGACTGGGTATGGTCTGAAGCAGACCTTGGGTGAGTCAGCTGGAACACAGGATTTCGCATCCGTTGCCGATGCTGACGTGATTGTTGTGATGGGAGCCAACCCTACAGAGGCGCACCCGGTTTTTGGGTCGCGCTTAAAGAAACGACTGCGAGAGGGTGCTCACCTTATCGTTATTGATCCTCGTCGGATTGAAATCGTTGGTGCCCCGCACGTGCGATCCGATCTTCACTTACCGGTCCGTCCCGGTGCGAACGTGGCTCTCTTGAATGCCATAGCGCACACCATCGCAGATGAGGGCTTAATCGACCAAAGCTTTGTAGATTCACGTTGTGAAAAGGTTGCATTCAGCAACTGGCTGACTTTTATCCAACAACCGGAGAACTCGCCAGAGGCGATGGAGGCTCATACGGGCGTGCATGCAGATGATGTGCGTGTAGCTGCCCGTCTTTATGCAACGGGCGGCAACGCTGCTATCTATTACGGATTGGGCGTTACCGAGCACAGTCAGGGTTCGACAACGGTCATGGCTATCGCTAACTTGGCTATGCTGACTGGTAATATAGGTCGCCGCGGTGTAGGTGTGAATCCACTTCGCGGGCAAAACAACGTTCAGGGTTCCTGCGATATGGGCTCATTTCCACACGAATTGCCGGGCTATCGACCGGTGAGCGATGATACGGTTCGCGGAAGTTTTGAGGTCGCCTGGGGCGTCACATTGGACCCTGAACCGGGGCATCGCATACCCAACATGTTCGAAGAAGCCGTGTCTGGCGCTTTTAAAGGCTTGTATTGCCAAGGCGAGGACATTGCACAGTCGGATCCCAACACACAGCATGTCGAAGCCGCACTTGAGTCGATGGAATGTCTGATCGTTCAGGACATTTTCCTAAATGAAACCGCTAAGTTCGCGCATGTCTTCTTACCCGGCTCTTCGTTTTTGGAGAAAGACGGCACATTTACCAATGCAGAACGTCGTATTTCACGTGTTAGAAAGGCGATGGAGCCTCTCGCTGGCAAAGCCGATTGGCAGTCGACACTGGGTCTGGCTCAAGCGCTTGGCTGCGATTGGGATTACGAGAGTCCCGAGCAGATTATGCGCGAGATATCTGCACTGACACCCACCTTCGCGGGTGTCACTTACGAGAAAATTGAGCGCTTGGGCAGCATCCAGTGGCCCTGCTGGGACGAGGATTCCGAGGGTACACCCACAATGCATGAGGAGTCCTTTACGCGTGGTTTGGGGCAATTCATTGTCACAGAGTACGTACCAACTGATGAGCGATGCTCACGTCGTTTCCCGCTTATTATGACAACAGGACGCATACTGAGTCAGTACAACGTGGGTGCGCAGACTCGCCGTACTGAAAATTCCGCTTGGCACGAGGAGGATGTTCTGGAAATTCACCCCGAAGATGCGCAAGAACGTGGTATTTGTGAGGGAGACTGGGTCGGCATATCGAGTCGTATGGGCGATACCGTTTTACATGCTCGATTGTCGCACCGTGTCCGGCCCGGTGTCGTCTATACGACCTTCCATCATCCTGTCTCGGGTGCAAACGTCATTACAACCGATAGCTCTGATTGGGCGACCAACTGTCCAGAGTACAAGGTGACTGCTGTGCAGGTGACTCGCGTTACTCAGCCGTCTGACTGGCAAGAGCGTCAGAAGAACTTTGACTTGAAACAGCAGCGCTTGGCGAGGGAGCCTGTTGTTGGCTAAGGGTGTGCGCAGTGATGTGAGCGAAGTGGATCCCTCAGTAGTATCGGTAAGTCGCCGCCTACACGAGGATGGCGGCTTTGTTGAAAACTTTGATGCGGTTGTCAATGAAGTACCCGTTGCCATTTCATTCAACGCTATTTCGTATGCAGTAATGATGGCCACGCCTGCGGACCTAGAAGATTTCATTCGTGGATTCGCCATTGGCGAGGGTATCGTTGATGGCGCTCGAGCAATATTTGATATTGAGATAAAGCTTGGTGATGTCGGCGTCGCCGTGAATGCCACCGTTTCTAACGAAACCGCGCATCGATTGAAATCTCGGCGCCGGTCTATGGCCGGACCGAGTGGTTGTGGTCTTTGCGGCATTGAGTCGATTGAGCACATGACAAGAGATATATCGCGAGTGCAGCCTGAGAGTTTACCCAGTCAGGCTGCACTCGATAAAGCATTAAGCGATATGCGACGAAAACAAGTGGTTTCTCAGTCCACATCGGGTGCACACGCGGCGATGTGGTGCGATACGGATGGCAATATCGTCTCGCTGAGGGAGGATGTTGGGCGGCATAATGCGCTCGATAAACTCATCGGCTGGCATAGTTTGAAAGCGGCTAATGGATTTGTGCTGGTGAGTAGCCGTGCGAGCTATGAGATGGTGGCAAAAGCCGCAACGGCAGGTATTGGTGTCTTGGCGGCAGTATCGGCACCGACTTCTATGGCAATAGAGACTGCGAAGGAGGCTAACCTCAAGCTCATTGCCTTTGCATCAAGTGGCCGGCATGCCCTGTATTCATAGACCGATTGATATAGGTGCCTATCCCTGAACTGAACCTGTCTTGGAGCGGATTTCGGGGAGTGTTGGCACAGTTTTTTAAAAGAAAATATGTTCCATATCTTTTTCGGGATGGTTCACATAGTGTGTCTAGCCGCACTGAAACCAAAAACAACACTACCCCGGGGACGTCATGTCAAAGCAATTTAAGGAGCAAGGCGGAGCGGCAACCATGGACCCATCGCCGTTGGCGCGTCGTCTTACCTCAAACGTTGCCAGTTACCTAAACAGCGAAAAAAAGTTGATAAAACGCCGTCTGCGTGCAGAGAAGGCGCGACAAAAATCGGGTCGATCCCATGTCGTTGATTACTTCCATCAAGTGGAAGATGGTTACAGTCATTTAGCGAGCCAGGTGCTAGGACAGTTTTCTGAGCGCTATGGCATTGAATTGCGTTGCCACATCGTTCGTGGGCCTGAAGGTAAGAATGCGCCGGACGCTGCTTTGCTGCTTAAGCTCTCGCGTTACGATTCGGCTTTAATTGCTGAGGAGTATGGCCTTAATTTTCCGAAAGACAGTAACCCCCTCAATCCAGATGCCGTGCTTAAGGTCAATGCGCTGTTAGCAAACGTATCTCCAGCCGAGCTCCCAGCGCTGATGGCAATAGTTGGCGATGCGCTATGGCGGGGTGATGAGGCGGCACTCGCTGCGCTGATTGATCAGTATGGCTGTGCCTCGCTCGAGCATACCGAGGAGCGATTGACTGTGGCCACGGCATTGCGCGCACAACTCAAACATTATTCCGGTGCTATGTTTCATTACGAAGGTGAGTGGTATTGGGGGGTCGATAGACTTCACTACCTAGAGGCACGCTTAGGCGAGCTCGGTGCAGACCGTCAGTCGGGCAAGCCTTACATTACGCAATGTCCCGAGGTGACTGTAGAGGGCGTGGACAATGCGTCCGATCTTACACTCGAGTTTTTTCCCTCGTTACGCAGTCCGTATACCTCGATTGTGTTTGATGAAACAGTCGAGCTCGCGAACAAGGCAGGTGTCAAGTTAGTTACGCGACCTGTCCTACCCATGGTGATGCGCGGTGTGCCCGCTACCCGTGAAAAGGGTATGTATATCTTCTCCGATACCGCCCGAGAGGCCCGTAGGCGCGGCGTTGCCTACGGAAAGATGTATGACCCCATCGGTAACCCGGTGAGGCGGTGCTACTCGCTGTATCCTTGGGCGGAGAGTCAAGGTAAGGGGAATGCGCTCTTATCCAGCTTCTTAAAGCACGCGTTTGCGCTGGGTGTTAACACGAATAACAACCGAGGCCTCAAGCGGGTTGTCGAGTCGGCAGATTTAAGCTGGAGTGAGGCAAAAATACATCTAGGCGAGACAGAGTGGGAGACGTTACTCGAAACAAATCGACTCTCGATGTACGACGGTGGTTTATGGGGCGTGCCCAGCTATCGACTAATCGATGCCCAAGGACAAACTCACCTAGAAATTTGGGGCCAAGACCGGCTGTGGCTAGTGGCCAGGGAGATTCGACGCCTTTATAGCGCGACCTAGTGCGTAAAAGGCTGCATCGATGCACGAGGCTTCGTTGACCGTAACTCACTGATAGAGCAGCGTAACCCGATGGTTGAGTCAGCCGAAGCCTAACGCCTTCGCCTCGTTTGCCAAAATATTTGCAACGGCAGGCTCTCCGCGTACGGCCTCAATGAGTGCAGCAAACTTTGGGTATGCGTCACTGCAAACGTCGTAGCCGGCATAGCTTGCATTCACGAAGGGCGTTACCAGTGTCAAGTCGGCAATAGAAAAAACACCAAATAGGTAAGCCTCACTTGGTAACTGTCCTTCGATGTACCTCAGAAGGGGGGGCAGTTTCTTATCAATGATGTTGGCAATCAGTACCTCGTCGGGTTCTTGCTGGAAGGCGCGAGGGCGCATAAAACGCTGAAAAAAGATTCCCGCAGCAAGTTCGGCGACAGGTCCGGATGCAAAATCATCGTACCAATCGGCCATAGCCTTCTCTGCCTGATCGGCAGGGTAAAAAGGGACTTCCGGGTAGGCGGACTCGAGGTAGCGGCAGATCACTTTGGAATCGCCAAGTGTTAGATTGCCGTCTACCAGTGTTGGGATTTTTCCCAGCGGATTGAGCTTTTTGTAGTCCTCATCACCGGAAAAAGGCATTTGCGTGACCATTTCATAGCCAAGGCCTTTGAACTCAAGGGTAATCAATACCTTTCTTACAAACGGAGAGCCGTGAACGCCGTGGACTTTTAACATGAATACCCCATTTTTTTTGTTATTGCTGATGGTCTGTCAGCCGTCAGAATGTAGCACGTTTGATGAGCCGATAAAGATGCGTCAGGGCTTGCATTGATTCGATGTAGTGGCGAGCATGATGTGTATCGAGTCGGTTAATAAATTTTTCTGAGGGTTTTCACGTGGCGCAGCTCACATTCTTCTATGACCTTTCCTCACCTTGGACCTACCTTGCGTTCAATAATGTACAAGGGGTCATTTTTGACACGCAGGCCACCGTATCGTGGCGCCCCTTTTTGGTGGGAGGTGTGTTCAATGCCGTCAACCAAAGTGTGTACGCGGCGCGTTCCAACCCAAGCGACCCTAAGGTCATCCATAACTTCACCTGGCTACACGAGTGGGCTCGTCTCGCTGACTTGCCGCTGGACTTCCCGACGGAGCACCACCCAGTGAAATCTGTACTACCGATGCGTATGTGCTGTGCGCTTGAGGACGACCAGGAAGTGTTGCAAGCTTTCACGCAAACTGCATTTGACGCCTACTTTGCTGATGGTCGGAATATTGATGATCCGCTTGTTATGGCTGATGTGGCTCAGAGCCTTGGTCTCGATAGTGAAGCGCTATTGAGTAGGGCGGTTGAGCCTGCGATCAAGGCCCGCTTGCGAGCCAACACAGAAGAGGCCATAGCAAAGGGCGCGTATGGCTCGCCAACCATGATCGTCAACGATGCGCAGCTTTATTTTGGTAACGATCAATTGCCGCTGGTGCGTCAGGCGCTTGCTGGGTGAGACAGATCAGCCTAAAAGAGCTTGTACCGCGGGCCGCGTGGCTTGGGGGCAATGTGTGTCTCGGGTAAATGGCACAAGCGTTCCATTTTATTGATGCTGCCGTCCGCGTATTCCCAAATGAGGAACTCACCATCGCGGTAGCGCCGTACAACTCTAGGTCCCCAACCAAACACATAAAAATTCAGAATCTTCTCCTCCCAAATCATCGACGCAGAGGTCCGCATGCAAAAGTCTTTACCGCCGGCCGTAAACAGTGCCCAGCCCTCTGTGTCATTAGTATTTAGCCCACCGGTGCTGTTTGGCCCATAGTCATGAATGAGTCCAGCGGCAGTGACGACGACACGCTCGCCACACTGCTCGACGCGCTCGATATGCCCTGTTCTCGCGCCCTCTATTGCTCGCCACAGTCCACGGAGATCATCCGCACCCTCTGACAGTGGTTCCGTGCAGTCCCTGAGAACGGGTAGCGGGAACTGTGAGTAGCCACAGCCTGGGGTATTGCCTTTGGGAATGTCGCTCGCAGTCAAACCACCGCCATCTAGCAACGGGAAGTCGCAGTAATTGATCCCTGAGCCGTCACCCGCCAAGGTGGCAGGGTCGATCGTTAGCGGTGGGCGCGATGACAAGTAGGCAAGCCAGAAAAGACCCGCAACAAGAAGCAAAGAGCCACCGAGTGCGTATTTGAGGATGCGAAAAATCAGGTGACTACCTCCTGAGGTGTCAGGCTGTTAGGGTCGCAGGATGATGCCTTCCTCGGCACCTACATTACCGTCAAGCATGTCACGGATTTTTTCTGTCATGGCTTTGGGTCCATGCGACTCCGACATACGAATCCAACCACTTGCGGCTATCATGAAGTCAATCATGGCAGCCCCCATCTGGCGCATCATTGCGCCCGAACCGATGCGTTCGCGCAAAACAGCTATTTGATCGGGTGCTGACCAGAATACCGGTTTCGCGCCGGGTAGATCGCGGTTTGCTCCAAAGGCGCCCGCGTTCCAGTGCGTTTTACCTACGGCGCCCGAGTAGGGGATCGTCTCGCCCAGTCGTGTGTGCAGTGCGGCGACCACGTCGGCGTTACCAGCGACATCAAAAATGAGGGTCTCGGTTCCCACGGATATGAGGGGTACTTCATCGTAGGTGAGAACCGTGTCGTAGCAGTCCAGGCCCTCCACAAACGCCTTGTTCTTCGATGACGTAAGACCAATTGTCTCGATTGTTCCCGGGAAGTTCTTACGCATTAGATACCCAAAGCCCATGGCTGTTTTTGCCGACGCAGAGGTAACAATAATGCGCTTTGCGCCGTAAAAGTTATGATCCTCGCAGTAGCTTTGCATCAGGAATGAGGTACCAAATAAGGGCCTGAAGAGCATGGTAGCCTCTTCAAACTGGGCGCTATAGCCTGGCTCAGTTTTGGTGAAGGCATATTCGTTATAGAACGGCGGCACAACTGCCCGACATGCACGGGTATCAGTAAATCCACCGTGACTGACTTCGCCGGGGATCATCGTTACATGGGAGGCAATGGGGAGGAATCCATAGATTCGGTCACCGGCAGTGATATCAGGATGGCTCGACTGAACGATATCTCCGTATCCCCAGCAGGGCAGGTTCGCGTAGCCGTCGCTGGCGGGATAAATATCGAGATAACGGATCAATCCTGACTTGCCCGCAAAGCCGTAGCTGATGGAATTCGCCGTCATCGCAAGTTTATCGATTCGAACGCGGATCTCATCTTTGGCTAAGTCATTAGTGAGTTGGGGCTGCGTTTCCACACGAGACTGCCGGAAATCGTCGATATCGAGAGCGAGCGTGTAAGCTGAGTCAGTCATAGAGAGGTTTACGGTTTACTCGAGCGAGTCTCGACCATAGGTTATGGCATAAATAGTGTCAATAAAGGATGCCGAGGCTTGCGGCGCGGAGCAGAAACGAATCAATTAGGCTATTGGAAGGCGAGATCCTAACGTTTCGCCGCGTTTCCATTCGGTTAAACTCGACACCGTGTTGATTCATCTTATACTTTCGCACCGGCGAGTCTGGGCACTAAGTTTAATATGCCAATGAAGCGGATATAGGGCGTGGAATTACAAATAAGTCGGTCAGCCATACGCCAGTTGTTAAACAAGAAGTGACAAGCAAGCCTTCTTATCAATTGACAAAGCCCTGAATTGCGCACGACGCGTTGAAATAGCAGAGAACAGAAAGGTAAACGAAGCAATGAACATGATGGACGCAGTCATTCTGCCGATGCACCCCGAAGGGCGGAAATTTGTCGCAATTTTTGCCGTGATTTCTTTCGTTCTGGGTCAGGTCTGGGACCCCCTGTTTTGGGTGGGGCTGGGTATAACGATCTGGTGTTATTACTTTTTCCGAGATCCTGAGCGGGTAGTGCCCCAAGGCGAGAATTTCATTATCTCGCCCGCTGATGGAGTGGTATCACTCATTCAAGAAGTTACACCACCCGCTGAGATGGGCTTAGAAGACGGATCACTGATCCGCGTTTCAGTATTTATGAATGTATTCAATTGTCACGTAAACCGGGCAAGTATCGACGGTACGGTGACCAACGTGACTTATAACCACGGCAAATTTTTAAACGCTTCTCTAGATAAGGCATCGGAGCATAACGAGCGTAATTCGATCACGATTTCCAGAGATGACGGCCTTAAGATTGGTATTACACAAATTGCGGGTCTGGTTGCTCGACGAATCGTCTGTTTTGTCGAGGAAGGTTCCCGATTAAGTGCAGGTGATCGCTTTGGACTGATTCGATTTGGTAGCCGACTGGATATTTATTTACCTAAAGGCGTTGGCCCAGCTGTGTGCCTGGGACAGAAAACTGTGGCGGGTGAAACCATTTTGGCGCAGTTAGACGAACCTCAGGCTCGCCTCGGAGTTGCTAAGTGACCGAACCACTTGACCGTGATCTGACGCAAGCCAAGGGCCGTGTTCGGCCCTTGGCGCTGTTACCCAACTTTATGACATTGGGAGCGGTTTGCGTGGGTCTGACTTCGGTGCGCTTCGCACTGGATGGTCGAATCGATATGGCGGTGATTGCTCTCGTGGTCGCCATGATTCTCGATGGTCTTGATGGCCGTCTTGCGCGCGCCCTCAATTCCACTTCGCGCATTGGGAAGGAGTTGGACACGTTGGCAGACTTTTTCAATTTTGGCATCGCACCGGGTCTGATACTGCATTTGGCTCTGTTCAGTGACTCGACCCGAGTTGATTTTACTTGGGTCGCGATTATGGTCGTCGCTGCCTGTTGTGCTTACCGATTGGCACGGTTCAATGCCAACGAGGGCAACGATCCAGCCAAAATGTTTGAGGGGGTTCCTGCACCAACACTCGCCTTGCTGACTCTCATGCCCGTTTATCTCTACCTGCTTGATTTCAATTTCGTAACGCAGTCACCGGGCTTGATATCCGCCTATCTCATTTTTTGTGGTTTCCTCGCCGTGTCGCAGGTACCGACGGTTTCACTCAAATCTTTCAAGATCCCCTCCGCGTACATGTTTATCGTCGTCCCTATGATGATTATGCACATGGCAAGTCTGCTAATTTACCCGTGGGAGACGCTCACGGTGATGAGTCTGCTTTATCTCGGTTGCTTGCCCATTTTCGCGATTCGTCATCGCTCATTTACCGAAGCAGACTGAACGCAGGCGACGATAGTGTCAGTGAGCGCCTCCGTCGCATGCTTGGGATATGTCTCAGCGAGATTAACGATTAAGCTAATGACGATTTTTTATTCTCGTGAGGCGCTTTATTTGTCGCCGAGTAGCTAAATCCGCATGCCACAACACGAAACTGCCTCGTCACCATCAGTACACAACGTTGGTCATCGCTAGGGCTTAGAGCCAATGGCGTTTCTGTTCCCAACTGATGTGCTTCATTTGAGTTTCAATTAAGCCCGACTTTATGAGATTCGGTCTAGTGATCAAGCTATCCGCATACGCTGTTTACGGATTGCATCAAGCCACTCTTGGTGCGAGCATCGTTACCTTCGCAAATAAGGGGTAAGTAATGGCCAAGGGTGCGTTAAACGGTATCAAAGTTGTGGAAATAGCAGGGATTGGGCCAGGTCCCTGTGCGGGAATGATGTTGGCGGATATGGGTGCAGAAGTAACGGTCATAGACCGTCCAGTAGCCGACCCAGAGTCGGCAACAGCTTTTGCGAAATATACCATTTTCAACCGGGGTAAAAGGTCGGTTGCATTGAATTTAAAGGATGCGGATGCCGTCGATGCCGTTCTTAAATTAATCGATACCGCAGACGTGCTGATTGAGGGTTTTCGTCCTGGTGTTATGGAGCGGCTCGGGCTCGGTCCCGAGGTGTGTTGCGCACGAAATCCCAAGTTGGTCTTCGGCCGCATGACGGGGTGGGGACAGACAGGCCCACTATCGCATGCGGCAGGACACGACCCAAATTACATTGCCCTCTCCGGTGCACTGTGGGCGGGGGGTAGTCACGAACACAAACCGACAGCGCCACTGACCCTTATCGGTGATCTGGGTGGTGGCACCATGATGCTCTTATTTGGTGTCTTGAGCGCCATTATTCACGCGCAAAAAACCGGCGAAGGTCAGGTGGTGGACGCAGCTATTACCGATGGTTCCGCTTATATTTCGACCCTTTTGTGGGGGATGTACAACTCCGGGCAAATGACGGATGTTCCGGGTTCTGGATGGGCTGACTTTGGTTCGCCTTGGCACGATACCTACCTGTGCTCGGATGGTGAATACATCACCGTGTGTGCGCTGGAACCCCAATTTTATGCATTGCTTATTGATGGCTTAGATCTCAATGGTGATCCGATGTTTGCCAACCAGTGGGATAAAGAGCAATGGCAGGCAGGCAAGGAAAAGTTCCGTCGTATTTTTGCCGCTAAGACTCGTCACGAGTGGTGTGAACAATTTGAAGGAACCGATGTTTGTTTCGCACCAGTTCTTAATTTTTCAGAAGCCCTCGAACATCCACATAACATCGCTCGAGAGACCTTTTTTACTCGAGACGGGATTGCCCAATCAAGCCCCGCACCGAAGCTCAGCGCAACGCCAGGCGCTGCAGGCACAGTACCGACACCTGGTACGCATACCGCTGAAGTGTTGGAGGCTTTGGATCTTGATTCTGAGACACTGAAGCGATTGATCGGTTAATAAGAAAGAGGCGGAATTTGTCCGCTTTTGGGGGGATTCCATTGAAGGAACAACTTTCGGATCAGGGTCTTTTACAGACACAGGCCTTCATCAACGGTCGTTGGGTCGATGCCCATGATGGCAAAACTATCGACGTAACGAATCCCGCGACGGGTGAGGTCCTCGCCAGTGTCGCTAAAGTCGGAGCTGCTGAAACTGCGTATGCTATCGAGGCCGCGGAAAAGGCCATGGAGAGCTGGCGTAATTTGCCTGCCAAGGCACGCTCGAATATTCTCCGAGACTGGTTCAATATCATCATGGCGCATCAGGAAGACCTCGCGAGGATCATGACCCTTGAGCAGGGTAAGGTCATTGCTGAGAGTCGCGGTGAGGTGGCTTATGGCGCCTCTTATATCGAGTGGTTTGCCGAGCAGGCGAAGCGAATCGATGGTGACGTGATACCTGGTCCCAGCTCAGATAAGCGTATTGTGTGCATCAAGCAGCCCGTGGGTGTCTGCGCCGCAATTACACCCTGGAATTTCCCAAATGCAATGATTACCCGCAAGGCAGCGCCTGCGCTGGCGGCGGGATGTTCGATCGTCATTAAGCCAGCGAGCGAAACGCCCTTATCCGCTTTAGCCCTGGCTGAACTTGCGAAGCGAGCGGGTATTCCCGACGGTGTATTGAACGTTGTTGCAGGCAGCTCCGGCGACATTGGCGGTGAGCTGACTTCAAATCCTATTGTTCGAAAACTCTCGTTCACTGGGTCAACCGAAGTTGGGAAATTACTTGAGACTCAGTGCGTCCCAACTTTGAAGAAAACATCGATGGAGTTAGGAGGAAACGCGCCGTTCATTGTCTTTGATGATGCGGATCTCGATTCGGCGGTTCAGGGCGCTCTTATTTCTAAATACCGGAACAGTGGTCAGACCTGTGTATGTTCCAACCGGATTTTGGTACAGGCGTCTGTTGCAGACGCGTTTGTTGAAAAACTGGTCTCTGCAACGTCGATGCTGAGTCTCGGCAATGGTTTGACTGATGGTGTCGATTTGGGACCATTGGTCAATAATGGAGCGGTGCGCGACGTCGATGCGCTGGTTAAGGCGACGGTAGAGGCCGGCGCTAGGGTCGCGCTAGGTGGGGCGCCCAGTGAATTGGGTGGCAATTTCTATCAGCCTACAATTCTTACCCATGTGACGCCTGACATGGCCGTCTTTCGGAATGAGATTTTTGGCCCTGTCGCGCCCGTTACTGTTTTCCATACGGAGGACGAGGCGATTACTCTCGCCAATGACACGGAGTTCGGATTGGCGAGTTATTTTTATACTCGTGATATTGGTCGCGTATGGCGAGTCAGCGAAGCGCTTGACTACGGTATTGTAGGCGTCAACGAAGGCATCATTTCAAACGAAATGGCGCCCTTTGGTGGGGTAAAAGAATCTGGTTCCGGTCGCGAGGGCTCCAAGTACGGGATTGAGGACTACCTTGAGATCAAATACGTTTTGATGGGTGGACTAGCATAAGAGCGCACCGATCAATCGACTTCTCCCTCGGGTTACTCTACTGCGAATCGTACTTTGTCGATGTGAATAGGTGTCCCGTTTTGGTAGCAAGCCCAGGTTGCAATGCTCGCGTTCACGTTAGAGATCCGCGGCCCAGTTGAGAAGAAGCCAGACATAGGGACTTTCACCCCGGTGGCATCAGAAACCCGGTGGCATTGGAAAGTAGTGGCGGTATGATGCGGTAACAAGCGCTAGGAGTTTTGCGATCGTTTGAGTTCATGTTAAAGGGCCTAGTGAAGGGTCGAACCACCAATACAAGCCAACAATAAGAGGTTATATCAATGACGGATTCAGACGCTCGCGTCGCCGCTTACTTACAGCAGGCCGCTCAGGAAGCATGGAATATTCAGGGAATAGGGGATGACCTTCCTCGTCGCAAAGTCGAGCGAGTCGGCATTATTGGTGCTGGCACGATGGGCGGCGGGATTTCAATGAACTTCGCATCGGCCGGCCTTCCTGTGACCATCGTTGAGACGAAGCAGGAAGCTCTTGACCGCGGGCTGACAACGATACGCAAGAATTATCAGCGCAGTGCTGATCGCGGACGCTTCCCTCAAGAAGAGGTCGATATATGCATGAACTGCTATTCCCCCTCGCTGGACCTGTCCGCTTTGGCTGATTGCGATCTGATTATTGAGGCGGTATTTGAAGATATGGAGATTAAAAAGTCTGTCTTCAGTCAACTCGATAAGATTGCTAGACCCGGAGCCATACTTGCCACCAATACGTCAGCCCTGAATATCGATGAAATTGCTTCGGTCACGACGAGACCCGAGGACGTGATTGGCCTTCACTTCTTTTCTCCAGCAAACGTAATGCGACTACTCGAGATTGTTCGAGCTGAGAGGACCGCAGATGATGTCGTTGCGACCTCGGTGGACCTCGCCCGTCACATTGGGAAAGTGGCTGCCTTGGTAGGGGTGTGCCCAGGTTTCGTTGGCAATCGGATCTTGTTTGCCCGTCAATATCAGGCAAACGCGCTGATCTACCAGGGCATCATGCCATGGGATATTGACGCTGCTTTCAACGAGTTTGGATTTAAAATGGGACCTTTCCAGATGTCCGATCTAGCCGGTTTGGACATTGGCTGGAAGAAAGGCGCGACCACAGCTAACCCCATTCGCGATGCGCTCTGTGAGCTTGATCGACGTGGTCAGAAGACCGGCGCTGGCTATTATGATTATGACGAGAATCGAAAAAATGTGCCCTCTGAAGTCACCGCAGGGATCATTCGTGAGATCACAGGCGCAGCCGATGCAACCCTGTCATCCGAAGCAATAATTGATCGCTGTGTGATACCCATGATCAATGAGGCGCTCGCTATTCTGGAAGAAAACAAAGCGCAGCGGCCCAGCGACATTGATGTCGTCTGGATCAATGGATATGGCTGGCCTTTGGACAAGGGAGGCGTCATGTATTACGCCGATATATTGGGCGCCCAGAAAGTGCTTGCTGTCATGAAAACTCTTGCCGCTAGTGATGAGTCAATTCGTGTATCACCGTTACTCGAAGAGCTCGTATCCACAGGTGGTCGGTTCGTCGATATCGATACGGGTGGATTAAAGGTTTAGGCACAGCGCCATACGCCCTCAGTTAGCCATACCGTGAGTAAAGTGCAGAATGAAACCGGTTCTTTCACCCAGTTCTTCTCACGAACGGTGGCAGACTCGGATCGTTTATTCTGGCTTCTGAATGCGGGTGGATGGATTGGCCTCTCGGTGGTCACGCTGGTAAGTCTATCTCTCCCCTATGATCAGTTGGAATTCGCTTACATTGCACATAACCTCATACAGTCTGTCGGTGGTTTTCTGCTGTGCGCGCCGTTGAGGACAGCCATAAAGCAGTCATGGTCATGGAGCCCCGGGAACAGGGTGCTTATCGCGAGTTTACTCACAATTGTTGGCGCAGCCCTGTGGACCGCTTTCCGCTTGCAGTTACTGATGCTGCTGACAGATGAGACAGGCTTGTGGGGCGATTTCGGTGGCTGGTTTTTCGCATCACTTTTCGTTTTTCTCGCGTGGGTTCTGCTATACCACCTCGTAAAATTTGCACAGCTACTTCAGGGAGAGAAAGAGACGCTGCTAGTACTCGAAGCGGGTCGACGAAAAGAAGCCTTCAAGCTGGTCTCAGCTGAGTCAGCAGCACGAGAAGCACAATTGAAATTGCTCCGCTATCAATTGAACCCACATTTTCTATTCAACACCCTTAATTCGATTGCATCGCTAGTAAGCACTCAGCGCAGCCAGGATGCGCAGAGCATGATTAATGAGTTGTCTACTTTTCTTCGGTTCTCTCTTGAATCCGACAGGAACATTACAATCCCGCTCAGGGATGAAATCGAGGCGCTCGATCTGTATCTGAGGATAGAGCAGGTGCGCTTTTCTGACCGCTTGCTCGTTGAGCAAGAGATTGATCCTCGTGCACTTCCCATACGGGTCCCCAGCCTACTGCTTCAACCGCTGGTGGAGAATGCGATCAAGCACGCCATTGGCCGGGCCGAAGAGGGGGGGCATATTCTCATCACGGCAAAATTAACGGACCAAGCGTTAGTATTAAGTGTTGAAGACAGCGGCTCAGGAGAAGATGAAAAACAACCGGAACTCTCGGATTTATTCGAGACACCGGGGTTTGGACTGCGCAGTACGGCAGAGCGTCTAGAAAACATATACGGTGATGGCTTCAGCTTCAACGCATCGACCTCGCGATTAGGTGGTTTAAAACTTGCGTTACACTTGCCGATTAGAGGTGAGCAAAAATGAGAGAAGCGCTGCGAGTCTTAATCGTCGATGACGAGCCACTGGCACTCGACTATATGGAGACACTATTGGCGTCAGTCCCCAATGTGCAGCTGGTAGGACGCTGCCGCAGTGGTCGAGAGGCGTTGGCTGAGCTCCAAAAGCAGGCTGTCGACCTCATGTTTTTAGATATCCAGATGCCGGGCCTCAACGGGCTAGATGTGGTTAAGCGCTGTCAAAGTGACGTCATGCCCGTAGTGGTTTTTGCCACTGCTTATGATGAATATGCAGTTCGAGCCTTTGAAGCCAACGCGGTTGATTATTTATTGAAACCATTTGAGGCGGAGCGCGTTCGTGAGGCCGTCCTGCGCGCGCGAGACCGTTTGCTTTCTGTGGCGCTGCAGAGCGGAAAGGAGGCGGCAGTAGCAGCCATTGCCGGTCTTGAAGGTGGAAGTGAGCTGCTTGCTGGTGATATCCAGGAGCGACCCAAGCGGTTACCGATCAAAGACGGACCGCACACCCATCTAGTTGAACTCGAGACGATCGACTGGATCGATGCCGCCGGGGACTATATGTGCGTTCATGCTGGCAATGAGACCTACATCCTCCGGTCTACTATGAAAGAGCTTGAAAAAAAGCTCACGTCAGATTTTGTAAGAATTCACCGATCTACCATTGTGCATCTTAAGAAGGTTCGCTCGGTCGATGCTATTCCTAAGGGCGAGTGCCTTCTCCACCTTGATGATGACGTTAGTCTGAAAGTCAGTCGAAACTACCGATCTGCTGTCCAAGACCTCATGGGATAGGGCGTATTTAAGCGCTTTCCCACTTGTCTTGCTGTAAGTCCCTATCGTCGTGTTTGTATTAAGTGCTGTTCTTTGATGTGGGATAAAGCACTCTGCTAAATCTAAATAAATATTCAATTAATTGGGGTTACTCATGTTTGATCGCTTGTATCGTCATGGCCGTCTCGTTGGCATCGGCCTTGCGGCAGCTCTCCTAAACGCCTGTGGCGGGGGTAGTGCAACTGCTCCTGACGTCGAGCCGTTTTACCTTGAGGAAGAAGAAGAGTGGAGGCTGGTTTGGTCTGATGAATTCGACGGCAGCGCGGTGGATTCTGGTAACTGGACGTTCCAACTGGGAGACGGTAGCGATAATGGGCTGCCAGGTTGGGGTAACTATGAACTGCAGTATTACCAAGCTGAAAATGCATCTATCCAGGAAGTCGACGATACAACTGCGCTTGTGATTGAGGCTCGTCAGGAAGATGCGGGTAACAGTGCGTACACCTCAGCGCGCATGCGTTCGCTTAGTAAGTTTGATTTCAAATACGGCCGTGTCGACATTCGTGCCAAAGCTGCCCCGGGTGATGGTATGTGGTCAGCTGTGTGGATGATGCCGACGGACACGACTTATGGCACATGGGCTGCCGGTGGTGAGATCGATATTATGGAAGTGGTGAATGCGGGCACTGATAATCAGGGCGTATTCATGGCTGCTCACTACGGTTTCGAGTGGCCTCTCAACCAAATTACGAGTGAAGGCGCCGATGTCGACGATGGTAGCGACTGGCATACTTACTCGCTTGAATGGTCAGGTGATTATCTGCGTTGGTTCGTTGACGGCGAGCACCTCAGAACCGTAAACAAAGACGTTTACTACAGCTATTACTTCAAGGACGCTACGAACGGTTATCAGTTGGCGAGTGACCCCTCTGCACCCTTCGATCGAGAATTTCACCTCATAGTGAACCTTGCAGTGGGTGGTATTGGTCCAGGCGTTGAACTCGACCCAACAGCTGTTCCCGGCGAAATGGTTGTCGACTACATCCGTGTCTATGAGTGCTCCTACGCGACATCGAACGGCGTCGGCTGTAACAGCCTTGCTGACCGCTCGGTCGAGTCTCCCAATGCACAGAGCCCTGAGGTCGTTACGACAGACATCTACACTGATTCTGTTGGTCCTCTGGCGTGGACCTTCCTCACAGGCGACGTGACACGCGACTTACAGGCGGCTGTTGGCTGGAACAACGAAGGCGCAATTGATATCAGTGTTTCGGAAGTGGCTGTTGAAGGCCGAGGTAACGTGCTCGATGTTATGAGTGATGGCGGCGGTAACGTCGTGATCAACGCGGCCGATGGCAAAATCATTGACGTATACGGTCACCGTGGTGGCGGCGAGCTGAAGTTTGATATGTACATCGACAGCTCAATGACTGCACCCAACAGCACAATCTCGATCAAAATGGATAGTGGGTATCCTGCGCTTGGCAGTGTGACACTTGATGTCTCGGCCATGCCTAAGAACGAGTGGTTCTCGTACAGTGCATCGATCAATCAGATCCTTGCTAACCGTGGTGAGCGAACGCTTGCTTTGGGTGCTGTTCAGAATCTTGTGGTCATCGAGCCGAGTGCTGCTGCCCACCTGCAGTTGGACAATATCCGGTTAGTGTGTGGTACGCCAGACGGCGATTGCGGCATTTCTGCTCCAGCACGCGCAACTGATGATCTTGTGATCACGGTACTAGATGAAAATGGTGAGGCGGGCTCTGCGTGGTCGCCCGGTATCTGTGCGGTATCGGCCGAGAACGCATTTGCTTCAGACTACTGTGACGGCAACACATCAAACCAAGTGACTTGGTCAGTTGTTCCAACAGGTGATGACGCCATCGGTCCTAACGCGGTGCAAGTGAACTTCGGTGACGGTGTTGGTGGCGCATGGTTTATCAAGGACGACCAAGGTCTTGATCTGAGTGATTCTGCTGGCGGTAAATTGAAGTTCGACATTAATTTATCTGCAGAGACGGTCGCCGATGGCATTATCTACAAGGTAGAGAATGATTATCCGCAGGGTACTGGCCCGATAGAGCTTGACCTGAGTGGCTACGCTGCTGGTACTTGGAAGAGCTTCGAGATCCCGATTTCGGATCTCCTGCTTTCCACTAATGCAGAACAGAACAACCCTCCAGGTGGACGTTTGAACTTGGGTGCTGTCAAAGCGTTCCTAGTACTGTCACCAAACGGTGAACAGGGCGGTAAGTCGCTGAAAGTGGCAAATATCCGACTAGAGCGGCTGGCTGGTGAGGAAGTTGAAGATACTGGCATCCTAGGGACCTGGATGCTGGCACCCGAGGCTGGTTCACTTGGCGTAGGCCCTGCGGAATTTGATGTTTCATGGTGGAGCGGTGACGACGGAGTAATCGCGTTGCGTGCGTGTTACTACGACGACGAGTACGTCTTCGGCCGTGATGGATCTTTCCGCAATGTCTTGGGTGACGAAACCTGGTTGGAGCCCTGGCAGTCGGGCGGTGGTGAAGAATGCGGCGCGCCTGTCGCACCCTACGATGCTTCTATCCCTGCGACGTTTGAATACGATGAAGCCGCTCAAACGCTGACCATCAATGGTCAAGGGTCTTACATGGGCTTACCAAAGGCTATCAACGGTGCTGAAATATCCTCACTGGGTGATGCCCCTGGCAGCATTGTCTACAATGCTTACGAGCAAGAAGATGGTTCCCTGCTGGTAACTGTTGAAGCAGGTGCGGGCGTTTGGTGGAACTACAAGTTCATCAAGACGGCTGAGCCACCACCCCCATCGCCATTCCAGGGTACCTGGGTGATTGCCCCCGAAGCAGGTTCCTTGGGTGTCGGTCCTGCTGAGTTCGATGTCTCCTGGTGGAGCGGTGATGACGGTGTGATTGCACTGCGAGATTGCTACTACGATGACGAGTACATCTTCAACCCAGATGGCAGCTTCCGTATCGAGTACCAAGGTGAGACTTGGCTCGAGCCTTGGCAGTCGGGCGGCGGTGAGGAGTGTGGCGCGCCAGTAGCACCGCATGACAGCTCCGTGCCTGGTTCGTGGACCCATGATCAAGACGCGGGTACGCTGAAGATTTCTGGCGAGGGTTCATTTGTAGGGCTGCCTAAGGCGATTAATGGTGCAGAAATCAGCTCCATTGCCGATGTGCCAGCGAGCATTACCTACAACGCGCACCCACAGGAAGACGGTTCTATGTACGTCACCGTCGAAGCAGGTGCTGGCGTGTGGTGGAACTACAAGATCATCAAGATCGCGGAACCTGCAGGTCCGTCACCGATTGCTGGTACTTGGTACATGGCGGATTCTGACGGGTCCTTAGGTGTAGGTCCTGCTGAGTTTGATGTCTCATGGTGGAGTAACGATGCAGGGGTAACAACGCTGCGTGCCTGTTACTTCGATGACGCTTACGTGTTTGGTGACAGCGGCTCATTCGAAAACGTGCAAGGCGATGAGACATGGCTTGAGCCGTGGCAGGGTGTAGAGACCGAAGGCTGTGGCGCTCCAGCGGCACCGCACGATGGTTCTGCTGACGCGACCTTCGTCTATGATGGCGATGCAAAAACTCTGACGCTCAATGGTGCTGGTGCGTACATCGGCCTTCCAAAGGCGATTAACGGTGCTGAGATCGGATCTGCAGCGGATGTGCCAGCTAGCATCACCTACAACGCCTACCTCAACGAAGACGGCACAATGTCGGTAACTGTTGAAGCAGGTGACGGCGTTTGGTGGAACTACCTACTGACACGCTAAACCGCAGACTGACTGAGAAGCCGGGCAATTGCTCGGCTTTTTTTTGCTTGGCAATTTACACCAAAGCATCGCGCCGGGATTTTCCTTAAGGCCTCAGATGGGCGCAGCGAACAATGGGTGTACGACAGAGCATCTTGTCTAACACCGCAGACGCCATGCAAAGATAAAAGTTGAAATAAGGAGAGCGGATCAGACTTTCGCGTGCTGTATCAACGTATTTACAAACGCCCCATGCTGCGGCAGTTTCGCAACGGTTTGAGCGACTTCGTGTTGAATGCCTTTCAAGAATGCAGTCATTTGCTCGGCGGACATCGCTTGTGCAATGTTGTGGTATCCCTGCGGTGTGAGCCCTTGGCCCATCATGACCTGCACCCAGGAGTTCTCTGCAAAGACGTCGTCTTGCGGCTTGAAGACACGGGCTGAACGCTCAAACAGCTTCATCCGGTGTTTAAGCGAGTCCGGCAACTCCATGTTTCGACAGTGATCCCAGAAGGGATCACCTTGTCGTTCATTGAGCGCATAATGCAGAACAATAAAATCTCTAATGTGCTCGGCTTCAGATCGCATTTTCGTGTTGTACTCGCGCACCGTACTCTCTTCGATAAAAAGATCGGGAAACATGAGCAACAGCCACATAATGCCGTTCTGAATAAAATGGATGCTGGTCGACTCCAAAGGTTCGATGAAGCCACTCGACAAGCCAATGGCGATGCAGTTTTTATTCCAATACTGCTTTCTTTGGCCCGTTATAAAGCGTATCGGACGTGGCTCAACGAGAGTTTTCTCCGGCACGTTCTCGAGCAGTAGCTCCCGGGCCGTCTCTTCATCCATGAAGTCGTTACAGTAGACCAGACCATTACCGGCACGGTGCTGCAACGGTATCCGCCACTGCCAGCCCACTTTATGGGCAATTGCTCTGGTGTAAGGCTTGGGGTGCTCTGACAGTTCACTTTGGACTGCCCATGCGCGATTCGCAGGTAACCAGTGGCTCCAATCATCGAAGCCCGTTCTCAATGTACCCTCGGACAGCAACGCTCTGAATCCCGTACAGTCGATAAAGAGATCGCCCTCAATGCGATGACCATTGTCGAGCACCAGTGCCTCGATAAAACCATCGTGGGGGCAGGTGTCGACTTGGTTGATCTTTCCCTCAACGCGAGTAACGCCAGAGGTCTCCGCCATTTTGCGCAGGTACATGCCATATTTTGACGCATCGAGGTGATAGGCGTAGTTGAGCCTGTTTTCACTGGTGATAGCAAAGCGCTCCGCCTCGGCAGCTTTCAGCTCGGGACAGTATTCGCCGTACTGCTCGGCAAGCCCCAGTTCTTGTGCGCGAAGCCAGAAGTGATGAAACCCTGCCGCCCATGAACCTTTCCCGGTATCACCAAATGAATGGAAGTAGTCTTCGCCCTCTGTTCGCCAGTTCTCAAAGCGAATACCCAACTTGAAGGTGCCGCTGGTCAGCTTGATGAAATCGGGTTCGGGTATTTGAAGCAATCGATTGATCGTCAGTATGCTGGGAATGGTCGCCTCACCAACCCCGACAGTGCCAATCTCTTCAGACTCCACCAGGGTAACGGAGAGCTCTCGACCAACGAGACGCGATAGGGCAGCGGCTGCCATCCAGCCAGCCGTCCCACCACCGGCAATGACTACGCGTTCCACTTTCCGTTCAGACATTCCACTCTTACCGTTTCAATGAATTTGTCAGTTCCGCCCGCAATTGACGGGCTAGTGAATCTGAGACCGTATTTAGCCGACCCCAGCTCGCCTCTGGCAGATGTTCGAGGTGTTGAGTGTCCTCGGCAAATACATAGTGATCAAACAATGATTTTAGCGCGTTGCGCTGATGAAGTGGCAGAGAGCGGATGCTTAGAAAAGCATGCTTCAGGGCCTCGGTCGGTGAGCCGTAAACTCCGGGCGTTTCCTGCCACCAGAAATTCACCAGTCCATTAATGGCTGACAAAGATTCGACCTGATGCCACCACATGTTGGGAATGTAGATGGCATCACCTGGATCTAGCGTGGTAACAAGAGCGTTACGCTCAGCCTCTGCAAATCGCGGGAATCGCTCGTAATCCGGGTTGTCAAAGTCCACCATGCTGATGGGTTGGCCTGCGGGGGTAAGATCCCATGGACCGACGTACAAGTTGGCCACCTGATCAGGTGGAAATAGGGTGAATCTGCGCTGCCCGATGACACAGCCTGCAATATTGCGCGGGAAGTCAAAATGCGCGGCAACTTTAGATTGATTACCAATCCACAGACTGATCATGACGCCTGGAAGGGCCATCGGCAGTGCATGTGCTTCGTTGAAGCCAGGTAGCCAGACATTGGTCTGTGTTGACCCAACATAAAGTGATGGTGGGTTTGATTCGTCCTTAAGTGATAGGAGCTTGCTAAAGACCTGATCTAGTCGGGTATTCACCTGTACGAAATTAAAACCGGTGACATCTTCGTTATAAAAAAAGCGTCCCTTGGACTCCGGATCTGCAAGAAAGGCATTGATGGGCCTGCCCTGATAGAAACTAGCTAGATAGTCGAGTGCTTTTTCAGTGCTGTCTGCAGCGTGTTGAACAATGGGCCATTCATTCAGATAGCCTCGCGCAACCCAGGGCGTATCGGAAGTTAGTAAGACATCTGGGGGCGGCGATCCGGCTGGCAGGTCTACTTCGGTAATCAGTGTCGCTTCGTTACAGGCGGGCATGAGGCGTTAACCCATAACCTTTTGATTTTTGAGGTCGATCAGGCGCTTGAGCTGCGATTGAGAGGCAATCATCATATACGCGGGTAGCAAATGGCCACGGCGATGTAAGTCTGTAGTGGCTTCATCGTTGAGTACCTGTAGTTTTTCATCATCCACTGCATAAAATCCCTCTAGGGCATGATCCTGTCCGTTGCGTAGAGTGATCTTTAGCGTAATTGATGTGATTAGACCGTGCTGCGCCAAAGCCTCAGCGAACTGGGGCGTCGTCGTATGCCCTAAGTGAATCCCTTCGAGCATCGTCGCCAAGCGATCAAGATATTCCGTGTTTCCACCAAACTCGAGGAAAAGTGGCTCTCCCTCAGTTTCACTAATGTTGGGGTGGTCCATGTCAATGGCCACCACTCGGGCGGGCTCTCCCGTGTCGGTCTGACCATCAACGGCTATCATGAGGGGGCCCCGCTGAACCAGCATGGGGATGTACTGGCAGTGCCACTGCTCATCGTCAATAAAGAGATTCTCTCCCTGCTCGAACCCGAATAGGGCAATGGGCTGAAACGTGTTCTCCTGCGGATTTTTGTAAAACATGAGCGGGAAGTTACTTTGCAACGCGCGCATTTCGCTGGTGTAAACAGGCGAGAACATGATTTCATCGGAGACGCAGGGGGATTGTTTTATGCGTACCTGCGCGTGCTGCACATTGTTTAACTTTTGAATATTACTCAATGTCTGTCCCTTAAATCGCCGCGAAGTTCTTTTCTTGCACTTGATGCATTAGAAATCGATTAGGAGGAAGGTGCTGGCCATATCGCTGTGCTTTCTTCTTTACCTCGGCAAAGAACCGTAGCGCCGTTTCGCTCTGGTGTTGGTTATTCCTTAGCTGCGAGGCATTTACCGCTGATTCAAAGCCCATACCGTAAAGCACGTATTGGTAACTTGCAGACGGGAACATTTCATCATTTCGTCTGTCGTCATAATACCAAGGCGCCCGTGATCGCCACAGAAGAAGATTCTCCGCCAATGTCTCCGGCATAGATTCAGCGTCCCGGTTATCTCGCCAATACTGTGAGTCGGTTCGTTGAGACAGCGCATAGTGAAGCTTTAGGAAGTCAATAATTTGCTCCCAGCGACTGGAAAACTCACGATTAAAGCGCTTAGCCACGACCGCCATTGTTGCTCTATCATGAGGTAACTGCTCTGCTATCGCCGATGCGCTGAGTTCGATCAGTACCAGCGCTGAGGCTTCTAGCGGCTCAATAAAGCCTGCTGATAAGCCGACGCCCACACAATTCTTGACCCAAAAACGTTCGCGATAGCCTGGTTCAAAGTTGAGTAGCCGGGGAGCTAATCCATCTAGTCCCGTTGCTCGCCCGGTAGACTTTAGGTACTGATCAAGAACTTCTTCGGTTTCGCCGACTGACTGATAGTCGCTTGAAAACACATGACCCACACCTCGGCGATGCTGGAGTCCAATATCCCAAACCCACCCATTCCGCTGCGCTGTGGAGTGCGTTGTTGCAGCGATTGGAGCGTCGTCATCTTCGTAGGGTACTTGCAAGGCTAAGGCGGCGTTATTGAAGAGGTATTGGCGCTGGGACTTCAACGAAACACCATAGTGTTCGCCTAGCAGCATGCTTTTGAAGCCGGTGCAGTCGATGAAAAGATCGCCCGTGATGTGGCCGGCTTGCTCAGTTTTTATCGCACTGATATACCCATCAGCATCGCAGAGTACTCCAATTACATCGGCTTCGATGTGAGTAACACCAAGCTTCGACACGGCGTTCTCAGTTAGTAGGGCAGCGAACTTTCCCGCATCGAGGTGATATCCATAATTGACGGTATATGCATAGCCCGGAACGCCAATTTGTTTGGGTGCACGTCCCAGCTCGCAGACCGCATGTTGCGGCGTTACCGCTTCTGCGAACGATATATTTCCGGCTTCACCGTTCAGCCAATGTTCAGCGAGGTTTACCGTGTCAAAGCCCTCGGGCAGCGAGAAGGGGTGGTAATAGGGCTGGTCGTCTTGGTTGATCCAGTCCTTGAACCACGTACCCTGCTTCATTGAGGCGTCGCATTGCCTGATGAAGTCTGCTTCGTCGATACCGATATTCTTAAGCGTTGTTCTCATTGAAGGCCATGTGCCTTCACCCACACCCACTGTTGGTACGTTGGGTGATTCGACCAAGGTGATGGCGATGCCACTGCCGCCTGCCTGAAAACGCGCAGCAAGGATGTTGGCTGCTAGCCAACCGGCCGACCCGCCCCCCACAATAATAACTTTTTGCATTCGCTCGCTCATATGAAATGGCTGCTTTGGTTTCGATATCGAGTGTAAGACTTTGTTGTTTCTACAAAAACAAAAAACCGCCCCGAGGGCGGCTTTCTAAGAGCAACATTCGCTCGATGTTAGAGGTTGTAACGGAAGCCGACATTATAGCGTGCACCAATCTGTCCGACGCCATACGTCTGATAGACGCTACGACCGTGTGAACGGAACGTTTCGTTTGTGATGTTGATACCTTCCACAAAAACCACCAGACCATCAGAGACCTCGTAGGTAATATTACCGTCCCACTGCTCGTATTCTGTCTGGTAGCCAGGCTTTATATCGCCCCCAGTGTAGTAGCCATCACGCCAGTTGTACGCCACACGGGCTTGGATTCCGTATTTATCATAGAAGAGTACGAAGTTTCGCGTATCAGATAGGCCTGAAAGTGCAAACTGGCTACCGGTTTGCTCGTTGACGTAAGTCGCAGAGCCGTCAGCGATAGTCATATTAGCGATAAAGCCAACACCGGTATCCCAGAAATTGTGCTGCCAAGCCAGCTCCCATCCGTCGATACTTTCATCACGGTCACTGTTAGTGAGCGTGTTGACGTTGAAGGGGACAGGATCATCTCGGCCAACCACACCAGTAATAACCTGGTTTGCCGCATCAACACCTGGCTGATCCGCGAAGTTTGCGAAGATGTACTCGCGGATCTCAGCATTGCCAGGGTACTCGCCGTTTTGTGCCTGAAGTGCCGCAGCCGCTTCCTGATACAATGGACCGAGACCTGGACTCGCTAGCTGGTCATTCAGGATGACATCTTCTAAAACACCACCTGCGATCCAGTTGCGGACTTCCTTATCAAAGTAGCCGGCAGAAATGTAGCTTGCATCGCCGTAGTAGTACTCAAGTGAGAGATCGAAGTTGTCAGATTCGTAAGGAAGTAGACCTGGGTTACCCACAGATGCAATCGCCTCGCCGGGAATGCCCTGGTCGACACGAGTAATGGTGGGCAGATTCAATGTGCCAACCAGCGACCCATAACCCGCGCGTGCAATCGTTTGGCTCGCAGACGCGCGTAGCACGAGGTCATCCGTTAACTCCATATCGAAGTCTATCGAGGGTAGAGTGAAGTCGTATTCACCTGCCAGGGCGGAAGGTACGCTTCCTTCGGCACGAATGATTTCGAATTCGTTGGTTGAGCGCCACTCAACGCGGTCATACGCCTGCGCTGCGGTACTAGAAACCACTTCGGTCTCCTCGTGACGAACGCCTGCGCGAACATTGAAGGGGCGATTGAGAATTTCCCCTGTGAAGTTGAGCTGCAAGTAGGCGGCCACACTATCTTCTTCGAAGAAATCTTCGCTGTCTGGTGTTGAACTAGCGCAGAATCCAGTCCCACAGTCACCACCGTCACTCGCTTGCGCAAGATGCATGGGATCGCTTTCGGGCAGATTCTGGAGGAACTCCGCACGACGCGCGAGATCTTCCATATTCGCCATGAAGAAGTTGTTGTTTACCTGATTACCGCCAGCCAATTCACTGTAGACACCCGCCAGCGAGGCCGGAATAACAAGGTCCGCAACGCTACCAAATGCCGACGTCTGGTTTTGGCCCCAGGTGTTTCGCTGAACATTTGATCCTGCGGTGTAGTTGTCGACTTCTGTTTGAGCAGCGCCAAAGTCGATCGTCAGGGTGTCTGTCAGCTGGAAGCTGCCATCGAACTGTACCTGCTCGATACCCATATCAGCCCAACTATTACCAAAGACTGAGCCAGAGATTTGCAGATCGTCCGGTGAAATCGGCTCGGCCATACCCAGCGTCAGAATGGGTAATTCGTTGCGGTAATCAACCGAAGTCAGTTCACGCCCAAAAATAGACATGGAGATCTGACCTGAACTACCGAACGGGCTGTTGGGTGTTCGAGTCGCTTCAGAATCGTGGTAATCAAGCTCGAGACTTAATCGATCTGTCGGATCCCACTTAAGATTAAAGCCTGTAGATTTTCGCTCATTGATCGATGCATCAACAAAGGCACCCATTGAAAAGTCGGGTTGGTTATTCGTCTCTGTGTAAACCAAAGGGCTTATAACACCATCTTCATTTATCCAGTTGCCTGACTGACCTGTTGGGCTGAACCAGACCGACATGCTGTTTCCAGTATGACGCAGATCGAGCTCAGCATAGGTGTAGTCGAGAGTTGCTGTCAGCGTCTCAATAGGACTCCACTGCAAGGTAACCTGAGCGTTTGTTCGCTCACGATCCCACTCGTCAAGCGAGTAGGTTTGCTGCTGGGGGAGGCCAACAATATCGCCCTCTGAGGGTCCATTGATTTGCTGTCCATTGTCTGGGATGCCAATGCCATCACGCTCCAGCCAGTTACCGTTAGACGCGGATGCCTGACCTGACTGACGCTCTTGGAAGCTGCCGGTGACCGAAATACCAACGGTGTCATCCATGAACGTCTGCGAAACCAGGAATGCAACTTCAGGTGTCCACTCGTCGCCCGTGAAGGAGCTCTGATCTTTAACACCTTTGGCGCTAATTGATGTGCGCAGCCCAGGGTTGTCGAGAGGCTTTGCGGTCAGGACGTTAATGGTGGCACCAATACCGCCCGTCGGAATGCTTGCCTGAGCGGTCTTGTATACTTCAACGCCCGATACGCTCTCTGAGGCGATATCACCGAAATCGAAGGAACGACCGAAACCACTGTGCGTTGGCATCTGACGGCCATTCAGCGTTACAAGGTTAAAGTCAGCCCCGAATCCACGAACGGTTACGCGAGCGCCTTCACCGCGGTCACGATCGATAGCAACACCGGTAATCCGTTGCAGTGCTTCTGCGAGGTTCGTATCGGGGAAGTCACCAATATCCTCGGCGGTGATCGCATCCACAACACCTGTTGCGTCTCGCTTGGTGTCCATCGCGCGCTTTAGGCTTGACCGGATGCCTGTGACTACGACTTCTTCCATTACCTGATCATTAGCGTTTTCGCTTTGCTGCGCGGCGACTGGTGCAGCAGCAACCGCGCCCAGCGCAACTGACACCGCGAGCGATACGCGTTTCTTAGCAAACAAGTGACGATCCATGTTTGGAGTAACCCCGACTAGTTATTGGTTAGAAATATTTTTCAGACGCTAACATCCCATGAGCGCTAGCGGTAGGACAGGTGGCATGAGACAAGTCGGGATATCGGTGCGGTAAATGGGAAGCTCCTGCACCGTATGCAATATTGGGGCACAACACCGGCTCCGTTACGCGTAAACAGTTGAAATTTTAGGGGCCATAAAACAGGGGCAAGTGCTATCCGATGCGTTATCCATTTGACCCCTTCTGGCGACCCTACCGTCGCAAACGTCGTGCATGCGGGGTGGTCAAAGCAGTATTTTACTGACTCGATTGAATTATCCCGAGGGCGCATGGGCTTTCTGGCAATCCCGGGGTGCGTCTCTGTGATTTTTTGCGCGATAGATCGATTAACGCTGTCAGATATCAGAGACTAAATGAAGAAGAACGCAAGAGAAGAAGAACGTAAGAATAGACGGCTGGAGAAGTCACGTGCGATCACGCTACAAATTGTTGGGCCTACTGTTATCGACTGTGGTCACGTCTGGGTGCCAAGGTCCGGGGGGCGATGATGACATCGACCTGAGCTGCGCACCGGTGGCTTCAGATCGGGAATCGATGGCTACCTGCGCGGCAGCTATTATTGAGCAGCTGTCGGTCGAGCAGAAAGTCGCGCAGATGATTCAAGGTGAGATTCGTGGCCTCACGGCAGATGATGTAAAAAAATATGGGCTAGGGAGTGTGCTGAACGGTGGTGGAGGCTTTCCCGGAGGGGACAAGTACGCCACCCCTCAAGATTGGGTTGATCTGGCCGACACCTATTACAATGCCTCGATTGACGCCTCTGCAGGTAGCGCAGGCATACCGATCATCTGGGGAACTGATGCGGTACACGGGCACAATAACGTTATGGGTGCGACGTTATTCCCGCACAATATTGGTCTGGGGGCGACGCGTGATCCAGAGCTGGTGGCTAGGATCATCGGTGCGACCGCTAGGGAAGTTAAGGCAACTGGAATCGATTGGATCTTTGCTCCGACCGTTGCTGTTGCAAAAGATGCGCGGTGGGGGCGTACCTATGAATCCTTCAGCTCCGACCCAGATATTGCCGCTACTTTCGTAGCGCCTATCGTTGAGGCGATGCAAGATGAGGGCGTTGCCTCAACGGCTAAGCACTTTATTGGGGACGGCGGTACGTTGCGTGGTGATGACCGTGGCGATATCAGCATACCGCTTAAGGAATTGGTCGCTATTCATGGACAGGGTTACGCAGAAGCTATCGACAAAGACGTGATGAGCGTGATGTCGTCATTTAATAGCTGGTACGGTGAGAAAATTCACGGCAGTAAGGCTATTTTGACTGATCTTCTAAGAGGCGACATGGGTTTTGAGGGCATGGTCGTCAGTGACTGGAATGGTGTTGGTGAGGTACTTGGCTGCACAAACGATAACTGTGCTCAGGCGATCAATGCCGGTGTCGATATGGTGATGGCGCCAGGAAGCTGGAAGTCCCTGTACTACAACATGCTCGATCAAGTCTCGACCGGAGAAATTTCTATCGCGCGACTAAACGAAGCGGTTGGACACGTTTTGGTCATGAAAATGCGGGCTGGGCTATTCAACCGTGGACGCCCCTCCGAATTCGCAGAGGACTTCTCTGATCAAATCGGCCACGCGGATCATCGTGCCATCGCTCGGGAAGCCGTGAGAAAGTCGCAGGTGTTGCTGAAAAATCAAGGTGGCGTTCTTCCAGCATCGCCCGCTGGGAAGTTCATCATTGCCGGTCCAGGTGCCGACGATATTGGGCAGCAGAGTGGTGGCTGGACTGTGAGTTGGCAGGGAACGGGTAATACCAATCAAGATTTTCCTGGCGGCACTTCGATTGCAGCCGGACTGACTGCGCAGATCCAAGCTGCTGGTGGATCGGTGACGTCAGACACGGAAGCGGACGCTGATATTGCTATCATCGTTTTTGGCGAGTCTCCTTACGCAGAAATGCAGGGAGACATTTATTCGCTTGCTTGGTCCGACCAAAGAGGTGAGCGAGCTTTAATAAAGTCGCTAAAGGCACGCGGTATTCCTGTTGTGGCGGTATTCTTGACGGGACGTCCAATGTGGGTCAATGACATCCTGAATGACAGCGATGCCTTTGTAGTGTCGTGGCTGCCGGGTAGCGAGGGGCAAGGTGTTGCCGATGTCTTACTTGCTGACGCCCAGGACAACCTACAGTTTGATTTCGTGGGCAAACTGCCTATGCCCTGGCCTGCAGTTGACGTGAACGCGCTCGATCGCGATTTACCTGTTGACGAATTTATTTTCCCGATCGGTTATGGGTTATCGGTGGCAGAGGAGTTGGCCTGGTCGGAGTTATCCGAAGAGTTAATTGGTGCAGATAACAGCCTGGACCAAGAGGTTTTCAAGGGTGGCCCGAGAGGAAACTGGCAGCTCTTCGCTGGTGATCCCAGCGACTGGGCGGTAGAAATCACGGGTAGTGAGGCACAATCATCGACCGGAAGTGTTGTCGTTCAGGCCATCGACCGGGTGGTTCAGGAGGATGCACGACGCGTGACTTTTACGGGCGCTGCTGATGCTGATAAAAGGCTATCAGTTGTCTACATGCAGTCTGAATACCCGACAGATCTCACTGACTTGGATGAGGCCGGCGGTGCACTCGTTCTCGATTTCAGATTGTTGAAAAAGCCAACAGCCCCAGTGAATTTGCGAATGGACTGTAAATACCCGTGCTCTGGATCGGTCCGATTCACCAAGGTGTTGCTCAATGCCCCTACGGGCGAGTGGACCCAGAAGTCGGTACCGACGGCCTGTTTTGCCAACGGGGGTTTGCAACTCGCTCGAGTGAATACAGCATTTGTACTCGCAACCGAGGGTGATATGAGCCTTGATATCTCGGAAATCAAACTTACCACCACGCCGGCGATTAACTCGATCGTATCGTGTGCAGACCTAGTCAACGACACAGCGTTGTTGAATTGACAGAAGCGGAACAATTGCAGGGAGATCGATATGACGACCGTTGATGTGATGATTGTGGTGCTGTACGCCGCAGGGTTGTTTGGTTTGGCACAGTGGGTATCTCGTGATTTGGGTCACACTAAAACCACTGAAGACTACTTTCTCGCAGGGAGAACATTGCCGTGGTGGGCAATCGGTGCCTCGTTGATAGCAGCCAATATCTCGGCAGAGCAGGTTATCGGGCAGTCGGGTCAAGGCTATGTGGTCGGGTTGGCTATCGCCGCCTATGAATGGCAGGCGGCGATCGTGTTGCTGGTTGTTGCCAAGTACTTTTTGCCCATATTTTTAAAGCGCGAAATCTACACCATGCCGCAGTTCCTGCAGACCCGATATGGCACGGGGGTCAAGTCCTTGATGTCTTTTTATTGGATCGTGCTCTACACCGCGGTCAACCTGACGGCAGTACTGTGGTTGGGTGGTCTCGCAATTGAGAGCTTGACAGGCATTAGCGTGATGTCAGCCATGATTGGGCTTGCTGCTTTCGCAGTGCTGTATTCGGTTTACGGGGGTCTAAAGGCCGTTGCTTTAACCGACATTATTCAGGTTGTAATTCTCATCTTGGGTGGTTTTGCCATCACTTGGCTTGCACTGGATGCTGTCGGGGCCGGCCAGGGGGCACTGTCAGGATTGGCTCGGCTCGGCAAAGAGGTCCCGGGCCACTTCATAATGATTCTTGATGAATCGCACTCTAACTACGGCGATCTTCCGGGTATTTGGACGCTTTTGGGCGGTCTTTGGGTGCTGCATTTCTCCTACTGGGGCTTTAATCAGTACATCATTCAGCGCGCTCTGGGCGCGGAAAGCCTTGCCGAGGCACAAAAGGGCTTGGCATTTGCTGCGTTTCTGAAATTGTTGATCCCCGTCATTGTTGTTTTACCAGGTATTGCGGCCCTTGTGCTTGCACAAGATGGCGCACTGGCGGCAGAAGTTTTAAATGACAAATCAGATCGTACCTACGGTGAGCTAATGAAACTGGCGCCATCCGGCTTGCGGGGTCTTGTCTTTGCGGCTTTGATAGCGGCGATTGTGTCCTCGCTAGCATCAATGATGAACTCTATTGCCACCATCTTTACCATGGATATCTACCGTCAATACGCGGGTAGAGAAGATGATGAGTCGCATTACGTGATGGTTGGACGGGTAGTTGCATTCGCCGCCATGTTGATCGCCCTTGTGCTTGCTAGGCCGTTTTTGGGTGGCATGGAGAGCGCATTCCAAACCATTCAGGAATACACGGGCTTTATTGCCCCGGGTGTGGTGACGATCTTTCTATTGGGCTTCTTCTACCAGCGAGCCAATGAGGTCAGCGCCTATGCTGTTTTGATTGGTTCGGTGATCGCGAGTCTTGCGCTAAAGGTGATGATGCCGGATATGCCCTTCGTATTGCGTATATGGCTCGTTTTTCTCGCCAACATTGTTTTGGGTCTTCTGGTTGCTAAGCTAACGCGAAATCCCGAGGCGGGACAGCCTGTATTGCTCAGCGATATTGAGTTTGCCACGACGCAGGGCTTTAACGTCGCTGCTATCGCTGTGGGGCTTATCTTGGCTCTGATCTATTCCGCGTTTTGGTAGATATTAGAGCGTAAAAAAAGGCCCCGTATGGAGCCTTTTTGTGTCTTCCTTTCTGCTTCGCATGACCCTCACTTCAAACTCTTCTTGGTCAGCGCGCGATAAATTTTGTCCTTCATGCCCGTGTAGGGCGGCGCCAGGAATTTATTCATCGTGAAGTTGGCCTGATGAAATACGGGGCGCATTTTCGACAGGGAGATGAAGCCTTCCTTGCTATGATAGTGGCCCATTCCACTGCCACCCACACCACCGAACGGCAGGTCGTGTTGAGATACGTGAAGTAGCGCATCATTAATCGATACGCCGCCAGACATTATGTGGTTGATGTAAAGATCAGATAGCTTTTTATTTCGCGTGAACGGGTACATAGCGAGGGGCCGGTCTCCCGAATTCACATGCTCAATAACTTCCTCCGGTGTCTCATAAGTGATGACCATCAAGAGGGGACCAAACGTTTCACGGTTCCGGATGATCATCTCCGGCGAAGTATCGACTACCAACTGAACCGGAACCTTACGTGTATGAGGATTGGGTTCTTCGCCCGTCGGATTGATGATCTTTGCGCCGTAACTTCTCGCGTCCTCGAGCGTAGCCATCATTCGATCGTAGGCGCGCTGATCGATCATGGACGTGTAGTCGTCGCTGTCGATCGTTGGGACATTGGCTTTCAACCATTGGCCGCAGAGCTCAACGAAATCATCTACCTGTGATTTGTGTACCATCACATAATCAACGTTAACGCAGATTTGCCCGGCATTGAACTGCTTGGCAAACATGATGCGCTCAACCGCTTTTGACAAGTCGTAATTGGGATCAATGATGGCAGGCGACTTGCCACCTAGCTCTAGGATCACCGGAGTTAAGTTCTCCGCCGCTGACGCCATGACCTTCTTACCAGTTGCGCCTGAGCCAGTGAAAATGATGAGATCAAAGGCGAGCTTTGAGAATTCGATGCCAACGCCACCAGTTTCTTCAATGAAGAACAACTTATCCTCTGGAAGGTATTGAGGTGATAGCTCTTGCAGCAATCGGGTGATGTTACGGCTGTTTTCGGACATCTTTACCATTGCTCGGTTACCCGCAGCGAAAGCGGTCGCGATTTGAGAAACCGCGAGGAACACCGGAAAGTTCCATGGAACAATCAGACCCATGACACCGAGTGGTTGCGGAACAACGGTATTGCTTGCGAACGGGAACATTGTGGCGTCCACGTGGCGCTTTTCAGGCTTCATCCATGACTTAAGATTTTTCAGGATGTCGTCGATGCTTCCGCCGGTACCGATGAACTCTGCGAACATGGTTTCGTGCTCTGATCGGTGGCCGTAATCGAGTGAAATTGCACGCGATATGGCGTCTGTGTTATCCCCAATCATTCGCTTTAGCTGCTTTAGGTGTTCTTTACGCTCGGCTAATGATGGATTTGGTGCCTTATGATAGGCACGACGCATCTCGTCTAGTTTCATCTGCATCGATGTACGGATAGCTTCTGCTTGCTCTAAGGATTCCGCGATCGACGGATTAATTTCTGCTATCGAGTTCATAATGGCCCCGTTATTTTTAAAGTATGTAAAAACATTAACGCCGTAAGGACGCCAATGCAATGGACTTTTGAGGGCCTCTTGCGGGCTGTTGTTCACGAATTTAGAGGGTTCTAAGAGTCTTTTGCTGGGTAGACCGGGCTGGTCGTCCATACGAGATTGCCGCGTTGCGGACAGGTCGTTATGCTTTAGGGCAAATTATAAGAGAGGGCTTTGGAATGAACGACCGAGTATCGATGTTCACCGACGAAGGTATTTGTCATGTCCGCTTGAATCGGCCTGACAAGATGAATGCCCTTGATCCTGCTATGTTCGAGGGCCTCACAGCGGTGCTTGCTGAGCTTGCAAATGACACGAGTATCCGCGTAATCGTCTTGAGCGGTGAGGGAAAGGCGTTCTGTGCAGGTCTTGATCTTGGAAGTTTTGGGCTCAGTGACGATGCCCCCAACGACTTGGTGCCTCGGACCCATGGTAAGGCAAATGGGGTTCAGCACCTCGGATGGGGCTGGCGACAGCTACCTGTCCCAGTGATCGCGGCAGTTCATGGTGTGTGTCTTGGCGGCGGGATGCAGCTCATGGCGGGTTCAGATATTAAGATCATCCATCCAGAGACCCGTTGTGCGGTCATGGAAATGCGATGGGGGTTGGTGCCCGATATGTCTGGTTATCCACTGTGGCGAGGGAATGTTCGCGACGATATTCTTCGCCGGCTCGTCTACACCAATGAAATGTTCTCGGGTGTTGAGGCTCAGGCTTTCGGATTTGCGACGGAAGTCAAGGAGGACCCGCTCAGTCGCGCAATGGCACTAGCGCACGAGATAGCGGGTAAGAATCCGGAGGCAATCCGTGCGGCCAAGCGCATCTCAAACAGCATGGGTGATGCGACCGATGCTGAGCTGCTGCTAGCAGAATCCGTTGAGCAAACAGATATTATCTATAAGCCAAATCAACTCGAAGCCGTTGCCGCCTATTTTGAAAAACGGGCAGCTAATTTCAAGTAGTCAGCTACTTACAAAAAAAAGCGCCCCAAGGCGCTTTTTTTAAAAGTTTTGTCTCTGTGCGTTTTATTGACGCCGTTTAGTAGAGCCGCGTAAACAGCTAGCTGCAAGGCTGGGGTACTGTCTAAGCGAGTGCTTCCTCAAGTTTTCGCTGATCAACTACAAACCTGCGAATACCGTCTGCTAGTTTTTCACTCGCCATTGCACTTTCATTGTGCTCAAACCGGAACTCAGCTTCTCCAATCGGTGCAGGGGCCGCCATATGTTCCTTGGCGCTCACCAAGGCTCTTGGTAAATCACCCTCGCTTTGATCCAGCTCATTGAGTAAGTTAGGCGCGATGGTCAGCCGATCACACCCTGCTAGCGCTTCAATTTGAGCGGTGTTGCGAAAGCTGGCACCCATGACGACGGTTTCGTATCCATGAATTTTGTAATGAGTGTAAATGCGTCGCACGGACTGGACCCCCGGATCTTGCTCTGGGCTGTGGATACTGATGTTGGTGTTCGATTTGTACCAGTCTGTGATACGTCCCACAAACGGGGAAATTAGGAAAACCCCAGCATCGGCACAGGCTTGCGCTTGCTCAAAGCCGAAGAGCAATGTGAGGTTACAGTGAATACGACGCTTCTCAAGTTCGGCTGCGGCACGAATACCTTCCCAGGTGGATGCAATTTTGATGAGTACGCGGCTGGAATCAACGCCAAGCTTAGCGTATTGGTCGATCAAGCTCTCCGCTTTTGCAATCGTCCGGTTAGTGTCAAATGAGAGACGAGCATCGACCTCTGTACTGACTACGCCGGGTACTAGCTGAACAATTTTAGAGCCAACACGAACAGCGAATTCATCGGTGGCGTTTTGGGATCCCTTCAATGCACTTACATCATCAGCAAACCGCTCAAGGCCTGCAGCTTTCAGAAGAAGCGAGGGGTTCGTCGTCGCGTCAACGGGCTTGAGTTGGGAGATCGCATCGATATCTCCTGTGTCAGCAACTACCGTACTCATCGCTGCGAGTTGATCAAGTTTAGTCATTTTAAGTCCAGTCGGGCGTAGCTCTAATCACTGCCGCAGTTTATCTTATTACTCTCCAACTCCTGTAGTATGTGTGACCATGATGCCATTGTAGGGGACATACGATGCCGACTATCCACCGACATTTGTTTGAAGGCGAAGGCCGCTTCAATCCAGTCACATTGGGTCAATTTGATGATGCTATCTCTGCGGCGATTGCGGATGACGAATGCCAAGTTTTACTTCTGTCGGGTGAAGGCAAGAATTTCAGTCAAGGGCTTGATCTCGAATATCTAATGGCGAGCGAAGATAAGCAGTTCACTGAGTCATGCATGCGAGTGCTGGCAAGACTTTTGGACGCGCCCCTTCCGGTTGTCTCCCTAGTGACAGGGCACGCTTTTGGTCTTGGCGCGATGATCGTCCTTGCTTCCGACTATCGTGTGATGAGGTCTGACCGAGGTTTTTTCTGTTTGCCAGAGGTCGATCTCAATATGACGCTGACGGTGCGCATGAACGAATTGGTGTGTAGCAAATTAAGTCCAAAAGCAATTAGGGCGAGCTTGCTGACGGGCGAGCGTTTGACCGCCGAGCGGGCGCTTGAGCTTGAAGTGGTGGATGGGATCGCTGCGCTCGAGGAGTTAGAGGCGCTGGGGCTAGCGACAGCAGCACCTATGATGGGTAAGAATCGACGCTCTCTGGCAGGACTTAAGCGGGGTTTTAATCAACCCATTATTGAGCTTATCGAGTCAGACGAAAACGATGGTCCGATTGTCGCTCCAGACTATGGCTAACGATTGTTTGGGGTTCTGATGGTTGAGGTGGACACGCGACTCAATTTGCCGACCTATTCGTCGCCAGCTCAATCTTTGATTTGGTGGGCTGAAGCCTAGATTTTGCATCTAGCTTTTGAAGTACCAGAATGGCTCAAGGACAGGTGTCCGTCAGATTATCCGTCGGCGAGCGCAGTTAAAAGCATCTCACTGTCCGCCCAGCCGAGGCAGGCATCGGTGATGCTCTTGCCATAGATAAGGTCGTTGCGCGAAGCGATGGCTTGGTTGCCGCCAACCAGATGACTCTCAATCATGACGCCGCGAATGGCTGACTGTCCTGCCCGTCGCTGATCCACGATGCTCTGGCAAACACCAATTTGCTTTGCATGGTCTTTTTGGCTATTAGCGTGGCTACAGTCGACCATGAGGCCTGTATTTAAACCTGCATTTTCCAGTAAGAGCTCGGCTTCTCGAACACTTGCTGCATCGTAGTTGGGTTTCAGTCCACCTCGTAAAATGAGGTGACAATCCGTATTTCCGGTGGTCTTAACAATCGCCGCTGAGCCAGTTTTTGTTACGGACAGGAAGTGATGGCTAGCGCCAGCCGCTCGAATCGCATCCACAGCAATCTGAATATTGCCTTCGGTACCGTTTTTAAATCCGACAGGACAGGAAAGACCTGATGCTAGCTGCCGATGATTTTGGCTCTCAGTGGTTCGGGCGCCAATGGCGCCCCACGACATGAGATCGGCCAAATACTGGGGCGTGATGGTATCCAGAAATTCACCGGCTGTGGGCATGCCCATATTGTTAATGCTGAGTAGCAACTCACGGGCCAGCGCCAAGCCTTGGTTGATCTCAAAGCTGCCATCAATATGAGGGTCATTGATGTATCCCTTCCAGCCCAGACTCGTTCTGGGCTTTTCAAAGTAGGTTCGCATGACGATTTCGAGCTTGTCAGCATATCTCTCACGGACAGGCATCAATCGCGTCACGTACTCGAGCGCCGCCTCGGAATCATGGATAGAGCAGGGGCCTATGACCACGAGGAGACGCTTATCGTCGCCCCGCATAATTGCTGCGACCCTGGCCCGCGTCGATCTGATTAGCGCAGTTGTTGCCTCAGAAACAGGGTAGCGACTAATAATTTCGTTGGGGGCAACAAGGTCATTTATGCCATCGATTCGAACATCGTCGATGGCAGACACGTCTGTGGGGGACACAACAACTCCTCAGAATGCGGATATGCCGGTTTGGCTGCGTCCCAATATTAACGCATGAACGTCATGAGTACCCTCATAGGTATTCACAACTTCCAAGTTCAACATGTGTCGTATGACCGGAAAATCGCCAGAGATACCGTTCCCACCCAGCATGTCTCTGGCATCCCGGGCAATTTGCAGTGCCTTACCACAGGAATTTCGCTTAATCAGACTGATAAGGTCGGGTGATATTGCACCGTCGCTCATCAAGGCGCCTGCCCTATGACAGGCCTGGAGGCCGATACCAATTTCCGTTTGCATGTTGGCGAGTTTGAGTTGTATCAACTGCTTGCTCGCGAGCGGCACATCAAACTGCTGCCGATCCAGTGTGTACTGCCGTGCCGTTTGCCAACAGGTCTCCGCAGCCCCTAGCGCACCCCAAGCGATCCCGTAGCGAGCGTTGTTAAGACACCCAAACGGACCCTTCAGCCCTTCGACATTAGGAAGGTAATTTTCAGCTGGCACGAATACATCGTTCATTACGATTTCACCGGTGATTGAGGCTCGGAGCGCGAGCTTGCCTTCGATCTTGGGTGCGCTTAGGCCTTTCATGCCTTTTTCTAAAATGAAGCCCCGAATAATGCCGTCGTCAGTCTTTGCCCAAACGACAAATACATCAGCAATGGGACTGTTGCTAATCCACATTTTGGAGCCAGTCAGTCGATAACCGCCATCAACGGTTTTAGCTCGCGTTTTCATACCACCGGGATCAGAGCCATGATCGGGTTCTGTGAGCCCGAAGCAGCCGATCAATTCGCCTGTAGCCAGGCGAGGTAGGTACTTTTCTCGTTGCGCTTCTGTTCCATAAGCATAGATCGGATACATGACGAGCGATGATTGAACGCTCATCATGGACCGGTACCCTGAATCGACGCGCTCGATTTCTCGCGCAACCAGTCCATAGCAGACGTAGTCAACGCCGGGGCAGCCGTAACCCGAGATGGTAGATCCCAATAAGCCAACGCTACCCATCTCGCCGAAAATTTCGGCATCCATGCGCTCAGTTGCAAAAGCCGAATTCACCCGTGGAGCAAGTTTTCCTTGCGCGTACTCTCGCGCCGATGCTTGCACCATGCGTTGTGTGTCCGTGAGTTCTGCGTCCAACTCAAAAGGGTCTTCCCAATTGAGTTTTGTCCAGCGAGTGTTGCCACCCATGGTATTCCCCCAGTTAGCTGTCTGTATCCTTGATACGAAGTATTTATATACCCAAGAGTAGAGGGCCTGAGGCGGGGCAGCAATCCCCCTATCGAGGGGGCTAGTGTGGCTAAGCAGTCTCTTGGAAAATTTCTCGGCCGATCAGCATGCGCCTAACCTCTGAGGTCCCGGCACCGATTTCGTAGAGCTTGGCATCGCGTAGGAAACGTCCGGTCGGATAATCCATAGTGTAGCCGTTGCCGCCCAAGACCTGGATGGCATCCAGCGCAGCCTTAGTCGCCGCCTCGGCGGTGTAGAGAATCACTGCGGCGGCATCTTTGCGACTGTCTTCACCACGATCGAGCGCGCGACCGACCTCGTACAGGTAGGCGCGGCAGGCGGCCGTCGACGCGTACATATCGGCCAACTTACCTTGGATAAGCTGAAATTCACCAATAGGTTGATCGAACTGCTTTCGCTCGTGGACATAGGGAACAACGGCGTCCAGGCAGGCTTGCATAATCCCCACGGGACCAGCCGACAGAACAGCTCGTTCGTAATCTAGACCCGACATCAGCACGGCGACACCCGAATTAACCTCTCCGAGCACGTTCTCGACGGGGACGGGACAGTCCGTGAAAATAAGTTCTGCCGTATTCGAGCCGCGCATACCGAGTTTGTCGAGCTTTTTGCCTTGCGTGAACCCAGGGAAATCGCGCTCAACGATGAATGCAGTTATCCCTCGAGAGCCCGCGTCGGGCGCTGTTTTGGCGTAAATCACGTACGTATCTGCGTCAGGCCCGTTGGTAATCCACATTTTATTGCCGTTGAGAACGTAGTGATCGCCATGGAGGTCTGCGCGCAGTTTCATGCTGACAACGTCCGAACCTGCATTTGGCTCACTCATGGCCAACGCGCCCACCTTCTTGCCCGAGCAAAGATCGGGGAGGTATTTCTCTCTCTGACTTTCCGATCCGTTTCGCTGGATCTGATTGAGACAGAGGTTGGAGTGCGCGCCATAGGATAGTCCTACCGAGGCTGACGCTCTACTGATTTCCTCAAGCACGATGATATGCGCCAGGTAGCCCATGGCGGAGCCGCCGTAACGTTCATCGATCGTTATGCCCAACAAGCCTAGATTACCCATCTTCTGCCATAAGTGATGAGGGAAATCGTTGTTGCGGTCCACAGCATCGGCAATGGGAGCGAGCTCTTTATCAACAAACTGGCGCGTCATCTCGCGAAGCATGTTGAGCTCTTCACTCAAACCATGGTTCAAGCTCCTCAGCGGGTTTGTCATGGCAATGTCTCCTTAGACTTTCAGCTACGACACTCGTTATTTCACATTGTACGACACTCTTTATTTCGCATTGGTTGTCGTGCGCCGTAGAAGGTTTGCAGTATAACTGATAGTCTCCGCGACCCTGCCGTTTTGTTGGTTTGAACTCTTTACTATTGGCAAGCTCTTGTAGGTGCTATCAGCCCGTCTGGACGATGCTGTGATTACCCCAAAGGGACGCGCTGTGCGTAGACCGCTAATAGTAGTCTGGGTTCAACGATATAGGGATAAGTTTTGGACACACACGCGCTTCGAAATACGCTGGGAAAGTTCGCCACTGGGGTGTGCATTTTGACCACAAACGATTCCGATCGTGGTGTGATTGGGATGACGGTTAATTCTTTTGCTGCAGTATCCCTTGAGCCTGCGTTGGTACTCTGGAGCATCCAGAACACCTCTGAGTGCTTCAAAGAATTTACCGAGTGTGATCGGTATGGAATATCGGTGTTGCAACACTCGCAGGAAGCGTTGTCAAACCGCTACGCGCGCCCTCTAGAGCACATAGTTGACCATGGTGACTGCTTTGTTGACTCACGCGGAGTGCCCTTGATTCAGGGGGCGCTTGCCACATTCTCGTGCAAGATGTCGGCGCTTCACCCGGGCGGCGATCATCACATTATCGTTGGTGAGGTCGTCGACTTTGAAAGCCACCCAGGTGACCCACTCGTCTTTTTCGGTGGCGCCTACAGCCGTTTGGGGTGACTCACATCCCGTTAGGGTAGGGCGTTAAGTCGGCAGCTCCCGATGCACGGACCTGCGCTAGCGCATCGGCATAGGCAATGAGTTGATTCATGCAGTACAAGCTGCGTTCCGAAATGTAGCTGTGCTCGCCCTCGTCGTTTTGTGCCTTATCATCGTTCATGACAACTGTGCAGTTTCTCACGATCAGATGCTCTGGTAGGTAACAGAGGCGATTGTTCTTGTAGCTGCTCGTACGAAGCTCATTAATGGGATAGGTTCCGCCAGGGCCAGCGGACACCCCCACGGGAAGCGCAGGTTTGTGGGCGAAGGATGCACCACCGCAGACCAAAAAAAAGTTTTTGAGAGCGGCTGGAACCATTCCATGCCACTCGGGCGCAACCATGATAAATGCATCGGCGGCATCAATTTTTTCTGCGAGAGCCTTTAGATCACTCCATTGGGGCGCATCGCTGCCAATCTCCTCGTCCCACAGCGGCAAGGGATCTTTTCCAAGGTCACAAATCCAGCAGCTATGATCTCCAAGGCCCCTCAGCTGACTCGCAAGGAAGCGGGCTACCTTAGCGCTCTGAGAGTCTTTCCGGTGGCTTCCGACAATGATAGCAATCTGCATGAGAGGTTCTCGCTAGCTGGTAGGGTCGAAGATGATACTGACGCCACTAATGCATGGCTAGACACTGCTGCCAAAACGCCAGCCCCGCAGGCGGAAGTTGAAACGCGTGCCGTCTGATTAGGTAAAAGCGACGCGCCATCCTTGTGGGTCGTGGGGTGTTGATCTCGATCAACGTAGCGTCGGCTAATTCTCGCTCTACCACACGTCGCGATAGGCAGCCAATGCCAACGGCCCTCGCTACGGCCCGTTTGATGGGCTCGTTGTGACGAAACTCCATGGCGATATCAATATTGCTCAAGTGCTTTGAAAAGGTGCTGTTGAACATGTTCCTGGCGCCTGATCCCCTCTCCCGGAGCACCCAAGGTGTAGTTACGAGATCAGTCATCGATACTTTGGTTTTTGCCGCGAGTGGATGATCTGGGCTTGCAAATACGACGAGTTCGTCCTCGAGCCACGGTTCGCAACATATGGTGGGATCAGTGATTGGGGATTCAATCAACCCAAAGTCTAGGTCACCACTGTTAAGTCGATCTGTGATGCCGGGCGAGTTATCACTCGTAATTCTTATTTCGACACTGGGGTATTGTTTTTGAAAATCGACCATAGGGTCTACGATGACGTGGTTAGCGATCGTAAAGCTCGCGCCAATTTCAATAACACCGCCGATGGCATTGCCCATGAACTGCTGATCAAGCTCTGCCGCTTGATCAAGCAGTGACACAATATTGGGTAGGAGCGACTGTCCGAACCGGTTCAGTACCAACTGACGGCCAACGCGCTCAAAAAGCCGCTGTCCAACATTCTCTTCGAGCTGCTGTAATGAGGAGCTGATGGCTGACTGTGACAACGCGAGAGCCTGACCCGCGGCCGTTGTCGAGCCGAGTTCATCGATGGCCCGAACGACACGTAGCTGTTTTAACGTGAATTGCATGGCGGCGTACCCACTCTCTCGATACTCACAATCTACCCATTTAGTCGATTGATATTAACAAATTAAACCATTTTTTTTAGTAAGTTAAATCGAATACAGTTTCCGGCCTACTCGAGGGGGAGATTATGGCTGAGCAAAAAGCAACCAATATTCATTGGCACGAAGGTGACATCACGCGTAAGGAGCGAGGTGAACTCTTAGGTCATGGTGGCGCAACATTGTGGTTCACGGGACTATCGGGTTCTGGAAAGAGCACCGTTGCCGTGGCGCTAGAGGGCGTCCTTCACGATATGGGATTGCTGTGTTACCGGTTGGATGGCGACAACGTGCGCTTCGGTATTAACAAAAACCTAGGTTTTAGTGAGGATGACCGCGCGGAAAACATTCGTCGTGTTGGCGAGATCTCGAAGCTCTTTGTCGACTCGGGGGTGTTAGTGCTATCGAGCTTCATTTCTCCCTACGTGCGAGAT